>JAJFTE010000066.1 GCA_021373175.1 Actinomycetes bacterium
TTCCGCACGACGGCCCAACAGTCGAACGCGACCACCACATCGCGACGGGGTTGTTCATCTGGAATGAATGAATGATCTGATACCCAAGTGAGCGGCGACCGAGCGCGACACTGCCCTGCGGAACGTGTCCTTGTCGCACTCCCCGTTCGGGTCCGTCTTTCCCACCGGGTCCCCGCCGCAGTACTGGTCGGCGCTCTCCTCGCCGTCAGCGCGGGCGCGGTCTTTGGCGAGGAACTGGCAGGTGACAGGATCGTAGTAGCGGGCCGAGCAGTAGGCACGCCCGGGTGTGCTCATGCGGTTGCTCCTCTAGGGCGTAAAACGCTCGACGATTCTCTGTGAATGCGGCTCGATCATGACGAACTCGTCGCGTTTGGGAGAGTACCCCCAGCTTGGGACGGAGACGGTGTCAAAGCCGACCCTGTCGGGGAAGTCCCCCTTGCTCAGACCTTCGTACAGGGGAGCGTAGTATTCCTGGAAGACGTTCTCGTCGATCAGATAGCGATCAAGTTCGGTCGTGTTCAGGGCGTCGAATGACACGTAGCAAGAATCGACAGAGTAGCCGTCTTGGGCAGGCGCCACTCCGGCGAGCATGACCCCGCCGCTCCCGGCGACTGCGTAGTCTGTCAGTCTCTCGAAGCTCCTGGAAGCGGTAAGCTTCGAAGCGCCGTCGTACCGCTCCACACGCGTGACGGCGTGCCGCAGAAGCGGATCGGGGTCCCACGGCTGTGTCTCCTCGTAGATGAGGATCCACCCGCCGTCTTGTCCGCAGACCACCTGCGCGAAATCGGCTTGGCGAAGGTCCTTCTTGACGAGGCAGCGCACCTCCCCATCCTGGCGGTCCATGGCGTACACCCCCGTCAGTGCAGGGAACACCACCGCGTCCTCGGTCGCATCGGCCCGGATCCTGAGCGCGCTCTGGCCCACTATCGGCATATCCAGAGCGCCTCCCGGCACCAGATACCCTATAGAGTCCGTCCAGATGCCGAACGGGTCCGCTCCCCGTCGCTCCTCGCAGACCACGACCGCCTGTGCCCCATCGGGCACGAAGTCGAGCACCAGGCGATTGCCTGGCTGGCCTGTGTCGATGACACGGATCTGTCCGTCCGTCATGCGGTACCTCACAAGGACGTTCGCTGAGCCGCTGCCGATGGTGCGCCTCAGCCCCCCTTCATCATCCCAGAAGACACCGCCGCTTGCGTAGTCGATGTCGGCGAGGTACAGGTACAGGTAGTCCCCCTCCCATTTCAGCACGGGTGGCTCGCTGAGGCCGGCCGTCCTGCCGTCCTCCACCACACGGAAGAGCTCATGGCTCAAGCCGTCGACGAGTGCGTTCACAGAGACCTCCGTGAGACTACCAGGCTCAGGGAAGGCCACGTAGCATATCTCGGCCCGGCTAGGATCATCCAGACATGTGCGTGCCTCGACGCGGAACGGCGGCCGCTCAAGCTCTCCGCTCGGCTGCGGTCCGGAGACGCACGACGTTTGGGACAGGCACGTAACCGCCAGTGTGATCACCGCTGCAAGTCGACGCCAGACTCCTGTCGAGAGGGTCGTCTTGGGGTCGTCAGTAGCATATGCCCGCGAGCCGTGACGCATTCCATACCACATGGTACATCCACGCCCGTGGGTCATCGTTGTTCACCTGAACCTTCTTTCCGGCGTTCACCAGTCGCGCCCCGAAAGTCTTCAGCCTCTTGACACTCGCAGCCGAGAGCCCCTTCCCTGCGTAGTACCCCACTCCGTGGGCAAGCAACTCCACCGCGATGCGATGCGGCGTCATCTTCTTGTACTTCCCCCGCTTTCCGAGC
>JAJFTE010000074.1 GCA_021373175.1 Actinomycetes bacterium
ATGATGACGGGGATGTCGGCCGTCAGGGGATTGTTCCTGATCTCCATGAGCGCCATCCAGCCGTCCACTCTCGGCATCATGATGTCGAGGAGCACGACGTCGACCGTCTCGCCTTGGAGCACCTCGAGCGCTTCCGCGCCATCACCGGCCGAGAGCACGTTCATCCCGTCGGCTTCGAGGCCCATCTTGATCATCTCGACGATAGAGACATCATCGTCGACACATAGGACGTTGATGGGATCTTCCATGGCGCCCCTTCCAACGACCACGTTTGCCCGAGACGACGAACCTTTCATCAGCTCCTGGGAGCCGGATGTCCGGTCGTCGCAGCGCGAGTATACCGCACGGTTCCGGCCAGCGGCTACCCGCGCCGCTCGGCCAGCCACCGGTCGATCGCGCTGGCTGCCTTCTTCCCCGCGCCCATCGCGAGAATGACGGTCGCCGATCCGGTCACGATGTCTCCACCGGCGAACACGCCCGGCTTGTTCGTCGCTCCGTGATCGTTCGCGGCGATGTAGCCGCGACGGGTCAACGCAAGGTCGGGCGCCGTTTTCGCGATGAGCGGGTTCGCCTTCGTACCGAGCGCCACGATCACGGTGTCGCAGTCGATGACGAACTCCGAGCCCACGACGCACATCGGCGCCCGGCGCCCGCTGGCGTCGGCCTCACCGAGTTCCATGCGCGTGGCAAGCATGCCGGTCACGAACCCGTCGTGTCCCAAGATCTCAAGCGGCGAGCACAGCATCTTGAACTCGATACCTTCCTGCTGCGCGTGGTGGACCTCCTCACGCCGCGCGGGCATCTCCTCCTCGGAACGCCGGTACACGAGAAAGACCTCCTCGGCACCAAGACGCTTGGCCGTGCGCGCGGCGTCCATCGCGACGTTACCGCCCCCCACGACCGCCACTTTGCGGCCACGCCACACCGGCGTGTCGTAGGCGGGAAACTCGTACGCCTTCATGAGGTTCACGCGCGTGAGGAACTCATTTGCCGAGTACACACCGTTCAAGTTCTCGCCGGGGATGCCGAGGAAGAGCGGCAGACCTGCGCCGCTGCCGATGAAGACGGCGTCGAAGCCCTCCTCGGCAAGCAGCTCGTCGAGCGTGTACGTAGCGCCCACCACGACGTCGGTCACGACCTCGACGCCCATCACGCGAAGCATCTCGATCTCGGCCTGGACGATGGACTTGGGGAGCCGGAACTCCGGGATGCCGTACGTGAGCACGCCGCCCGGCGCGTGGAGCGACTCGAAGACCGTCACAGCGTGCCCGCGGCGCCGCAGCTCACCCGCGCATGCAAGGCCGGACGGGCCGGAGCCCACGACCGCCACGCTCGCACCGCTCGGCTCTCCCACCTCGGGCACGCAACGGTGCTCTAGGTCGCAGGCAAGGTCGAAGTCGCCGAGCCAGCGCTCGAGGCGCCCGATCGCGACCGGCTCCTTCGTGCGCGCGAGCACGCACGACGCCTCGCACTGCTCTTCCTGCGGGCAGACGCGCCCGCAGGCAGCCGGTAGCGCGTTGCGCTGCTTCAGGACCGCCACGCCCGCTGCGTACTCGCCATCGATGATGCGGGCGATGAAGGACTTGATGTCGATGTTGACAGGGCATCCTTCGATGCACGTGGGGTTCTTGCATTGCAGGCAGCGGTTGGCCTCGGCAACGGCCTGCTCCTCGGAGTAGCCGAGCGAGACCTCGGCGAAGTCGCGCGCGCGCTCGGAGGCGTCGCGCTCGGGCATTGGCGTGCGCGGGGCGCGCGACGGCCTGCGGCGGGGCTTCTCGGCGGGGGTATCGTCTACCGGTGGCATGAGCACTCCCTGCTGAAGTCGGCGTCGGCTTCGCGCTCAAGGTCCGAGTACACGCGCTGGCGGCTCATGAGCTCCTCGAAGTCCACGGCATGGCCGTCGAAGTCGGGGCCGTCGACGCACCCGAACTTGGTCTCGCCAGCCACGCTCACGCGGCAGGCGCCACACATGCCGGTGCCGTCCACCATGATCGGGTTGAGCGAGACCGTGATCGGCACGCCGAACTCACGCGCGGTGGCTGCGCAGAACTTCATCATAATGGCCGGCCCGATCGCCATGCTGTGATCGAGCGCGCTGGCCTCGCAGAGCTCCTTCAGCGGTTCGGTGACGAGCGCCCTTCGGCCTGCCGAGCCATCGTCGGTCACCACAACGAGCTCTTTGAGTGGCAGCGCCCGGAATTCGTCCTCAAGGATGAGCAGCTCGCGGTTCCGGGCGCCGAGAATGACGGTGACGTCGCTGCCCGCCTCGGCCATCGCGCGGGCGACCGGGTACGCCACCGCCGCGCCTACGCCCCCGCCGACGACCGCAACACGCCCGACGCCTTCCACATGCGTCGGCACGCCGAGCGGCCCGACGACGTCGGTGAGCGAGTCGCCCACCACGAGGTGCGAAAGCTGGTGCGTGGTCTTCCCGACCCGCATGAAGATGAAGCGAATCCAGCCGTCCGAGGGGGACCAGTCGCTGAAGGTGAGCGGAATGCGCTCGCCGTGCTCGTCGACGCGAAGCATGAAGAACTGCCCCGCCTTTGCCTTCCGCGCGACGGCGGGAGCTTCCACATCCATCTCGAAGACGGACTCCGAGAGCTGCCGCTGGCGGATGATCGGGAACATGGCGGGCCTGCTTTCCGAGAAGTCCTAAGAGCGTGCGGATAAGTATACTAGCGACAGTGCACTCGCGCACGGGAGGCCCGTTGCCGCATCGACGTATCACCGCTCTCGCTCTCGCCCTCGCCCTGGTGGCACCATCAGGCTGTGCATCAACGCCCCGACCGG
Organism: Actinomycetes bacterium; assembly: GCA_021373175.1. Classification (GTDB taxonomy): domain Bacteria; phylum Actinomycetota; class Coriobacteriia; order Anaerosomatales; family Anaerosomataceae; genus UBA2286. The sequence goes on from JAJFTE010000074.1 coordinate 2,794, forward strand.
TCAGCGTCAGTCGGCCAGCGCTCGGCACCATCGTGACGATCGACGCTTACGGCACCGATGAGACAGGCGTACGGCGCGCGATCGACGAGGCCTTTGCGACGATCGCGGATGTGGAGGCCGAGCTGAACGCCTACAGCGCGACTTCGACCGTGGCGGCCTTCAACGCGACGCCATTCGAGTGGCATGAGCTGCCTGCCGATGCGGGCCTCATCTTCGACGCTGTCGACCGCCTCGGCGTGGGAGACACCTTCTCGCCGTATCTGCTCGGCGTCGAGCGGCTCTACGACTTCGGCGGCGCCAACCGCGTCCCCACGGATGTGGCGCTGTCTGCGGCGCTTCACGCAGCATCGATGCCCGAGCGCGATGGTGCCCGCATGCGGTTCCGTCGGGTTGCGGACGCCACCGGGGTTCCGGGGCTGGACTTCGGCGGTGCCGCCAAAGGCCTCGCCCTGGAGGCCGCGCGCGACGGTCTGCGAAGCAGCGCGGCGGTCACGGCGGCGCTCATCTCGGCAGGCAGCACGACCGTCACCCTCGGCACGAAGCCGGACGCTAAGCCATGGCGCGTCGGTGTGGAGGATCCACGTAAGCCAAACGTCGTCCGCCTGATCGCCGAGTGGACCGGCGAGGGTTCGCTTTCGACGTCCGGCGACTACCAGCAGTTCTTCGAGCGAGACGGAGTACGGTACCACCACATCCTCGACCCGAAGACCGGGGCGCCAGCTCGCGGGATCCGCTCGCTCACGGTCGTCGGCCGCATCTCGGGCACCGATAGTGACGTCCTCTCGACGGCGCTCTTCGTTGACGCCCCTGACGCCGCCTTGGCGTACGCCAGGCGGCATGGCCTGGCAGTGTACATCATCGACAGCGAAGGGCGGACGCATCTGGCGCCCGCCCCTGCGGATTCGGCGATCAGCCTCGCCGAGCAAGCCAGCGAGTAAATCCCGCTTACAGGTAGTTCTTGACCAGGCCGTGAATCACCGGAATCTGCACGCTTTCTCCGTTGTACGCCTTGATGGCCAGAACGATCGCGTAGATGAATCCCGCGATACCCGCTATCCCGCCGATGCCGTAAAGCGGCATCGTGAGCACCGAAAGAACCCAAATCACGAGATTGAGAGCGAGTGCTTGTACGGCGTGTGATTTCAACCACTTCTCGTTCTTGTAAGGCTCCATGAGCAGCGCCACGAGCGCGACCGGCCAAATCACGTATCCAATGGCGGCGAAGACCTTGCTGTTGTCACTCGCCGGACCGGAGCCATCTCCCACCGGCGGAGCGGGGGGTATCTCTGGTGCTGGAGGCGTTCCCTGGAAATCGTCGGACATACTGATCGACCTTCCTTCCCTGTTGCGACGCGCTCCCCCGACCGTGCATATTTGCAGTATACCCATCATCGCTGCTAGGATTGCCAGGATAGCGCCTTCCGGCGGAAGCCAAGAGCCGTTCGTTTAGCCACCCCGGAGGAACCACAGCATGAGACGTAGAAGCGCTCCTGTACTTCTCATCGTGATCACCCTCGTGTTCGCCATGATCGGCTCGCCCGCCGCGCTTGCGGTGACACCCGATGAGCTTCGGGCGCACGAGCAGGCAGCCGCCGATGCGCGCGCCGATGCGGCAGCCGCCGAAAAGAAGGCCGCCGACCTCGCCAGCCAGATCGATTCGCTCGAAGAACGCATGACAGCCATCGAGAAGGAGCTGGCATCGCTCGCCAACGACGTCGCCGGCGCTACGGAGCGCGCGGATCGCCTTCAATCTGAGGTGGATGCCCTCAGGGCAGAGGCGAACGCCAAACAGGCTCAGATCGACGCGAACCAGGCCACGTACGACAGCGAGCAGGCGCAGCTCGGCGCCCGCATGCAAGAATCGTACAAGCAAGGCGACCTCTTCTTCCTTGAGATCCTTCTTGGCAGCAAGAACATCGAAGACCTCATAGCACGCACATCGCTCGCGCAGCGGATGATGCGTCAGAACCAGGAGACCGCGCAGGCCCTGGAAACGGCCCGTGTGTCGCTCGACAAAGCCAAGAACGAGCTGGACCGCTCGCTTGAAGCGGTCAGCACCAAGCGCGCCGAGGCCATGGCCGAACAGCAGCGGCTTGAGCACTTGCGTTCCCAGCGGAACATGCGCCTTGCGGACCAGCAAGCCGCACAAGACGACAAGTCCGTGCTTTTCGCCGCTAACAAGAAGGAGGCCGCACGCCTTCGCGCACTGGCCGACGCCGAGGACGCCGAGAGCGACAAGATCGCTCGCGAGCTCTACGGCAACGGCTCAGGGTACTACGCGGGAGAAATGGCGTGGCCGGTTCCGGGCTTCTACCGCGTTTCGTCTCCCTTCGGGCCACGCATCTGCCCGTTCCATGGCAGGGAGAACCACAGCGGCATCGACATCGGCAGAAACCTCAATCCGCCGCAGTCAATCAACGGCGCCCCGATCGTGGCTGCCGGCGACGGCAAGGTCATCTGGGCAAGCACACGCAGCGGATACGGCAACACAGTGATGATCGACCACGGCGACGGGGTCGTGACGCTTTACGGCCACCAGCTGAACGGCGGGATCAAGGTCTCAGTGGGTCAGGGCGTGCGCAAAGGCGACCGGATCGGAACGGTCGGCTCGACGGGTTACTCGACCGGCCCGCACCTGCACTTCGAGGTACGCGTGAACGGCACGCCGGTCGATCCGATGAAGTACCTCAAGTAAGCCGGGCGTCGCCCGCTAGCTCCCGTTATACTCCTGCATGGCGCTCTCAACGCCGTTCTCCAGCACGTGCAGCACCGCCTGCGCGGCGGTCGGGATCATGGCCGCAAGGCGCTCGGACGCTTCTCGGCCCATTGGCTCAAGCACGAAATTTGCGGGATCCTGACGGCCCGGCGGTCGACCGATACCCACGCGCACACGGATGTACTCTCCGCTGCCCAGCTGTTCGGTGAGCGAGCGCAGACCGTTGTGCCCGCCATGACCGCCACCGCGCTTGACGCGAACGCTTCCCTCGGGAAGATCGAGGTCGTCGTGCACGACGATCACCTCGGGCACCTTGGCGTCGTAGGCCTCGATAAGCT
>JAJFTE010000088.1 GCA_021373175.1 Actinomycetes bacterium
CGGAGCGCTGCTCGGCATCGTCACGCGCAAGGACCTGTTGCGCGCGGAACACGGACAGTCGTACCTGGACCGCGGCCTGGTTCGCAGGCGCACGGCCGCGTCGCAGCGGTTCATGGACTCCTTCGAGCACCTCCTGCCGCAAGAGGTCCACGCCGCCGTGCGCACGATCGGCGAGCTTGCCGACGCATCCGGCCTGAGAGCGCACGTCGTCGGCGGGTTCGTGCGGGACATGCTGCTGGGCAGGCCCAACCTGGATGTCGACATCGTCGTGGAAGGCGACGGTCTGGCGTTCGCCGAGAAGGCCTCGAAGGCGCTGGGGTATCGCCTGCGCGTCCACAAGCGCTTCGGGACGGCCGTGCTTGTGGCGAGCAAGACGCTTCACATCGACATCACGAGCGCGCGGACCGAGTACTACACGCGACCGGGTGCGCTTCCCACTGTCGAGCGGTCCTCGCTCAGGCAGGACCTCTTCCGGCGTGACTTTTCCATCAACGCGATGGCAGCCTGCATCACACCGGAGTGCTTCGGTGCGCTCACCGACCCCTTCGGCGGTCTCGGGGACCTGGAGCACGGGGTGGTGCGATGCCTGCACTCGCTGTCGTTCGTGGAAGACCCGACCCGCGTGCTTCGGGCGGCCCGCTTCGAAGAGCGCTACGGGTTCCGGATGGACGGTTCCACGACCGCATTGCTCCGGCAGGCGGTGGATATGGAGATGCTGGCCGAGGTAAGCGGCGCCCGGATCCGCGAGGAGATGCTCGACATCCTCGATGAAGAGCGCGTGTCCGAGGTGCTGCGCAGGCTTGAAGAGATCGGCGCGTTCGCAGCACTCGTGCCCGAGGGCGTCGATCGCGGCCGCGCGCTCGACGAGGTCGCGCGCCTCGACGCGGCGTATCCGGCGCTCGCGCGACGCTTCAGCCGGCAGCCTCGACGACGGGTCACGCTTGTGGTGGCGCTTGCCGCCTCGGCGGATCGACAGGTGGCCGAACGCTGGCTGCGGCGTCTGCGATTCGGCCGGGAATACGGTGTGCCGGCCGTTATGGCTGCCGAGCGGGGCGCCGCGCTGCTCGCCGTGCTGCGAGATCGGCGCAAGATGCGTGACAGCAGGCTGTATTTCCTGCTGCAACCGGTCGCCCATGAGGTGCTCATCTACCTGTGGGCGGTCGGCGGGCGCCTTGAACGCGAGCGTGTCGAACGCTTCATCGACGACCTTTCGGGCACGAAAGCTGCTGTAAGCGGTGACGACCTCATCGCGCTTGGGATGCAACCCGGACCGGCTTACTCTGCTATCCTTACCCAAGCGCTTGCCGACCGCCTGGACGGCAAAGCGGTCGGCCGTCAGGCCGAACTCGCGAATCTGACGCGGCTTGCACGTACGCGCCGCTGACCATGAAGGGCAATCTCCTGTGGGAAACATCGATCTGCTCGGCACGCTCCTTAGCTTCGCTCTGCTCATTCCCGCGATCGTGTTCCATGAGGTGGCGCACGGGTACGCGGCGCTCGCGCTGGGGGACACGACGGCGAAAGACAGCGGACGCCTGTCGTTCAACCCGATCGCGCATATCGACCTGTGGGGCACCATTCTGCTCCCGTTGCTCATGATCGCGATGTTCGGTGCCGGTTTCGGCTACGCAAAGCCCGTCCCGGTGAACCCGTACCGTTTTCGCGGTGACCGCCGGATGGGGATGTTCCTGACCGGCCTGGCCGGTCCGGGTGCGAACCTCGTGATGGCGGCCGCCGGTGCGGTCGTGGTACGCCTTGCCGGCATGACCGGGCTGGTCGGCACGCTCGGGTACCTCTTCGCGCTTGTGAACCTCGTCTTGCTGTTCTTCAACCTTATCCCGCTGCCCCCGCTCGATGGCTCACGCATCCTGCCGCTGTTCCTGTCCGAGCGGGCGATGGCCGCCTACGAGCAGTGGGAGCGCTACGGCTTCGTCATCCTTATCGCGGTGTTGTGGATCGTGCCCGCGGTGTTCAAGTTCGATCCGTTCACCGCGTACTTCCAGGCGACTGTGTACCCGGTGCTGCGGCTGCTGACAGGCGCGTAGCCGACCCGTCGTGCGCTATCATAGATCCGGTCCCGCACGTGTCGTCCGAAAGGTCCCGCATGTCGAACAAACGCGTCTTGACCGGCTACCGCCCCACTGGGCGTCTCACGCTGGGCCACTGGTTCGGGAACCTGCTTAACATGCGCGCGTTGCAGGACGAGTACGAGGCGTACTACTTCGTGGCGGACTGGCATGCGCTCACAAGCGACTGGCAGGACACGCGCGGCATCCGCGAGTACACCGAGCAGATGGTGCTCGACTGGGTGGCGGCCGGGATCGATCCGGGCACGTCGACCATCTACCGTCAGTCCGATGTGCCGGAGGTGGCCGAGCTCACCATGTACCTCTCTATGGTGACGCCCATGTCGTGGCTTGAGCGCGTGCCGTCGTACAAGGAGCAGCGCGAGCAGATCTCCGAGAAGGACCTGGGCAACGTCGGCTTCTTCCTCTACCCGCTCATGCAGGCCGCGGACATCGCGATCGTGCGCGGCGATGTGGTCCCGGTGGGCGAGGACCAGGCGCCGCACCTGGAACTCACTCGTGAGGTCGTGCGCCGATTCAACACGCAGTACGGCAACCTTCTCGTGGAGCCGCAGGCGATCATCCCTAACGAAGGCGCGCGCGTGCCCGGTCTCGACGGCCGCAAGATGTCCAAGAGCTACGGTAACGCGATCTACCTCTCGGAGAGCGAGGACGAGACCACCACAAAGGTCATGAGCATGGTCACCGACCCGGCGCGCAAGCTCAAGACGGACCCTGGCAATCCCTCTATCTGCCCGCTTCAGCAGATTCATAAGCTTATCGGCGATGCCGCCGAGGTTGCCGAGTGGGACCGGTGCTGCCGCGTTGCCCAGTGTGGCTGCGTGGCGCACAAGCGCGCCATGGCCGAGGACCTCAACGCGTACCTGAGCGACTTCCGGGCGCGGCGCAAGGAACTCGCCTCCGAGCCGGGCTATGCATGGGAGGTTCTGGCCGAAGGCGCCGCGAGCGTCCGTCCGGCGGTAGACGCGCTCATGACCGATGTCCGGCGGGCGATGCACGTCGACAGCGGCGTCTAGCCATGGCGTACCACATCAAGACAGACGCCTTCGAGGGACCGTTCGACCTGCTGCTGACGCTTGTCGCGCGTCAGAAGGTAGACGTAAGCGAACTCTCGATCGCCGAGATCGCCGATCAGTACCTGGCCGAGGTCGCGCGCATGGAGGACCTCGACTTAGAGGTCGCAAGCGACTTTCTCCTGGTAGCGGCAACGCTTCTTGAACTCAAGGCCGCGAACCTGCTCCCGCGAGAAGTCGTGGACCTCGGCGAGGAGTACGAGGACCTTTCTCCCGAGGAGGCGCGCGAGCTGCTCGTCACGCGTCTGCTCGCGTATAAGCAGTTCAAGAACGCGGCGGCCGAGCTTGCCGCGCGATTGGAGTCGGAGACCAAGATGCACCCGCGCGCGGCGGGTCTTGAGGAGCGCTTCCTCAAGCTCATGCCCGACTATCTCGAGGGCCTCACGCTGCGCTCGCTCGCGGTGATCTGTGCCGACCTCGAGCACAGTCGCCAGGTCTTCTTGCTTCAGGCCGAGCATATCGCCGCCGCGCCTATCTCGCTGGAGCTGCACGTGGAAAGCGTTGCCCGCATGCTGGCCAAGCGCAAGCGAGCGATGTTCTCCGAGCTTCTTGCGGCCGGCGCGCGAACCGAAGAGCGCGTGGTAACGTTCCTGGCCATTCTCGAGCTCTACAAACGCGGGCTGGTGTCGCTGACGCAAGACGACGTCTTCGGCGACATCGAAGTGGTGAAGCTAAAGGGAAAGGGGTAGCCGCGTGAGCGACTCCGGGGACCTCAGGGGTCCGCTTGAAGCGTTGCTGTTCGTCAGCGACGAGCCGGTCAGCTCGGCGCGTCTCGCGAAGGTTCTCGTCAGAAACGTCGCCGAGGTGGAGATGGCGCTTGCCGCGATCGCCGAGGAGTATGCGCGCGACGAACGAGGCTTTCAGCTGCGTGAGGTCGCCGGTGGCTGGCGTCTGGGCACGCATCCCGCCTACCACGAGTCCATCGAGGAATACGTGTTGTCGTGGGACACCCGCAAGCTGTCCCAGGCGGCGCTTGAGGCGCTTGCGGTGATCGCCTATCATCAGCCGGTCGCCCGGCAGGGGGTGAACGCCGTGCGCGGCGTCAACAGCGAAGCCGTCATCGCCTCGCTCATCGAGAAGGGCCTCGTCCGCGAACTCGGTCGCGACCGCGATGCCGGCAACGCCATCCTGTATGGCACCACACGAGCGTTCCTGGAGAAGTTCGGCCTCAAGGACCTCTCGGAGCTCCCGCCGCTGGCGGAATTCGCCCCCGACACCGATACCGAGCGTGCCATTCGGGACCGTCTCAACGCGCTCGAGATGCCACTGTTCGGCGAGGATGACGACGAAGAGGAGCCGGACGACGATGACGCCGAGCCCGAATCCGACGAGTAGCGAGGAGCGCATCAACAAGTTCCTGGCACGGGCCGGTGTGTCATCCAGACGCGGTGCCGAGGAACTCATTTCGGCGGGGCGGGTACGCGTGAACGGGAATCTGGTGACCGAGCTCGGGACCAAAGTGGTTCCGGACCACGACGTCGTCGAGGTCGACGGGGTGGCCGTGCGCGTTTGTGCGGACAGACGCTACGTTGTCCTGAACAAGCCTGCAGGGTATGTCTCCACGCTCAAGGACCCGCAGGGCCGTCCTACGGTGGCAGAACTCATGCCCGAGACGGGCCACCGGCTCTTCAACGTCGGGCGTCTCGACAGGGACACCACCGGCGTGTTGCTGCTCACCGATGACGGCGAGCTCGCGCACCGGCTCATGCACCCGCGCTACCACGTCTCGAAGGAGTACCTCGCCACTGTCGCCGGACGTCCGAGCGAGGCGACCCTTGCGCTTGTGCGTCACGGTGTCGAACTGGATGACGGGCTTACGCGTCCGGCCGAGGTGACCGCGGAGCGTCTTGGCGACACCACAAGTGTGGTGCGGCTGGTCATCCGTGAAGGTCGCAAGCGACAGGTGCGCCGGATGCTCGCGGCGGTGGGCCATCGCGTGTTGGCGCTCCATCGCGTCCGGTTCGGGCCGATCGAACTCGGGGACCTGCCGCTGGGCGAGACACGAGCGCTCAGCGATGCCGAGACCGCGGCGCTTATCGCGAGCGCGGGGCTTGAGGGGCGCGAAGACTGATGGCGCTCGTCGTGCTCACAGGCGGCGCCCGTAGCGGGAAGTCAGCCGTCGCGGCCCGGATGGCGGCACGCCGGGGACGTCCGGTGATCGTCGCGGCCGCGGGAGCCGCGGATGGCGATGCCGAGATGGCCGCGCGCATCGCTCGGCACCGCGCGGACCGGCCCGCGGGTTTCGAGACGCTCGAGGTCGCGGGGCTGGCAGTGAGCGAGTGGCTGCCGCGCGTGCCAACCGACGCGGTGCTGCTGCTGGATTGCCTCGGCACGCTGCTCACGGACGTGCTGTGGGGGAGCGGCGAGTTCGGGCTTTCCGAGGTGCAAGCGGAGGCTCGCGCGCACGAGGTCGTTGAGGCGCTCGTTGCACGCAGGGGCGACACCATCGTCGTCACCAACGAGATCGGGATGGGTGTTGTGCCTGTCTCGGCAGCCGGCCGCCTGTTCCGGGACGTGCTCGGACGCGCCAACACGGCGCTTGTGGCCGCTGCGGACGCGGCGTACCTGGTGGTCTGCGGCCGTTGTATCGATTGTGTGGCCGCATCGGCCGATCCCGTCTGGCCCGAACGCTAGGAGCTCCATGACCGCCGAAACACAGCTGCAGGAGCTCATCGCCGGTATCGTACCGGTCGACGCCGCCTTTGAGGCGGCCGCGCGTGCGCGCCTCGACGCGCTCTCAAAACCCCCGGGAAGCCTCGGCAAGCTTGAGGACCTGGCCGCGCGTGTAGCGGTCGTGCAGCACGACGTGCGGCCTGCCGCGTCGCCGTCGGCCATCGTGCTCATGGCGGGGGACCACGGTGTTGTGGCCGAAGGCGTCTCGGCATACCCGCAGAACGTGACATGGCAGATGCTCGCGAACTTCTCGGCAGGCGGCGCGGCGATCAACCAGCTGGCGAAGCACGCGGGGGCGCGGCTCGTGCTGGTGGATGTTGGCGTCGCTACCGATACGAGCGCGTTGGCCGGCGTAGTGCAGGCCAAGGTGCGTCCCGGTACCGCGAACATGGCCGAAGGCCCGGCGATGACGCGCGAGGAAGCCGCCGCGGCGATCCTCACCGGTGCGCGGATCACCTCGGAGCTTGTGGCTGACGGCGTGCGGATCATCGGCACCGGTGAGATGGGAATCGGCAACTCTACAGCCGCTGCCGCGCTGACCGCGGCGTTCACGGGCAGCGAACCGGCGCGCGTCGTCGGCCGCGGCACCGGGCTTGACCGCGCGGGTGTGGCGCACAAGGCGACGGTGATCGAGCGCGCGCTCGAGCGCAACGGGGTCGCCGGCCTCGATCCGCTCGGCGTGCTGGCGGCGGCCGGTGGGCTTGAGATCGCGGGGATGGCGGGCGTCGTGCTCGGCGCGGCTGCCGGCGGTGTGTGCGCTGTCTTCGACGGCTTCATCTCGGGAGCGGCTGCGCTCGTGGCGCTGCGGCTGTGCCCTGAGGCGGCCGGCTACGTGTTTCCGTCGCACCTGTCGTCAGAGCCCGGCCACGCGGTGGTGCTTGATGCGCTCGGCCTTGCGCCGGTCCTCGAGCTCGACATGCGGCTTGGGGAAGGGACCGGAGCCGCGCTCGCCATTGAGATCATCGGTGCGGCATGCGCGGTGATGAGCGGCATGGCGACCTTCGCCGAGGCTGGCGTGAGCGAGGCCGACGACGCGTGAGCGTCCTTCGTGACATCACAGCGGCATTCGGCTGGTTAAGCATCGTGCCGGTGTGGGCTGAGGCCTCCGCGCGTCCCGCGCGTTGGTTTCCGCTCGTGGGCTGGCTCTTCGGCGGCGTCGCGGCAGTGCTTGCGTATGCCGCCCGGCTCCCGGGCCCAGGCCCGCTCGGGAGCGCGCTTGCCGGTGGGGTGGTCGTCGCCGTGTGGGCCGCACTCAGCCGTCTGCTGCACTGGGACGGCGTGGCCGACACCGCCGACGGGCTTTTGGGGGGTCACTCGCCAGAGCAGCGGCTCGAGATCATGCACGACAGCCGTACCGGCGCGTTCGGCGCGTCGGCGATCGTCATCGGCATGCTGCTGCAGACGCTCGCACTCGGCGCGCTCATCGCCTCGGGAGACATCTGGCCGCTGCTGGCCGCCCCGGTCCTCGGCAGGCTGGCGGCGACCTGCGGGCTGTGGACGATCGCGCCCGCGCGCAGCGAGGGGCTCGCCGCCCTGCTCTCGGTATCCGAGGGCCCGCTCGCGCGCCTGATCGCCCTCGCGCTGCTGGCGCCGCTGCTCCTCCTCGGGGTCACACCGGCTCGTGCCGGTATACTCTGTGTGGGGCTACTGGGCGCGCTTCTCGTGCCCCGGGCGCTTGCGCGCCCCGTGGAGGGCATCAGCGGTGATCTCCTCGGCGCGTCGGTCGTTATCGTTGAGACGCTCGTGCTTGTGGCAGCGGCGCTTGTGACAGGGGTATGAGCATGGAACCAACCGGGACCGAGATCGTCATCGTGCGTCACCCGGAGACGACCGCGAACGTCGGGGGGCGGTTCGTCGGACGGGGCGACTCGCCCATCACGGAGCATGGCCGAGAGCAGATCAGCGCGCTCACCACCTTCATGGAGGGCTGGCAGCCGGATGTCGCGTTCACGTCGCCGCTGGCCCGCGCGCTCATCACGGCACGGGCGGTCGTTGCCTGCGGCACGCCCGTGCGCATCGTCGCCGACCTGCGCGAGATCGACTTCGGCGACGCCGAAGGCCTCACCTGGGACGAGATCACCTCGCGCGGTATGGGCATCGACTATCTTCGCAACGGCGGCGCGTTGAGCTCTGATGACCTCGGCGGACCGGGGGAGGGTCCGGTGGCGCCCGGCGGCGAGACGTGGACGGCGTTCGAGGCGCGCGTGCGCGTGGCAGCGCTCGCGTGCGAGCGGCCGGGCGAGCGCGTTGCGATCGTCACGCATGGCGGCGTCTTTCGAACCCTCGTCGCGTATTGGCTTGGACTCCCTATGGAGTCGTCGTGGCGCTTCGCCATCCCGAACGCCACCGTGGCCACGCTGCATGTCGTCGACGGCATGGGAGTCCTCAAGAGCCTGCAGCCCGGAAGGTAGGAAGACCCCGACGCTTGCGTCGAGTGCCCGACTGCGGGACAATCCTCGCCAATCCTTGAGCAACCGAGGAGGACCCGCGTGTCCGTAGACGACATCATCCGACCCGACCTTGCGCCGCTTGCGCCGTACGCCCCCGGGCTTCGCGCGAGTCAGGTGCGCGAGCGCTCGGGCAGGCAGCGGATTCTCAAGCTCTCAAGCAACGAGCACCCTGCCGGGCCGTTCCCGCTCGCCATAGCAGCGATGCGCGAGGTCCTGCCGCGTCTCAATCGCTACTCCGACGGCGCGTGCACGGCGCTTCGAGGCAAGCTCTCCGCGCGATTCGGTGTTCCCGGCGAGGCTATCGTCGTCGGCAACGGCAGCAACGAGCTGTTGCGCCTCATCGCGCAAGTGGTGCTGCGCCCGGGCGACGAGGTCGTCTTTGGCTGGCCGTCGTTCGTGGTCTATCCGCTCGCCGCCGCGATGTTCGGCGCGGTGCCCGTGAAGGTTCCGCTTACCTCCGGCGACGTGCTCGATCTTGACGCGATCCTTGCGGCGATCACACCTGCAACGCGCATCGCGTTCCTCTGCAACCCGAACAACCCCACCGGGACCATCTACGGCCGGGATGCGTTCGAACGCTTCCTCGCGTCCGTCCCAAGCCACGTGCTTGTGGTGCTCGACGAGGCGTACTTCGAGTTCGTGACCGCCGAGGAGTACCCCGATGGTCTTACGTACTTCGACGGCGAGCGACCTGTCGTGGTGGCCAGGACGTTCTCGAAGATCTACTCGCTTGCCGGCGCGCGCGTCGGCTACGCGCTGTGTCCGCCCGCGCTTGCCCGCGCGGTGGACAAGGTCCGCGAGCCGTTCAACGTGAATACCGTGGCGCAGGTGGCCGCGTACTACTCCCTGGACG
>JAJFTE010000095.1 GCA_021373175.1 Actinomycetes bacterium
CGACCACATCTTCGCCCTGCGCGTTTGTGAGGAAGTCGCCGTAGTACTCCTTGGTGCCGTCAGCCGGGTTGCGCGTGAACGCGACGCCGGTGGCCGACGTGTCGCCCTTGTTGCCGAAGACCATCGACTGCACGTTGACCGCCGTGCCAAGGTCGTCGGGGATCCTCTCCATCTTGCGGTAGTCGATCGCACGCTTGTTGTTCCAGCTCCGGAACACGGCCTCGATGGCAAGGGTGAGCTGATCGGCGACCACCTGCGGAAACACGACGTACCCGCCTGCGGCAAGCATCGGGAACTCCTCGGCGCTCACGTTGCTGGACACGATCTGTTTGAACTCGTCGACAAGCGCGCGCATAGCGGTGGCGTCAAGATCCGTGTCGTTCTTCGCGCCCCGGGCAAGCTTCATCTTGTTGATCGCGTTCTCGAACCGGTCGCCGTCCACATCGAGTACGACCTTGCTGAACATCTGGATAAAGCGGCGATAACTGTCCCAAGCGAAGCGCTCGTTGCCCGTCTGAGCGATGAGCCCGTGCACCGACACGTCGTTAAGGCCGAGGTTGAGGATGGTGTCCATCATGCCCGGCATGGAGAACGGCGAGCCCGAGCGCACCGAGACAAGCAGCGGATCGGCGGGATCGCCCAGACGCTTGCCCATCTTGCCCTCAAGTTCCGCCACGTACGTGGCGATGTCGGCCTCGAGGCCTTCCGGGAACGCCGGCGGCGTGGCGTTGTAGTACTCCATGCAGGTCTGGCAGCTGATCGTGAACCCCGGCGGAACCGGCAGTCCCATGCTGGCCATCTCGGCTAGGTTCGCGCCCTTGCCGCCGAGAATGAACTTCAGGTCCTTGTTGCCTTCAGTACGTCCCCCACCGAAGGCGTACACACGCTTGATGTCAGACAAGACTCTTCTCCCTCACCGTCGACGGCCGACGAGAGCATGATAGCGTAAACCCAGCGATGCGCTCCACGCCTCCCCGCTAGTCCTGCGTCTCGTAGCCCTGCAACTGCGCTGTTATCTCGCGCGCCGTCTCCTCGATGGCGCGGTCCTCCGTCCGCACGACCAGGCAACCGATCCGTCGCATCACGACACGCGCCTCCTCCAGCTCGCGCTCGATGGCCTCAGGCTCGGCGTAGCCGGGCACCCATCCGCCAAGCTCGGCCATGCGCGCCGTGCGGATCTCCATCAGGACGTCCACCGACGTGATGAGACCGAAGACGCGCCGCGGATCGAGTTCGAACAGCTCGTGCGGGGGCACGACGCCCGACGCGAGCGGCACGTTGGCCACCTTGTAGCCCTTGAATGCCAGATACATCGACAGCGGCGTCTTGCTCGTCCTCGACACGCCGATGAGCACGATGTCAGCTTCCTGCAGGTCCTCGGTATTGCGCCCGTCGTCGTGACGCACCGCGAATTCCATGGCGTCGATGCGCTCGAAGTAGTCCTGATCGGTGCGACGGATCGCTCCGGCCTCACCGGTAGGCTCGAAGCCGCTCACACGCTTGAGCAGGTCGACCGCCGGGCCGAGCAGATCGACCGCGTTCACGCCGGAGAACGCAAGCGCGCACATCTCGGCGCGAAGCGCGTCATTCACGAACGTGTAGAAGAAGATGCAGTCACGTCCGCAGTGCACGTTCACGACAGCCCGCAACTCTTCGGGAGTCGAGACCTTGGGCAGGCGTTCGATCCGGAACGCCTCGTGAGCGAACTGCGCCGAGGCGGCGCGGGCCACGCTCTCGCCGGTCTCGCCCAGCGAGTCCGACAGCACGTGGATCGTGAGCGTGGACGCCATCCGCGTCAGCCCGCGAGCGCGCCGAAGTCGGCGAACGCCGAGAACAGCGCGACGAAGCGGTTGAGCAGCTGCAGCCGCATGGTGCGGATCTCTTCATCGGGATCCATCACGAGCACGCCGTCGAAGAACGCATCGATCGCGGGGCGCAGTTCGGCGAGCACGCGAAGTGCACCGGTGTAATCAGCGCGTTGCATCGCGGCACGGGCGGCGCCTTCGGCAGCGTCGAGCGCCCCCTCGAGCGACGACTCCACAGGACCCATAAGCGCGCTATCGGCCGAGGTGCCAAGCTGCGGCTTGCTCAGGTTCCGCGCACGCGCGAACGCGACCGAGAGATCCTCGAGCGCGTCGGCCTCGGCTCGCACGTCAGTGAGCGCGCTCGCACGTGCGAGCGCGTCGGCGGGATCATCGCCGGCGGTCGCGAGCACTGCGGCTACGGTATCGTACGCATTGCCACGGTCGCGCAGCATCCCTTCAAGCCTGCCGACAACAAACGCCTTGACCTCGGCACCAGCCTTCTCGACGTCCATGCCGGGCAGCACGTCGCGGTACCCGGCGACCGCCTCGGCGATGGACTCGTCGAGGGTGATCGCGAGGCCGCCGTCGATCATCATCGTAAGGACGCCGATGGCGAAGCGCCTGAGCGCGTACGGGTCCGCCGAGCCGGTCGGCGCGGCGCCGATCGCGAAGATGCCCGCGATAGTATCGAGCTTGTCGGCCGCCGAGACGAGCATGCCGGCGAGCGAGCGCGGATGCGCATCGCCCGCGAAGCGCGGGCGGTAATGATCGACGATCGCCTCGGCGACGCCATCGGCTTCACCAGAGGCGAGCGCGTAGTAGCGCCCCATCACGCCCTGAAGCGCCGTGAACTCGACCACCACGTGCGTGACGAGGTCGGCCTTGGCCAGGTGCGCCGCACGCACCGCGTAGGCCTCCTCGTCGGGCGAGGCTCCTGCCTGCGCCGCGAGCGAGCGCGCGAGCGCCTCGATGCGGGCGACCTTGTCGCCGAGCGACCCAAGCTTCTCCTGGAAGACGATCGCGTCGAGCTTCTCTGCGTAGGCCTCCAGCGGATGCTTGAGGTCCTCGTGGTAGAAGAATGCGGCGTCAGCCAGGCGTGCGCGGATCACACGCTCGTGCCCCGCGACGATCGCGTCGGTGCGCGCGGGATCGCCGTTATGGACGACGACGAAGTATGGCATGAGTCCGCCGTCGGCACGCTCGATCGGGAAGTAGCGCTGGTGCGACTCCATCGCCTCCTCGAGCACCTCGCGCGGCACCTCAAGAAACGCCTCGTCGAAGTGCCCAACGGCCACCGTCGGCCACTCCACCAAGTTCACGACCTCGGCGAACGTCTTCTCGGGCACCACGGGCCGGCCGCCGCGCTGGGACGCCGCGCTTTCGATGCCTGCCCGGATGGCGCTTGCCCGCACGTCCTGGTTCGCGATGACCATGCTCCCGACGAGCGTCTCGAGGTACATGCCCGCTGAGGGGATCTCGACCGGGCCGCCCAAGAAGCGATGCCCCACGCTCACGCGCCCGGCGGTGACCCCGCCGTACTCGACCGGCACGACCTCGTCGCCGTACACCGCCACGAGCCAGCGCACCGGCCGGATGAAACGCGCCGTGCCGCTTCCCCACCGCATCGACTTCGGCCAATCGAGATCATCAACGAGCGCGCTCAAGAGCCCGGGCAGCACGGTGGCGGTCAGCGCGCCCACGCGCTTGATGACCGCAAAGACGTACGAGCTGCCGCCGGCGTCTTCGACCACAAGATCGCTCACATCCACGCCCTTGCCGCGGGCGAACCCTTCGGCCGCCTTCGTGGGATGCCCCTCCGCGTCGAACGCGACGCCGGCGGCAGGCCCCTTGTGCCGCAGCGTGACGTCGTCTTGCTGCTCGGCGAGGTCTGTCACCAGAAGCGCGATGCGACGGGGCGCACCGTACACGGCGACGGTCCCGTACTCCAGGTGCGCATCACCGAGCGCCTTCTCGGCCCGCTCCTTGAGCTGCGTGAGGGCGGCGTATAGCGGCGCCGACGGGATCTCCTCGGCCCCGATTTCGAAGATGAGGTCGCGGCCCATCTACGCGTCGCCTCCTTCGGTCACCAGCGCAACGTACGCTTCGCAGCACGCCTTGGCGAGCGCCCGGACGCGGATGATGTAGCCGGTGCGTTCGGTGACCGCGATCGCCCCGCGGGCGTCGAGCAGGTTAAACGCGTGGGAGCACTTGAGCACGTAGTCGTATGCGGGCAAGACGAGCCCCGCCTCAAGCGTGCGCTTGCACTCAGCTTCGTACGTGCCGAACAGGCCGAGCAGCATGTCCACATCAGCAACCTCGAAATTGTATGCCGAGTACTGTTGCTCGTTGGACAAGAAGACGTCGCCGTAGGTGAAGGTGAGGCCGTCGGGCCCCACCGACCAGATGAGGTCGTAGACGCTGTTCACGCCCTGGATGTACATGGCCAGTCGCTCGAGGCCGTACGTGATCTCCGCGGGCACGGGCCGGCACTCGATGCCACCGACCTGCTGGAAGTACGTGAATTGCGTGACTTCCATGCCGTTGAGCCATACCTCCCACCCGAGGCCCCATGCGCCGAGCGTGGGCGACTCCCAATCGTCCTCCACGAGGCGCATGTCGTGCTCGGCGGGCTCGATGCCGATGGCGCGAAGCGAGTTGAAGTACCGGTCGACCACGTCGTCCGGGCTTGGCTTCAGGACCACCTGGAACTGGTAGTAGTGCTGCAGGCGGTTGGGGTTCTCGCCGTAGCGGCCGTCGGTGGGTCGGCGCGATGGCTGCACGTAGGCAGTGCGCCATGCGGCCGGTCCAAGCGCGCGAAGCGTTGTGGCCGGATGGAACGTCCCTGCGCCTACCTCCATATCGTACGGCTGCAGAACCACACAGCCCTGGTCGGCCCAGTATCGCGACAGGGCCAGGATCATGTCCTGGAAGGTGAGTACGGTCATGCGGCCATGCCTCTCGGCTCGAGATCGGTCAGTGCTAACGGTAACCACGGTGTTGGTTAGTGTACATCACAAGACCGGCGCATCGCTTCGGCGTGCCCGCTCCAAAGAGCGGTCAAACGTGAGGACCGGTGCTCCGGTTCAACGGGCACGCACAAGCAGCAGCGCATCGGCAAATCCAACCGCGGGTCGTCTGCTCACGATCGTGAGCGCCTCAATGACGTCCGAATCCACGTCGAACGCCTCATGGACCAAGAGCGACAGCACGCGCGTACGCTTCGAGCGCCTTCATGCGGGCGGGCAGGTGATAGGTCACGAACGCCTTCACCAGCCCGAACGTGCCGGTCATGAGCGGGGCGGGGATCCCGAGCGCCGCCACGTCGGCGAGCTTTGCGCGCAGCAGCGCGTCGATGACGACCGGCATGTCGGCCGCCACGCGCACCACCGAGGCATCGGCGCTCGCACACGCCGCGCACACGACGCCCCCGGCCGCAAGCGAGAAGCGCACGTCGTCCGGGTCGGTCGGCCCGGCGCAGCACGCGCAAGCGGCAAGCTGCGGGCGGTACCCCTGCATCGCCATGCCCTTCACGAGGAAGGCGACCACAAGCGCGCGCAGGTCGCCGATCTCGGCAGTCTCCATGGCGTCGAGCGTGGTGGTCGCGAGCGCGAACAGACGCTCCTCGGCCTGGCACTCCACCGAGACCTTGTCGAGGAAGTCGGCGAGCACGGAGGCGGCACACAGACGGTCGTAGTCGCTTCTGAGCGTGCTGTGGCTCGTGACCGTCTGGGCCTCGGTGATGATCTCAAGCGAGCGGCCCGGCGACAGCATGAGGTCGACGACCGTGAACGGCTCGAGTCGCGCTCCAAAGCGCGACGAGGTCTTGCGCACGCCTTTGCCGACGGCGCGGATCTGGCAGCCGTCGGCGGCAAGGAGCGTCACGATGAGGTCGGACTCGCCGAGCTTGGTCTTGCGAAGCGCGAGGGCTCGCACACGGTACGCGCCGGCCACGGCCCTACGCGCCGCTCCGCGCATCGAAAGCGTCGAGGATCTCGATGCCTGCCGAGGAGCCGATGCGGCTCGCACCCGCTTGAAGCATCGCGAGTGCGGCAGGGAGGTCCCGGATGCCTCCCGCGGCCTTCACGCCGATCTTGGGGCCGACTGCCTCGCGCATCGCGCGCACGTCATCAGTCGAGGCGCCTCTCGGGCCGAAGCCGGTGGAGGTCTTCACGAAGTCGGCGCCCGCGGCGACGGCGACATGGCAGGCGCGCACGATCTGCACGGCGTCCAGATAGCCGGTCTCCAGGATCACCTTCACAAGCGCCGAACCCTCCGACGCCTCGCGCACGGAGGCCACCACCGCGCCGATATCGTCTTGCACGAACGCATCCTCGTCTTCCAGGAACGCGGCGACGTTCATGACCATGTCCACTTCCTGGCATCCCAGGCCCACGAGATGCGCTGCCTCCTCGGCTTTGGTCTCGGTCATCGCATAGCCGAGCGGAAAGCCGCACACCGAGCACACCTTGGTGCCCGTGCCGCCGAGGATCTGCGCCGTGACCGGCACGAGGAACGGCGACACGCACAGCGACGCGAAGCCACGCTGCGCGCTTTGCTCGATCCACACCGCGGCGGCCTTGAACCCCACCGTCGGCTTGAGCAGCGTCTGGTCGATCGATGCGGCAAGCGTTGCGCGATCGATGGTCATCTCATCGCCCCTCTCCGTACCCGAACCGCTTGATCTGCGAGGCGTCGCGGCGCCAGTCCTTCTTCACCTTCACCCGAAGGTCGAGGTAGACCTTCGTGCCAAGAAGCCGCTCAAGGTCCACGCGCGCGTCGGTGCCGATACGGCGCACCATCTCGCCGCCCTTCCCCACGATGATGCCCTTCTGCGACTCGCGTTCCACGTAGATCACCGCCGCGAGCGTGGTGGTATCCGACTTCTTGTTGTACGTCATGTCGTCGATGACCACACCCACGGCATGCGGCACCTCGTCGCGGGTGTTGTGCAGGATTCGCTCGCGAATGAACTCGGCAAGCATCACCTCGACCGGCTGGTCGGTGGGCATGTCGCGCGGGAAGTAGCGTGGACCGTCGGGAAGGTGGCGCTTGACCGCCTCGATCACGCCGTCCAGGTTGAACCCCTCGCGTGCCGAGCAGACCACGACCTCGTCGAAGTGCCCGAGGCCGCCGGCGACGGCAAGCTGCTTGTCGAGAAGCCCGGCCGTCGCGATGTCGGCCTTCGTGAGGATGAGGACGTGCGCGGCGTTCGCCTCGGCCACCCGATGCGCCACCCAGCGGTCGCCGGGGCCGATCTGCGCCGCGGCGTCGATGACG
>JAJFTE010000136.1 GCA_021373175.1 Actinomycetes bacterium
AGTAGGGTAAGCGCGGCCGAGGAGATGCCGTCCAGATCGAAGTCGCCGAACACCACGATGCGCTCCCGGTGCCGCAGGGCACGGACGACGCGCTCTGAGGCGCTCGCCAAGCCGGGGATCGCTTCGGTTGCCGACCACGCCTCCTCAAGCGATGGCGTCAGGAACGCACGAGCATCTGAGGCTGTGCGGATGCCCCGCCCAACCAGGATGTGAGCTGTCACGACTGAAATCCCGAGGTCTGCCGCAAGGGCTCTCACCTCGGCTTCGCCGGTCTTCGTGACCTCCCACTGTGTGCGGTCGTCGGTTGTCATGTCATCATTGTATACGCCGGGACCGACACGCTTGCGGCGCATCGGTCCTGAGCCTGGCTTCATGCCGCGGGGGGCCTATGAGGCTTTTGCGGTCTCCTTCTCGAACTTCTTCTTGAGGGCTTGGAACTTCGGCTCCCGCTCCTTCCAGAGCGCATAGACCGTGCTGGCGATGCCCACCGACGAGTACGCGCCGGACAGCATACCGACAGTCAGTGCGAACGCAAAATCCTTGAGTGTCTGGCCGCCCAACAGCAGCAGGCACAGCACCGGGATGATCGACGTCAGTCCTGTGTTGATCCAGCGCATGAACACCTGGTTGATGGACTCGTTCGCCATCTGCATGAAGCTCTGCTTCTGCAGATTGCGCGAGTTCTCACGGATGCGATGGAACACCACGATCGTGTCATACAGGGAATAGCCGAGGATGGTAAGGAGCGCCGCCATCGTGTTCGGCGTCACTTCCCGGCCGAAGAGCGAATACACGCCGAGCACGATCAAGGTGTCATGAAGGAGCGCCAGGACTGCGGTCGCGGACATCTTGTACTCGAAGCGCAACGATATGTAGATGAGGATGGCGATGATCGAGACCGCCAGGGCCAGCAGCGCGGCGTTGGTGACGCTGCGTCCCCAGCCTGGGCCGATGGTCGTCACGGTGACGTCCTGCTCCGGCAGTTTCAAATCGCTCACCACCGCCCTGAACGCCTCGGCAGCTTTCGTCGGATCCGCCTCGCTCGTGCGGACCAGGAACGCTCCGTCCTGCGTTGTCTGGATCGTCGCGTTGCGGGCGTCAGCCACGCCTGCCTTCTGGAGCGATACGCGGATGTCCTCGGCTGTGGTCCCGCTCTGCGCCTCGAACGTCATGACGGTGCCGCCCTGGAACTCGATGCCGAACACGAGCCCGCGCGTGAAGAGCGACACGAGGCCGATGGCGATGATGATCCCCGAGACGGCGAAGAACCAGTTGCGCCTGCCCATGAAGTCGATGGTGGGTCTACGCATCGCCATCACCACCCTTCAGGCCGAAGAGCTGAGGCGCCTTCGGGATCACATTCTCGGCGAGCAGCACAACGACCGTGCGGGTGAACAGGATCGCCACGGTCAGGTCGCATACGATGCCGAGCATGAGCGTGAGGGCGAATCCCTTCACCGGGCCGATGGCGAACACGAAGAGCGCGAGCGCGCTCACGAACGTCACGAGGTCAGCGTCGACGCTCGTGCCGATGGCGTGACGTGTGCCCGATTTGGCGGCGGTACGGTATGTCTTGCCCATCCGTACCTCCTCTTTGAAGCGTTCGAAGATGAGGATCGACGAGTCTGCGGCGAGTCCGACCGTGAGGACGAGACCGGCGATGCCGGGAAGCGTGAGCGCGTACGCGCCCAGCCGCGAGAGCAGCGCGACGACGCCGAACAGAAGCGACACGTACATGCCCAGCGAGAGCCACGACAGAATGCCGAAGCCACGATAGTACGCGAGCATGAAGAGCGCCACGAGGCCAAGCCCGATCAAGCCTGCCAGCAGACCCTGCCTGAGCGATTCACCGCCGAGCGTCGGACCGACGATCTGCGTCGAGGAAGGCGTGAGCTCCACCGGCAGCGCGCCAGCCTGCAACACGGCCGCGAGCCGCTTGGCCTCCTCAGCGGTGAAGCTGCCCGATATCTGCGTGGAGCCATCTGTGATCGGCTCGCGGATCTGCGCCACTGATTGAACAACGTTGTCCAACAGGATGACGATGTACTGGCGCACATTGGCGGTCGTGTACGCGCCCCACTTCGACGCGCCAGCCTTGTCGAACTCGAGAGACACCGCGGGTTGATTCGTCTGGGTGTCGACCGTCACACCGGCACTCTTCACATTGGAACCGGCGACGACCACCGACGAGGCATCGTAGCTGCCCGCAGGGACCTTCACGCCGTACGTGAGATTCTCGCTCGTGTCGATGCTGCGAAGGTCGACGAAGTCGAGGCGACCCGTGGAGCCGAGCGCCTTGAGCGCCTCCGCGGAGTTCTTGATGCCCGGCAGCTGGACGAGCAGCGAGTCGCTGCCCTGGCGCTGCACGCTCGCCTCGCTCACGCCAAGCCCGTTGACCCGCTCGGTGAGGATAGCCTCAGTACGGCTCATCGCGTCCTCGGTGAGGGGTATGTTGCCAATCGGCTTGGCGGTAAGGATGACCTGCACGCCACCCTTGATGTCGAGGCCCTGCGTGATCTTCGTGTCAAGGGGCCAGAAAAGCCACCATGACACCGCCACGAGAGCGATGATCGTGACCAGCGCCACGACATTTCGTGTCTTTGGGTCCATGTCTGCGTCTCGTCCTGCCTTCCGGTCGTCGGTACCGTTCGAGAGACTACGCTTCAATCTTCCGTGCGACTGCCGAGCGGGCGATCGTGATCACGGTGCCGGGCGCGACCTCCAGCTCGACGCGCTCGTCATCCAGGCTACGGATGGTTCCGTAGACCCCACCCATGGTGACCACGCGGTCATCGACAGCGAGCGACGCCATCAGCGCCGCCTGGTCCTTCTGACGTTTCATCTGCGGCCGGATGATAAGCAGGTAGAACGCGACGATAAGCACCGCAAACGAGATGATCGAACTGTACTGACTGTTCACAGGAACCTCCCAGGACTCGGGGCCCGGCTCAAACGCCACCGGGAGCATACACGGCCATTAATCATAACACCACACATCCCGGGTCTGGCCATCACGTGGCCCATCCGGGTGGTCTAGTAATCCTCGGCGCCGGGTCCGTTCATCCACTCCCGGACGAAGGCATCGTACGCCCCGACCTCGATCGCCTGGCGTGCCCGTGTCGTCAGATCGATGAGAAAATGCAGGTTGTGCACCGAGAGCAGGATTGAGCCGAGCATCTCCTTCGTGTTCACGAGATGCCGAAGGTAGGCCCGCGTGTAGCCGGTGCATGTGGAGCAGGTGCACGCGGGGTCAAGCGGCGAGAAGTCGCGAGCGAACCTCGCGTTGCGCAGGTTCATGCGACCTGAAGACGAGAACGCCGTCCCTGTGCGCGCCGTCCGCGTCGGCAGCACGCAGTCGAACATATCCACGCCGAGCGCGATCGCCTGCACCAGCGTCGTCGGATTCCCAACGCCCATGAGGTATCGCGGACGGTCGGCGGGAAGCTGCTCGCACACGGGTGCGAGAGATTCCAACATGAGCTCGTGCGGCTCGCCCACGGAATATCCGCCGATCCCGTACCCCGGGAATCCAATCTCTCCAAGACGCTCGATGCTCTCAAGGCGCAGATGCGCGAACACGCCACCCTGCACGATGCCGAAGAGCGCCTGCGTCTCGCGAACGTGCGCGTCCTTGCAGCGCTTCGCCCACAGTGCCGAGCGCCGAACTGCCGAGGCGACCGCGCTTTCCTCGGCAGGGTACGGCGGACACTGGTCGAGCTGCATGATGATGTCGGCGCCAAGATCTTCCTGGATGCGCATGTTGTCTTCGGGCGTCCAACGGTGCCGCGTGCCATCAACGATACTGCGGAAGGTCACGCTGTCGTCATCGATCTCCAGCGTGTCGGCAAGCGAGAATATCTGGAAACCACCCGAATCGGTAAGTATGGCGCGATCCCAATTCATGAACGCGTGCAGGCCGCCGGCTTCCGCGACGATATCGCTGCCAGGGCGCAGAAAGAGGTGATAGGCGTTGGCCAGGACGACCTGGGCTCCGATGCCGTGCAGCTGCTCCGGCAGCACGCCTTTCACGGTGGCACGCGTGCCTACGGGCATGAAAACGGGAGTCCGCACCGGCCCGTGAGCGGTGTGGAACACGCCGCTTCGGGCAGCTGTGGCCTGATCTGTCGCGACGAGGTCGAACTCGTTGAGTGTCATGCGCTGATTCTAACAGGTGCCGAGGAAGGGTATGCTACCTGCGTGAACCCCCATGGTGTCCGCCGCGTCTTAAGGGGCAGCAGGTGAGCGCGAACGCGCTTTCGGAACTGGAACTCGTCCGCGCGGCGCTTTCGGGCGACGAGCGGGCGTTCGACACGCTCGTTCGCACCCACGCCGACGCTGTGTACGGTCATGCGCTCCGCTTCTTCGGCGACCAGGCCACAGCTGAAGACGCAACGCAGGAGGTGTTCATCAAGGTGTTCCGGTCGCTTGCCACATTCGACGGCAGGTCGGCCTTTTCCACATGGCTCTTCCGCGTGACGCGCAACGTCTGCCTGGATCTGGCGAGAGCCGGCAAGCACCGCCCGATCCCCACGGATCTCACACAGATCGATCCGCCCAGCGTTCGCGACTTCGCCGATGATGTCGTGATGGCCCGCACTGTCCAAAGCGCGGTCCGGGCGCTGCCGCCCGAGGAGCGCGACGCCCTTGGAGCGGTCAGCCTCTTCGGGATGAGCTACGAGGATGCAGCAGCAGCTTTCACGGTGCCGATCGGCACCGTGAAGTCGCGTGTCTTCCGCGCACGCAGGACACTCGCGCAGCTCCTCGACCCAACGGAAGGAGGTGCGTGATGGATTGCCTCCACGCACAGCAGGTCCTTTCCGAATCGATGGATGGCGAAATCGCCGCGGGCGAGCTGGCCGAGGCGACCGCGCACTGCGCGAGCTGCCAGGAATGCGCGCGGTTCGCGCGTTCCCTCGAGCGCATGGCCGCTCTCCCAACTCCCGTGGCGCCCGCCGCGCTCGTCGAGCGTCTCGTGACCCTCGGTCGCAACGAGGCCGCCGAGATCCGCTCGGCTGCCGGCAGCGACGCGATCGAAACGAGCATCCCGGAAACGCCCGTCAACCACAACGATGCGCCGAGGCGTCTGCCGTCGTGGTGGGCGCCTCGGCTGACGGCGTACGCGGCAGCGGCAGCGGTGCTCCTCGTCGCGCTCGTGGCGACCGGTGCCGGACTGGCGAGGCTCGGCAGACACGAAGCGTCCACGCTGAGTGACAGCGTACAGACCCCAGGAGGGGACCGCGGTGCCACGGCGCCGAGCTCCCCAAACGCCAGCGAGAGCGCGAAAGACGCTTACGGACAGCTCGCCGGGACTCCGGCGCCCCCGTATGTGGTCATCGACGGGCTCGTCTACGCGCCAACCGGTCCAAGGACCGTGGATGCATCCTCGCTCGTTACCGCAACCCCGGCGGTAACGGCACTCGATACCGGCGGCGACCCGGTGTCAATGCCCGCATACCACGTTGGCGCGGGGCCCGGCACAGCGGTGCTGCGAGCCACCGACGGCACCTACCTGGGATTCTCGGCGGTCACACGCACGTTCGGCGGGAAGGCCCTCGTGCTCCAGAGCGGGACGCCCGTCACCGCCTACGGGCAGTGGCCCACGCTGCCGGGCCGGTTCCCGGCACCGAGCGCCTCGGACGGCTCGCCGACGTTCTCGTTCTTCGGGAAGGACGACCTCGGCACGGCGATCTTCGTGCCGCCCGGCGGACGCCCGACCGAGGGCTTTGCTGTCGCACCGGGAACGCCATCCACGGATCCCGCGGCAGGCAACCCGAACTGGACGTGGTGGCAAAGCGAGTAGCGCCTAGATGATGAGCATCGCGTCGCCGAAACTGAGGAAGCGGTACCTCTCGGCAAGGGCGACACGGTACGCGTTCATGATCTGCTCCCGGCCCGCGAAGGCGCTCACCATCATAAGAAGGGTGGAACGCGGAACGTGGAAGTTGGTGACCATCGCGTCGACAGCGCCGAAGCTGAACCCCGGCAGGATGAACAAGTCCGTAAGACCCTCCGCGGGCTCGACAAGCCGCGTGCGCTCGTTCAGCGCACTCTCCAGCGCGCGCACCGTGGTGGTTCCGACCACCACGACCCGTCCCCCACGTTCGCGCGCGGCATTCACCGCATCGGCAGTATACGAAGACACGCGGTAATGCTCGGTATGGATGTGGTGCTCGGCGGGGTCATCCTCGCTAACCGGGCGGAAGGTATCCAGCCCGACATCGAGCTCGACCTTTGCAAGATGCACGCCCGCCCGCTGGATATCGTCGAGCAGCGCCTGCGTGAAGTGCAGACCTGCGGTTGGCGCGGCAACGCTGTGTTCCTCGGCCGAGAAGACGGTCTGGTACAGCTCGGGATCGTCGAGCTGGCTTGTGATGTAGGGAGGCAGCGGAACCTCGCCGAGCGCATGCACGGCGTCCATGAACGTGCCCGCTCGTGTGGTGAAGCGCACGAGCCGCCCGCCCGACTCCTCCAGCACGTCGACCACAAGTCCGCAAAGCGCACCATCGCCGAAGATGATCCTCGTGCCCGGCTTGAGGCGCCGTCCCGGCTTCACGAGGCACTCCCAGGTGTCCTCGTACCGCGGGCGCAGGAGCAGCACTTCGGCCGCTCCGCCGGTCTCGTCCTTCGCTCCGATAAGGCGCGCGGGCAGCACGCGCGTCTCATTCACGACGACGAGGTCGCCGGCACGCAGGTACTCGGGCATGTCGCGAAAGGTCCGATGGTCGATCATGCCACTCGCGCGTTCGAGCACCAGCAGACGGCACGAGTCGCGCGGCTGGACGGGGTGCTGGGCGATGAGGCCGCTCGGCAGATCGTAGTCAAAGTCATCGGTGCGCACGTGCATGCCCTTCTTCCACTCGGCGAATCGCTCCGCAAGAGTGTACCGCGAAGGTCACCATCAGGTAGTATCGGGTAATGCCCGAAACGTGGTCACCAGCAGACATCCACATACACACGTCCTTCTCCGACGGCCTTGCTTCTCCAGCGGCCGTCCTCGAGTGGACCTCTGCGCACACGGATCTGGGTATCATCGCCATCACCGACCACAACACCGTGGAAGGAGCGCTCGAAGCCGCGGCGCTTGCGAAGGACTACCAGATCGAGGTGATCGTCGGGCAAGAGGTCGACACCACCAGCGGGCACGTGATCGGTCTGTGGGCACCCGAGCGGATCGAACCGGGCAGCTCAGCGCAGCACACGGTCGACGCGATCCACGCTCAGGGAGGCCTCGCCGTCGTAGCACATCCCTTCGCGCCTCGCTGGTGGGCGAAACACGGATTGCGCCGGGGCGACTGCGGCATCTACGACTCCGTCAACTTCGACGCCTTCGAGATCTCCAACTCCACGCCACTGATCTTCCACGCGAACTGGCTCGCGCGTCGCTACATGCGCGATCAGGGCCACCGATTCGCGGTCACAGGCGGCAGCGACGCCCACATCCTGCCCGTGATCGGCGCCAGCCGTACGCTCTTCTGTGGCACGACGGCCGATGACCTGCGGCGGGCGATCGAGAACCGCACCACGAAAGCGGACGTCGAAAGCTTCTGGCTGGCGCGCAACCTGCGCTACGCCCGCAACCTGCCGGACATACTCCGCCGGGATCCCGCGCTCGGCCCGGCGAAGCGCTAGCGGCCTTCGCGCTTCGACCGGCGCGCCTCTCGACGCTCTTCGCGCTCTCGCTGCGCCTCGATATCCGAGAGCATGCACCCGCAGTAGTTCTGGCGGTACATCCCCAGTTCTCGCGAACGGCGTGTCGCATCCGCGTATCGGTCCCGGAAGTCCCCGCCAAGATACGCCACGCCAGCCTCGGCCGCCATCGTCGCTCCGGCCTCAGCAACGGCCGCCTGGTCCTGGTAGGGGCTCACGGTAAGCGTGGTCGCTACGGCGTCCATGCCGAGCGATGCGGCCATCCGCGCAGCGATGCCAAGGCGCAGCCGGAAGCAGGCGCGGCACCGCTCGGCCTGGTCGCGCTCCAGTCCCGCGACCGCGCGCATCCAGGTCACCGGGTCGTAGGGCTCCTCGATCACGTCGATACCGTTGGATGCCGCGTACGCCATGAGCGTGTCGCGCCGATGACGGTACTCCTCAGCGGGATGGATGTTCGGGTTGGCGTACAGCACGGTCACCTCATGCTCGGCCGAAAGCGCATCGAACGGCTCGAGCAAACACGGTCCGCAACACGCATGAAGCAGCACCCTCACTCCGCACCTCCGGACGACACCGCGATTCTACCCCTCAGCGCACCAGGTACGGTGCCACGATCGTAAGCGCGCCGAAAGCGATGAACGCGAACCCCGAGATCCTCGTAAGCAGCCGCTCGGGGAGTCGCTTGCCCAAAAGGCGGCCGATGCCGATCGCAAGCGCGTCGGCGAGCACCATGCCCAGCGTCGAACCGAGCGTCACACCCCAGAAGCGCGCGCCCTGCGAGAGTCCGCCGGCGCCGCTGACGCCGATAGCCCCGAGCCCCTGCTGCACGGCGGCGCCCGAACCCTTGAGAATCGCGAGCAACGCACCACCGGGGTCAGCCGCGATCGTGATCGTCATGATCTGCGTCTTGTCACCAAGCTCAGCCAGAAAGAACGCGACTGCGACAGCGATCACCGGCCCGAAGCGCATTCCCTTGCCCGCCTCGGCGTCCTCATCGTCGACAGTGTCGCCGCGAAGCGTCCACACCCCGAAGAACAAGAAGAGCAGGCCGCTCACCCACGGCAGGACGCCCTGCGGAATGAAGCCACCCACGAGCATGCCAAAGCCTGTTGAGACGAAGTGGATCGTGAACGTCGCGAGCAGGACGCCGAGAAGCACCTGGGATGCCTTGTAACGTGTCGCAAGCACAAGCGCAAGCAGCTGTGACTTGTCGGCAAGCTCGCCGATCATGATGAGGATGAACGAGATGACGAACGTGTAGAGCACGGGCCCTCCCGGGCGTGCGGGGCATCGATAGAACAAGAAGGGCGGCCCGAGGGTCGCCCTTCCGTGACCATCGCGATCGTGCTAGAGCTTGCGAACGTTGCTCGCCTGCATCTTGCCGTTCTGGCCGGTGGTCACATCGAACTCCACGGCCTGGCCCTCATCGAGGGTCTTGAAGCCCTCGCCCTGGATCTCGGAGAAGTGGACGAACAGATCGTCGCCGTCCTCACGCGAGATG
>JAJFTE010000137.1 GCA_021373175.1 Actinomycetes bacterium
GTGCACGCCAACGCGGCGGTCATCGTCTTCTGGCGGGTGGCGTTCGCGGGGATCTTCGTCATCGTGCTCTTGGCATCACGGCGCAGACTCGGCGCGTTCTTCGGGCTTCCCAAGCGGCGGCGCAACGCCATCATCGCCATGGGTGCCCTGCTCTCGGTCAACTGGATGCTCTACCTCGGCTCGCTCCAGCTCACCAAGGTATCGGTCGCCGTGCTCATCGGATACTGCGGCCCGGTCTTTGTCGCGGTGCTGACGCCGCTCATCGGCCACGAGCGGTTCGACCGGCGGCTCGTGGCGCCCCTCGTGCTCGCGCTCGGGGGCATCGCCATCATCGTGAATCCCTCGACTCTCTCGATCACCTCGCCCCGCCACCTGCTTGGCGCGGGTCTGGCGCTCGGATCGGCGGTGACGTATTCGCTCACCATCCTGATCGGGAAGCGCCTGCTGCAAGGCGTTCCGGCTACCGTCTACACGTTCGGCGAGTACCTCGGAGCGCTCGCGGTGCTGCTGCCCGTCGTCGTGTTCATGAAGGGCCCCGCGCAGCCGGTCGAGTGGGGCGCACTGCTCGTCCTGGGCGTGGTGGACACCTCGCTCACCGGGCTGCTGTTCCTCTCGGGCCTTCGCCACGTGCGCGCCGACCATGCGGCGGTGCTCACGTACGCCGAACCGGTGAGCGCGATCGTCTTCTCGGCCATCTTCCTTAACGAGCCCATCACGCTCGTGACGGCGCTCGGTGCCACACTCGTTGTGGCGGGTGGCGCGATGGTGGCTAGAATGGAACCACAGCAAGGGCTTGAGACGCCGGGTCTTGTGCCCGATGTGCTACCCGAGGAGAGCTGAGCGATGGATGCGCTGAACCGGCTCACACAAGCCGAGGCCGTCAGACGCCTCGCCGACCGCGACGCGAGCCTTTTCACGGACAGCATCGACGGCCGGATCCCGATCATGCAGCGCCTGGGGTGGACTGACCTCGCGAAAAAGGCACCGGGGCGCTTCGTGCTGCTCGCCAACCTCGCGCGGGCGATCGTCGAGGAGGGCGCAACCGACGTCGTCCTGCTGGGGATGGGCGGCTCGTCACTCGCACCGCTCGTGCTGGCGCGGTCGATCGGCTCGGCTCCCGGTATGCCGCGCCTGCACGTTCTGGACACCACGTCGCCTATCGTGGTGGCCCGCCTGCTGGAATCGCTCGACGCCGCAGGCACCTTCGTGGTCGTCTCGAGCAAATCGGGAACCACCATCGAGCCGCTGTCGCTCTACGCGATCTTCCGCGGCTGGCTGGAAGAGGCGCTCCCGCGACCGGTGGCCGGAAGGCACTGCTTCGTGATCACGGACCCCGGAACGCCGCTCGAGAAGCTCCGCCAGCGCGACCTCATGCGCCTGACGCTGAACGCGCCGCCGACCGTCGGAGGGCGCTTCTCGGCCCTCAGCATGTTCGGGCTGGCCCCCGCCGCGCTCATCGGGATCGACCTGGAGGCGCTCGTATCGCGCGCCGCTGCGATGGAGGCCGCCTGCCAGCTCCCGACTGCCGAGAACCCCGCGGCATTGCTCGCCGCCTGGCTGACAGACGCCTATGAGAACGGCCGCGACAAGCTCACGATCGTGACCTCCTCGACGCTCGCGGCGTTCGGCCTGTGGGCCGAGCAGCTGGTCGCGGAATCGCTCGGCAAGGACGGCCGCGGCATCGTGCCGGTGATCGAGTCCGAGCCGCGGACGCCCGTCGCGTACGGCGATGACCGTGCGGTCGCGGTCCTCCGTCTCGAAGACGACGACGCGCTCGCCTCATGGTCGCGCGATGCGACGCCCGCATATCCGGTCTTCGAGCTCACTGCACGCGACGCATACGACCTCGGCGCCGAATTCGTGCGCTGGGAGCACGCGATCGCCCTGACGGGCTTCCTGCTTGGCGTGAACCCGTTCAACGAGCCCAACGTCGCCGAGGCGAAAACCGCGACCGCGACCATCCTTACAGGCGGCACGAGCGTGCCGCCCGCGACAGCCGACTTCGACGGCTCGTGGGTCACCTTCGCGGGGGCGCTCCGGGCCGAGGCCTCACCGCCGGTGAGCCGCACGAACGCGCTGCGAAGCCTTCTCGGCGCCGCGAATGAGGGCGACTACATCGCTGTGCTGGCGTACCTGCCGGATGACGAGGCGCTTCTCGGACCACTGCGCCGCGCAGCGAAGAGCGTCGAGGACGCTACCGGCCGTGCTGTCTGCGTTGAACTGGGCCCGCGGTACCTGCACTCCACCGGGCAGCTGCACAAGGGCGGTCCGAACTCCGGCGTCTTCCTGCTCATCACCGCGCGGGACCGCACCGACCTCGAGATCCCGGGCGAGCGGTTCGGCCTGGCGGCGCTTCATCGCGCGCAGGCCGAAGGCGATCTGGTGACACTCGCCGCACACGATCGGCGCGTGATGCGCGTCGACCTGCCCTCCTCGGAGCATGGCGTTGTATCCGCGCTTGCGGAAGATATCGCCAACGTCACTCGTTAACCGCAGTACGCGAGGTGCCGGCCCTCAGTGCTCACTGAAAGCCGACACCCCTATCTCACTCGGGTCCCCTGGGGGTGGGACCCGGTGTGACCGCTATTCCGCGGCGAACTTCGCGCCCGGTCGAGCTGGAAGGTGACCGGAACCCGACACGACAAGGGTAGCGTTACGTTCGAAACGCTGACGAGAATCTCACCGCGGACGGTCGGTGAAACTCGGCGTATGGCGCGATGACAGCCGCGAACGGAACCACGGCAGGCCACACGAACCGAAACGACCGCGTGCGGTTCACGCGACAAGCCTTCACCGCCGCGAAACCGGCCCCGAGCGGTGCCTAGAAGAAGACGTGCCGCACGCTCAGCCGCTCACCGGCGATGTCGATGACAGCCACCGAGGGCGCAGAGCCGTCTCTCGGCTGGCAGGCGGAGCCTGGGTTCACATACAAGATGCCGTCGATCTCGCGAGCGGCCGCAACGTGTGTGTGGCCGTAGACTACGATGTGCACGCCCTCCGGTACTCCCCCGCGAACAAGTTCCGGCAGCTTGTGTCCCACCAGGATCCCACGATCGCCGCACTGCACGACGAGCCGCACGGGAAGCCTGCCGTGCGACCACCCGCGGTCTGTATTGCCCTCGACCGCCGAGACGGGCGCGATGCGTGCGAGGTCATCGAGTACGGCCTGGCCGCCGACATCACCTGCGTGGATGATACGCTCGGCACCGGCGAGCGCGCGGTGCGCGTCACCGGAGAGCACCCCATGTGTGTCCGAGATAACCCCGACTCGCACGATGCTACAGCCCCAGTGCCCGCTTCAACATCGGTACCCGGCGCCTCGAAGCCGGAACCTGCGTACCTGCCTTGTCCTTCAGCGTCAGCAGCATGGTCCCGCCATACATGGGCACGACCTCTTTGACCTGGGCCAGGTTGACCACAAATCGCCGATGCGCGCGGAAGAAGCCCTGCGACTCGAGCCTGCTCTCAAGCTGCGCCAGCGATGCCGTGGAAAGATAGCGCTCCTCGGCTGTATAGATGTAGGAGTAGTCGTCCTTCGCCATGACGTAGTAGATGTCGTCCACCTGCAGAAGAAGCTTACGACCGCCCTTCTCGACAGGGATGCGTTCGACGCGCGCCGGCGCCTCCTCGGAAGGACGCAGGCGGTCGATAGCCGCCCGCAGGCGCTCGACCTCGACCGGCTTCACAAGGTAGTCGGTAGCGGCGACTTCGAATGCCTTGACCGCGTGCTCGCTGTGCGCAGTCACGAAGATGATCGCGGGCTGACGATCGAGGGAGCCAAGGACCTCGGCCAGCCGCATGCCGGAGAGCCCGGGCATGTCGATGTCAAGAAAGACGACGTCGTATGGGATCGCCTTGATGAGCTGCAGCGCTTCGGGCGCGTTGGAAGCCTCGCCCACCACCTCGATGCCGCCCGCGTCCTCAAGGAGGAAACGGAGTTCTGAACGGGCGGGTGCCTCGTCGTCTACCACCAGTGCCTTAAGCATCGTCACCCTCACCGGTTGGGGTGTCGGCCAGCGTGAGTGTCGCGGTGACCGTGGTCCCGATCCCTTCCTCGCTCACAACGCTGAGCCCGCTGCCACTACTAAAGCGTCCTCGAAGCCTATCGTCCACGTTCTTGAGCGCTATGCCTAGCCCCTTGCCATAGCCAGCCTCAAGGATGCGGGGGAGAACGCTCGTGGCGATACCGACGCCGTCGTCCGCGACCGAGAGGATGAGCGATGTGCCCAGAAGCCGCGCGCTCACCGAGATGTGCAGCGGCCCATCGGGACGCATGCCGTGTTGCACGCAGTTCTCGACCAGCGGCTGGACGATGAACGCTGGCACGAGGGCTCGGCTCGCGTCGGCATCGACATCCTCGGTGACCTGAATGCGATCGCCGAACCGGGCGTGCTCGAAGACCAGGTAGCTGCGCGCGTACTCGAGTTCTCGCTCGAGCGGCACGAGCTCCTCGTTCTCCTCAAGTGTGCGTCGGTAGAACCGTGCGAACTCCCTGAGCAAGTCCCGGGCCTGCGGCGGATCGGTTCGGATGAGGCTCGCGATCGTGTTGATGGTGTTGAACATGAAATGTGGATTGATCTGTGCCTGGAGCGCCTTGAGCTCCATCCGGCAGGCGAGTTCGGTCTGGCGCTCGAGTTCCGAGAGTTCGAGCTCCGTCGAGAGAAGGCGCGCGAGCCCCTCCACCATCGTGACTTGCGTCTCGTTGAGCAATCGCGGTGTGGTGTAGTAGAACTTGAGCGTGCCGACCGGCTGACTCCTGATCAGCAGCGGCACCACGATCGCTGCGCGAAGCAGACAGCCCGCGCGCGGGCAGCCGATCTCTTCGCGCGTCGCCAGGATGCGGTGCTCGTTCGTCTCGATCGCCTCGCGTGTAGCGCGCGTGAGGATGGGGCCGCCCACTTCGTGATGATCTTCGCCGACGCCCGCGAATCCGAGCACCCGCTCGGTATCCGTGATCGCAACAGCCGCCGCCTCAGTCTGGGCTAACGCAAGCCGGCAAACCGCCTGCGCGGTCTCTTGATCGAGTCCACGCCGCAGATAGGCAAGGCTGCGGTCGGCGATCTCAAGGATCTGGTGCGACTGCAGCGCCTTCAGGTGGTCCGGGCGCGTAACGAACCGCCCCACGACGGATCCCATCGCAACGAGGACAAGCCCGGCCACCACCGTTGTGAAGACCGGGCGCGGGACGTCGACGACGAGCGATGCCGCTGCCACGATGCCGATCACGAACGTGGCGAACATGAGCACGAGATCGATGACCCAGGCCCTACGGCTCGATATCGATCGTAGTGCCCCAGGACCCGGCATCAGCGCACTGCCATAACGAGAAAGCACGATGCGCCGAGCAACTCGCGGAACCCGCTCTTAGCGTACAACGCACGTGACGGCACGTTCTCCTCCTGCGTATAAAGCGTCACAGCCCGGGCGCCAGCCCGCGCCATGTGCGCCACCGCGTCGCCGAGCAGCAGGGAGCCGATACCGTGGCCCCGCTCCTCGGGCAGTACCGCCAGGCGTCCGAGCATGCCTTCGCCCCGGTTGACGGTGCACAGAGTATAGCCGATGACCGAAGCGCCCCGCACGGCCACGACCGCGCGCTCAGACACGAGATAGCCGCGAAGCATACGCGCGTCGAACCGCCAGAACGCATCGAAACACGTGCTGTCGAGAGCCGCTATCGCCGCGACGTCAGGCAACCCGGCAACTGAAAGATCGACCCCGTCCACCGCCGTGGGCGCGGTGCCAGCCGCCCTGTCGAGGCGCAGGGTGATCCCCCGGTGTATGACCTCCATCCCGGCAGCCAGGTACGGCTGGACCATGCTCTCCGGAACAAGTGGGCTCAGCACGCCCTCGAAGCCGTGCGTCCGCGCGAGCCAAACGACGTCCCCGATAATCGCGGGGATGTCACGCTCGGCGCACCACAGTCCCTGTATCGCAAGCAGCCGCGAATGATCGCGCCACGCGCCCAGCAGCGCAGCGTCGCCCGCTTCGCTCACCTGAACGCGCCACGGCGCCTCATGCCAGGCGGCTTCGAATTCCGCGCGGCCGGCGAAGGTGCGCGTCGGGCGCACAGCGCCCCAAACCGCTCCGAGGTCGCGTTCGCCAGCGGTTCGCATCGCGTGCAAGCGAATCACAACACGCCTGCCTCGGCAAGCGCAAGCGAGACGCCGACCAGCAGCAACAGCACCGCGAATGCGATCTTGATCGCACGCTCCCCCGCGATCGCTGTGATCTTCGCGCCGATGAGCGCGCCGGGCACGACCCCGAGTGCCAGCAGTCCCGCGAGCCCAAGATCGACATGCCCGAGAAGCGTGTGCGTGATGCTGCCGGGGATCGAAAGCAGCGTGACGACGACAAGCGACGTGCCGATGGCTCGCTTGATGTCAAAACCGAACCAGCGCACCAGGGCGGGCACAACGATGAAGCCACCGCCGAGCCCCAGGAAGCCCGAGTACAGTCCGGTGGTCACGCCCAAGACCGCGAGACCCCACCAGCGGTGCTGCACGACACGGTGCGGCTCGGCGGGGAGCGCCACCAGCTCCGGCGGCGCGGTAGGCGTGCGCAGCGCGAGGAACATCATGTCGATCGACATGTAGCCGATCACCACGGCCGTGGCATACATGAGGAACGTGCCGCCGACGATGCGCGTGGCGAGCGCGCCGGCGACCGACGCTCCCGCTCCCCATGCCCCCATGATGATCCCGGAACGCATATCGACCAGCCCGCGATGATGATACGACCAGGCACCGGCGATAGCCGTGGGCAGGACCACCGGAAGAGGCGTTCCGACCGCTATGAGTGCCGGACGGCCAAGCAGCAGTCGGATGGCCGGCGTGGTCACGATACCGCCGCCGATCCCGAACAGCCCGGAAAGCACGCTCGAAACGAAGCCGATCGTGACGGCCAGCAGGGATTGCGCCGCGCCCATTAGTCCGTCCGGATGACCGGGAAGCGCCCGGTGATGGCACTGCGATCGACCCTGCGCTCGCCGGTGAGCAGCGGCTTGAGCGCGACGTCTTCCCACAGCCTGTCCGTGAACAGCGGCCAGCGACGCTGGAACACGAAGTACCGCTCGCAGTTGTCCCTGGCAAACGATGACGCGGCGGCAACCGCCGTGCGCGCGATGCCGAGGTACTCCTTGCGCTCGTGGCCGTGGAGCGCTCGCAGCACAGCGGTCACCCTCGCACGCCAGCCGATGGAGGAGTCGACGAAGCGGCCCGGATACGGCTCGAGCGAGTCGGGTGTCACCTGCCGCAGGTCCACCTGCGACTTGGAGAACTCGAGCTTGCGGTGCTCATAGATGAAACGGAACACGTCTTGCCGGAAGGCTCGAGCTTCGCTCGGCAAGGCGGGCGGATGGTGGATGACCGACCATTCGCCGTCCAGGAACACATCGCCACCGTGCATGCGCGTGTTGATGACGTAATCGATGTCTTCTCCGCGAACGACCCACGGATCGAATGAGACGTTCATGAACATGTCGCGATGAATCGCGAGGCAGCCGCCGAACGCGACGGCGCTCGGCCGAATCCGCGGCGGTGCCGCTACGACTGCGAGCGCTTCATTGTAGGCATCGTCCTGACGCCAGAACATGTCCGACCATGGCGCCGTACCCGCCACCTGATAGCGACCTTCCTCATCGGTGTAGTACCCGCTCTTCGCGAGGACGACTTTGCCACCGGCCGTCGTCTCACCGATGCCTTCAGCGGCGATCTCGAGGAATCCGGGATCCGTGATGATTTGGTCGTCGTCCACGAACACCACGAGGTCGCAGCCAAGGGTCGCAGCCACTGAGAGGCCGACATTGCGCACCCCGCCGTAACTTGCGAGCCCCACTCCGGGTATCACGTCCGCGAATTCCAGCTGCTCCATGCGCCGGTGCAGCGAGCCCATCTCGGCGGGACCGACCACAAGCGAGTCAAGGGCGGGGAAATCGGCGAGGATGCCGCGGACGCGGTCCTCGGCCTCGTGCTCGATCGAGGCGGATGACGCGGCGACGATGACGACGACTTTGCCGAGGCCACGCACGGACTCGAGCGAGCGCAGACAACCAGGCAGCATGCCATCGTCATCGATGGGTGTCGGGTGATCATAGACGAATGGTCCCTGGTCACCGCCACGAACCCGCCTACGGGTCCAGAAAGTCGGTATGACGACGCACGGTTCCACGTGGGACTCCTTCTGTTCTGCCTCTTTTGGTCTGACGCACAGCGACAATCATACCCCCCGGGCACGCTCTGCGCGTGTGCGGTCGTCAGTCGTTCGCGCACACTGCGCCATGACCTCTCGCATCACGCGATACGGCTGCGTCCCCAGCATGAGACGCGAGCATGCAAACGCCGCCGGCGTCGTGCCCACGCCCAGGCTCAGCGCAAGCTGGGCAAAGGCACGCAGGCGCTCCTCGTACGTGTCGGCTTTCCACGCTGCGATCACTTCGGCATCCTGCAGCCCCTGCTGCAGCGCGATGCCGAGCAGGACCGTCCGGTCCCCGATGTCGCGACCTTCGCCGAAATACGCCGAGTAAATCGCCGCATGGACAGCGGCATGAACAGCCGCGCCGTGGTCGCGCGCCACCTCGGCCATCAAGATCGCCAGATGTGTTTTGGGCAGGTGGTCGGGCAGCACCATGGGCTCACCGGCTTCACGGGCCTGCCGTAGCAGCTGCGCCTCGACGTGCTCCGGATGGCTCAACCCGCTTCCGGATGCTGAGACACCTTCCTCGGGCATGTCGGGCCGCAGCTCAAAAGGAATCGGCATGACAGGGACGCCGAACTCCGCACTCAGCTGCTCGTACCGGAACCGGTCGACGTAGCAGAACGGTCAAGCGTAGTCGAAGAAGAGCAGTACCGGCTGTACCGGCACGCCGCTCACAGCCCCAACCCGAGCGGCTGGCCGCAGCTGCCACAGCTGCCGCCATCGAGGTTGGTCGTGACCACCAGGTAGCCGTCGCGCTCGATCACGGTCCGGCCACACGCCGGGCAGCGTGTGTCTTCGGTGCCCGAATCGTTCACATTGCCGAGGAAGACGAAGTGCAGCCCTTCCTCGGCACCGATCTCGACCGCACGCTTAAGCGTCCCGATCGGGGTGGGTGGCAGGTGCGCGAGCTCGACGTACGGGAAGAAACGCGTGATGTGCCAGGGCGTGTCCGGACCCAGGTCTCGCGCGATCCACGCCGCGATCCCGCGAATCGTCTCCTCGTCGTCGTTGATCGTGGGGATGACGTTTGTGACGACCTCCACGTGCATCTGCCAGGTCTTCTTCGCCCGCACCGCCATATCCAGCACGGGCTGGACCGAGCGGACCTTGCACAGGGTGCGGTACGTGCGGTCGTTAAAGCCCTTTACGTCGACGCGCCAGACGTCGATGACCTCCCCGAGCGTGTCAAGGCCCGCCTGCGTGATGTAGCCGTTCGTGACCATCACCGTGTATAGACCCGCGTCCTTCGCCGCACGCGCGGTATCCAAAACGTACTCGACCCAGATGACCGGCTCATTGTAGGTGAATGCCACGCCCTCGCAGCCGTACTGGCGCGCCATGCGCACCGCGTCGACGGGAGAAAGCGGCGTCAGCCCGCCCTCCTCGGGCGCAGCGCGGCTGATCTGCCAGTTCTGGCAGTGTGAGCAGCGCATAGTGCACCCGACGCTGCCAAGCGAGAACGCCTTTGTGCCCGGCCGGAAATGGAACACCGGCTTCTTTTCGATCGGATCCACGCAAACCGACGAGACCATCCCGTACGTGAGGGCGATGAGGCGGCCGTGACGGTTCTCCCGAACGCCGCAGACCCCCGTCTTACCGGCAGCGATATGGCAGTCGTGCGGACAGAGCAGGCAATGCACCCGCTCGCCTTCGGCTTCCCAGAGCAGCGCCTCGTGCATGGCTCCTCCCTAACCGGGAGCCAGCCGCACCTGGTCCCTCCCGGCGTCCATGGCCTCCTGCAGAGCGGCTGCCGCCGCCTCCAACAGATTCATCGGGTCCGACAAGGTGTCGACTGCGGTTGCCACACCTGCCGAGACGCTCAAAGGCCCACCGTCTGTATACCCCTCGGCGTGCGCGAAATCCGCCTCCCGGATCGCGGAGCGCAGCTTCTCGGCAACGGCGAAGGCAGCGGTCTTCCCCACGCCGGGCAGGAGCACCGCGAACTGATCGGCGACGAACCGCGCCGCCATGTCCGTCGATCGGAGTTCGGACGAGAGCAGTCCGCCAACGGAGACCAGCACGCGATCACCGGCGGCCTCGCCAAGCGCATCGTTCAGCGCGCCGAATGCGTCGATATCGATAAGCGCGAGCGAAAGCGGCGCCTTGTAGCGCCGGTGGCGCGCCACCTCCAGCCCGAGCCGTTCCGCGAACGCCCGGCGGTTCCACAGCCCGGTGAGCG
This sequence comes from Actinomycetes bacterium, assembly GCA_021373175.1. GTDB lineage: Bacteria > Actinomycetota > Coriobacteriia > Anaerosomatales > Anaerosomataceae > UBA2286. The sequence goes on from JAJFTE010000137.1 coordinate 10,373, forward strand.
CATCGAGCGTCCGCGTCGCTTCGAGCGTCTCCTCGGCAGCGTCAAGCCGCTTTCGCTGGAGCGGAAAACACATCGCCCAGGACGAATCGCCGCCAAGGATCGCCGTGGCATGCTCGACACAGGTGTGGTAGCCGCACGCGCCGCAATCGAGAACGCTCGCGCGCGACGTGAACCCGCCCTCGGCAAGCGCATCGTCGACGTGCGCATCGCTGGGACGCGGAATACGAACCGGATCCGCCGCGAACGAACGCACCAGGTCGACCGAGGGCAGGACCCCGAGGAGGGATCGCGTGCTCACACGCGTCGTGCCCGGCATCTCCCGGGCGGCCGACTCGATCGTGCGTTTCGCGAACAGCGAAAGCCCGGGGCTGACAGCCGGGCCGTCGATGCAGCCTTCGCAGTTGAGCATGTCGACGATCGCCGGCGCGGTCTCTCCCGAACTCATCGCCGCGAGGAGCCGGTCCAGCGCTTTGATGCCTCTTACGACGTGCACCTGCTGGTTCGTCATGTCGCGCGAGACGAGCGTCTGCCGGGGAAACCCGTCCGTGAGCGAGATTTCCTTGAAGACGACGGGCCGGCGCGAGCTCGGCTCGGCTGCCCGAGCACGCGCGGGGCGGTGCTCGGCCTGAACGATGAGCGTCCTGAGCTCGGTGAAGTCAATGGCCGCGTCAACGGCGCCACCGAACTCGGGATCGTACACCTCGTCTTTGCGCGCGTAGCACGGACTCGCATAAACGATCGCAACGTCGTCCGGATACAGCGAGCGGATGAGACGGGCTTGCGCGACGTACGGCGGTACGATCGGCGCCAGAGCGGGCGTGAGCGCCGGATAGTACTTCCGCACGAAATCCACGACCACCGGACAGGTCGAGCGCATGACGAAGAGCGCGTCCTCACGGGCGTGCAGCCGTTCGTACTCCTGCGCAACCATCTCTTCGCCCAGAAGCGTGCTCTCCACCGAATAGAAGCCGAGCACCGAAAGCGCACGCTCGATCTGCGGCACGGTCATCGGATGGAGGGCCGAGATGAACTCAGTCGCGAGCAACGCCACCGCGCGACGCCCGCTCCTCAACAACTCGAGCACGATCGGCGTGTCATCCCTCACCACATGACCGTGAGCACCGCACTCGTTGACGCACAGGCCGCACGACACGCACTTCTCTTGAATGACTTCCGAGTGGCCCTCCACGACCCGGATGGCCTTCACCGGGCAAAGACGTACGCAGCCCCAACATTCACGGCACGCATCCTTGCGGTGCGAGATGAGCGGCTCTCGAAGCATGCCCTGCATCGCTCCCGCGCCGCTGGGTCCAGGTTCGTGAACAGTCTCCATCAGCCCCCCGTTACTTCCGCGCCACGCCGAACATGTGCTCGAAACCCAGGCGGCGCAGTGCCGCCAGCACAAGCCCGCCGAGGAAGTAGACCGACACGACCTGGCCGGCGGCAACCGTCACCACACCGAAAGCGTACATCGTCGGCCACGAAGACGCGACATCCAAGCCGAAGAACGTGCGGTCGTAGAACCCGGTTGCGGCGAGCACGAACGGCAGGTATGCGGGCACGATCAGGGCGTTGGTCACGACCGGGCCGAGGAGCGCGACGCGAGTGCGACCGCGGAAGTGCCTCATCCACATCGCCCCCAGCAGCGTGCCAAGTGAGCCGAACACGACATCCAGCAACGCTACGGGCCCGAACTGTGGCAACATCGCGGCGTTCGCGACCACCGAGCCCAGCGTGAGACCGGGGATGCCCGCCGGCGTAAGACACGCGACAACAGTCACCGCCTCGCTCAAACGAAGCTGCACCGGCCCAAAGCCGATCGGGCTTTGGATCATCAAGAACGTCAGGACCGCGTAGACCGCGGCGATGATGCCCGCCTGCGCCACGAATCGGGATCGGCTCACGTCACTTCCTTGGATTCCTTCACGCGATTTCGGGGCAGCGAGACCGTGAACGTCGTGCCCGAGGCGACCTTGCTGCGGACCCATATCATACCGCCGCCCGCGTCGATGATGCGTTTCGCGATGGGCAGACCAAGGCCGAATCCGCCGGTCTCTTTCGACCGGGATGCATCGCTCCTGTAGAACCGTTCGAAGATGCTCGGCAGATCCGCCTCGGGAATGCCCACTCCGGTGTCGGTCACCTCTACCACGATACGATCGCGATGGCGGCGCGTCTTCACCTGGACACGACCGCCTGCGCCGGTGTATTTGCAGGCGTTATCGACAAGAATGCCCAGCGCCTCCTCGATGCGGTCGGGGTCGCCGTAAAGCCACAGAGGGTCCTCGTCCGGACCCACGAACTCGAGTTCCTTGCCGATATAGCGTGTTGCCGCCCCGGCTAGCACCTCACGACTGGCCGCGTTGATGTCGTATCGTACGCTGCGGAAATCGGGGACGCCTTCGCTGCGGATCATCGAGAGCAGATCGCTGCACAGGCGCGCCATGCGGCGCGACTCGCGGTCGATCGCGGCGATCGCCTCTTCACGCACTTCGGGATCCTCGGCACCCCACGCCCGCAGGATGTTCACGTAGCCCCGGATGCCGGCGACAGGCGTGGAAAGCTCGTGCGAGACATCGGCCACGAATCGCGTCTGAGCCTCCGCGCGCCGGCTCAGACGATCGATCAGGCCGTTGAGCGAGCGCGCCAGTTCGGCGACCTCGTGCTCGCCGTCTTCGGGCAGCCGAACGTCGAGCTGCCCGGCGTCGACGGATTCGGCGGCGGTCCGCAGGTTGTCGACGAGCAAAAGCACCCGGCCCATGATGAACTGCATCATGGCGATGGCTATGATCGCCGCAAACACACTGACGATAGACATCGGCCGCCGCGCCGAGTCAAGAATGCCCTCCTCGCGCGTTGGAAGGTAGATCACGTCCATCACGCCCACGGTGTTGTCGGGGAGATCAAGCGGAACATGGACGACGTGAACGCCCAGGTCCGCTCGTGTGAACATGCCTGTCAGCAGGTCCCTGTCAGCCGGGCTCGTTTGGAGCGGCTGACGGTTCGCAAGCGCCCGCATGCGCCCGTTGGGGTCGTTCACAATGCCGCGATCGTCACTGAACCAAACGAGTTGCAGCGGCTGAGCGGATGATTCCTTGACGTAGAGCGCGAAGGCCCCATCCTCGCCACCGGCCACCGTGAACAGGTCGGGCACTGAGCGCATGAGAAGACGCAGCGCTTCTTGTTCGCGCTCCTGCCCGACAAGTCCTTCGGAAGCCGCCGTCAATTTGGCCGAAGTCGTCGCCTTAGCGATTCCCTCGGATGCAAGACGGGCCAGACGCCAGGTAGTGCTCTGCGCCGACTCAGCCATCCCATCGGCGATGAAGAAGTACGTCGCCAGCGTCACGCTTCCGACCATAAGCAGCGCGAAAACGATCGCCAGGTACAGCACGCGCGCCCGTATCGAAAGAGGGCGCAACTAGCCCCTCGCAAAGAAGTAGCCGACTCCTCGGATCGTCTGAATGACTTTGTTCTCCTTGTCCCCGATCTTGGTGCGCAGGTGGCACACGAAGACCTCGATGACGTTGCTGTCCGTCGCGTGATGCCCGCCCCAGACCGACGCCAAGATCTCGTCACGGGAAATCACCCGCCCTGCGTTCCCAACGAGGTAAGCGAGCAGGTCAAACTCCTTTGCTGTCAGATCCAGCGACGTGCCCCCGATCGACGCCTCACGCTTCTCGGGGTCAATCCGAACGCCAGAGGCCTCGTACGGCGTTTGAGTCCCCGCGGCGCGAGACCGCTTGAGCAAAGCGCGCACGCGTGAGAGCAGCTCGGGGATCTCGAAGGGCTTGCGGAGGTAGTCGTCGGCTCCAGCCTCGAAACCGGAAACCACGTCGTGGGTCTCCGCACGCGCCGTCAGCATCAGGATCGGCACCATCGAGCCCTTCTTGCGAACGTGCCGGGCAACGTCCAGTCCATCGATACCCGGGAGCATCAGGTCGAGGATGATGAGCGAGACATCATTGCTCTCAAGCAGCTCAACGGCCGTGGGACCGTCTCCTGCCCGCAGGACTTCAAACCCGGCATGCTGAAGCTCGAGTTCAACGAATCGCGCAATCGTCACGTCATCCTCGACGATGAGCACGGTGCCTTCGGCCATATGGTCCTCCCAATGCTGAATGTCGGGTCCGGCCGCACCCCTCTTCGCGTTCCTTAATAGTAGCGCTGCAGTAGCAGTTCGGCTATCTGAACCGCGTTCAACGCCGCGCCTTTGCGCAGTTGGTCCGCGACACACCACAATTGAAGCCCGTTCGGGACGCTGCCGTCTGCACGCAGCCGCCCCACGAATACCTCGTCCGTGCCCTCAAGCAAGGCTGGCATGGGGTAGCTGCTCTCGGCAGGGTCATCGATAAGGGTCACACCGGAGGCCGCTCGCAGGGCGTCCCGCGCGGCATCCAGCGCAACCGGCGCCGAGAACTCCACCGCGATCGATTCCGAGTGACAGCGCAATACCGGCACTCGAACGCACGTGGCAGCGACGCGGATCTCGGGGGCGTGCATGATCTTCTGCGTCTCAACGACCATCTTCCACTCCTCTTTCGTGGACCCGTCGCCGAGGAATACGTCGATGTGCGGAATGCAGTTGAACGCGATCCGGTGCGCGAAATGCCGGACATGCAGCTCTTGGCCGGCGAGGAACTCACGGCTCTGTGTGTAAAGCTCGTCCATCGCCGCCTGACCGGCCCCTGAAGCCGCTTGATACGTCGCAACGACCACGCGCGTGATTGGCGCGATATCGGCAAGCGGCTTGAGCGCGACGACCATCTGGATCGTTGAGCAGTTCGGGTTCGCCACCACGCCCGAATGCCACCCGACATCGCCGGGGTTGACCTCGGGCACCACGAGCGGCACGTCGTCATCCATGCGGAACGCCGATGAGTTGTCGATCATCACGCATCCCGCGTTGGTGGCAGCGTCCCTGAATCGCCTGCTCACGTCCGCGCCGGCCGAGAAGAGCGCGATGTCAACGCCTTCGAAGCTCGATGACGTCATCTCCTCGACCACGAGCTCCCCGGCACCGAACGGCACGCGTTTGCCTGCCGAGCGCGACGACGCCAGCGCGATCACGCGTGACGCTGGGAAGCTCCGCCCCGCGAGCACCTTGAGCATCTCCACGCCCACAGCCCCGGTCGCGCCTGCCACGGCCACCACGGGGTTCGACGGCATCGCTTTCCTCCACGCCATGGCTCAGTCCCCCATTCCGCAGCCCGGCGACACCTCGACGGTGACAGCGTCGCTGTCCAGACCGAAGGCGGTGTGGAGCGCCCTGACAGCCGTACCGACCTTCTCGGCTTCGATCACGCACGAGATCCGAATAGACGAGGTGGAGATCATGTCGATGTTCACGCCTGCCTCGGCAAGCGTACGGAACATCCGCGCCGCCACTCCCGGATGCGTCTTCATCCCCGCCCCGACGAGCGATATCTTCGCGATGGACTCGTCAACCGACCACGTTCGGGCCCCGAGTTCGGCGACGACCTGCTCGGCCGCGCGCTTGGCCCGGAGAAGATCGGTCTTCGGCGAGGTGAACGAGATATCGGTGGTTCCGTCCTCCGAGACGTTCTGGATGATCATGTCCACGTTCACGTTGGCGTCCGACATCACGGTGAACACCAGCGCGGCCACGCCCGGGCGATCGGGAACGTCGCGGATGGTCACCTTCGCCTCGGAGGTGTCGTGCGTGACTCCCGAGATGATCGCCTGCTCCATACTGGCATCGGCCTCCTTGACGATGGTGCCGGGATTATCGTTGAAGCTCGAACGGCAGTGAATCACCACGCCGTGATTGCGTGCGAACTCCACACTCCTCAGCTGCAACACCCCGGCTCCTGATGCCGCCATCTCGAGCATCGCTTCATAGCCGATGCTATCGAGCTTACGCGCGGCCGGGACGATCCGGGGATCGGCGGTGAACACACCGTCAACGTCTGTATAGATCTCGCACACGTCGGCGTGCGTGCCAACCGCAATGGCGACGGCCGTGGTGTCGGACCCGCCACGACCAAGCGTCGTGATCTGCCCATCTTCGGTGGCACCCTGGAACCCGGCGACGATCACGATCTTCCCTTCGGCGAGCGACGCAAGGATGCGCTCCGCCCGGACCTCCTGGATCTTCGCCTGGCCGTGCACGGGATCGGTCACGATCCCCACCTGTGGACCCGTGAAGGAGATGGCGTCGTGTCCGTCGGCGTGGATTGCCATCGCCAGAAGCGCGATCGACACCTGTTCGCCGGTTGAGAGCAGCATGTCCATCTCACGATCGGGTGGATCGCTGCAAACCGCCGAGGCAAGCTCGACGAGCTCGTCGGTCACATGCCCCATGGCCGAGACGACAGCCACGACGTCGTCTCCGGCGCGCTTGCGCGCGATAAGCCGTCGCGCGACCGCGCGAATCCGGTCGGGAGTGCCGATCGATGTGCCGCCATATTTCTGGACGATCCGTGCCATGGCACCTCCGGGTACGCGGGGGTGCGGTCCATCCCCACCGGTCAGCTGGACATTGGCAGATAGTGTAGCAGCAATCGCGCCGCCTGAAGCGTTCGGCGGGCTCCTACGGCCACAGGCCCAGATGGTCCGCTTGACGCCTCATCCGCTCGGGAAGCGCCTCGATGGCCTCCGCGTAAAACTGGCTGACAAGACTTGCACCGGCGGTGCGCTCGATGAACGCCGCGGCTGCTGCGATCGCCGTGCGCATCTGATACAAGGCAGGCGCACCGGAGACCTCATCGCTGGCGTCGTAGACGAGGTGGCCGGCCGTGAGCATATACGGCAGCCCTTCTTCCGCGAACGCTTCATTGATGTCCTGTTCGAGGTTCGCCGCAAGACGCGGACCGCCCAGACGCCTGAAACGTGCGAACATGCCGTCATAGACCGCGACGAACACGGCGGCAGCCTCCTCCGGACCGAACTCCTCCGGACTCGGCGCGCTCTGAGCGCCGAAGCGTCCGCCATCACCGGAGAGGACGCGAATGAACGCTTCGACGACGCGCGGGTCGAACTGCGTGCCCGAGCAGCGGCGAAGTTCGAGCATCGCGTCTTCCTGCGAGCGCCCGCGGCGGTACGGCCGGTCTGAGACCATGGCCTCGTAGGCATCGGCGACCGTAAGCACGCGCGCGAGAAGCGGGATCTCCTCGCCCTTCAGCCCTGCCGGATACCCACGCCCGTCGTAGTGCTCGTGGTGATGCCGGACGACCGGCGCGATCGGCCAGGGGAACGCGATCGGCTTGAGAATGTTCGCGCCGATAAGCGGATGGTGCCGCATCTGGGCCATCTCTTCATCGGTGAGCTTGCCAGCCTTGAGAAGGATATCCTCGCTGATGCCGATCTTTCCGATGTCGTGCAGGTATGCCGCCATCTCAAGCGCCGTGCGCTGCTCGGGCGCTAGCGCCATCTTCTCACCGATCGCGATCGCGAGCTGGGCGACCGTGTCGGAGTGGCCGCGCGTGTACGGGTCCTTCGCGTCAACAGCCGCCGCAAGCGCCCGGACCGTGGCAAGATACGCGTCCTGCAGGCTCGAAAAGAGGTCGATATTGCCGATAGCGATGGTGACGTGGTTCGCGATCGTGGCCAGCAGCCGGACGTCGTCGCTGCCGAAGCGGCGCTGCGAGTCACGGCTGCCGACGGTGATGGCACCCATGGTGCCCTCTGCCGAAACGAGCGGCACGCAGAGTGCCGCAAGCGCGCCGCTCACGCTGTCGATCCTGCTGTTCGGCTCCTCGCCCACCCGCGGCGGGTTGAAGATCAAAGGACGCCCCTCGCGCACCACCCATTCGGGCATGGAGGCGCGAACCGCCGCTTCGTCTGGCCGGGGCGCAGAAGACCCGCGCAAAGACCGAACGATAAGCTGCCCGCTTTCGTGATCGCGCAACGTGACGTATCCGAGCTCGACGTTGAAGATCCGCATCGCCGAATCGAGGACCAAGTCCAGGAGCGTCTCAAGGTCCAGCGTCGAGCCGAGCGAGCGGCTCATCTCGTAGAGCGTCGCGAGCTCCAGCACCTTCTTCGTGAGGCTCTCGCTGCGCTCTCGAAGTGAGTCGGTCATAACGTTCAAGTTATCGGCCAGCCTTGTGATCTCGTTGGTCCCGCGGAACGAGACCTTTGCCGAGAAATCCCCCTCGGCTACCCGAGCGACGCTGTCGGAGAGCTCCACGAGTGGCTCCGAAACACGCCTGGCAACCCACCAGTTGAGGGTCAGGAGCACGAGCACCGCGAGCGCCGACCACATGAGGATGAGGTTCGTTGTCGTGCGCCGCGTCTGCTCGGCAACGGTTGTCGGCATGGCGGCGACGAGATACGCTGAGCTTCCAGTGGGGTCGTTCTTGAACGAGATGACGGCGGCCCTGAGGCTGAACATCGCGCCCCCCGCCGAGAGGGGGACCGTCTTGTTCTCGGCGATTTGCGCGAGCGCCTGCCTGACCGCGGGAACGGGCTGCCGCAGGGCGGCGGCAGTCTGACCGGAATCGCTCGGCATCGAACGAACCGCGACAGGCCGGCCGCTGCTGTCATAGATCCCGACGACGGCCACCGACCCCTCCGAGACGCTGCGGACGAACGCGTCGTCGACGATCGAAGAAAGCGCTAGCATGAACGTCCGCCCGCCCGGACCCTTCACAGGCTGCAGGGCGGTCAGCGTGTACGACGGGCCGATGCGGATGAGGATGGGATGGCTCATCGAGAGCACGACCCGATCACGATCGGTTCCTCCGAGCGGCAATACGCCTGGCATCAGCTGGAGCCGGCCGGTGGAGGCGAGCACCGTGCCCCAATCATCGAGCAGCATGAGATTATCGGCCCCGAGCGACTGGTTAAGCAGGACGAGCACGCCGGAAAGCCGCTGCACGTCATCTTTGCTTGCGGCATCGACGAGGCGCGAATCCTCCGCGGCCATCTTGGCGCTTCGTTGCAGATCGACGCTTGTCTCTTCGAGCCGCGATCGCGTGTTGATGATGACGGACTCGACGCTCTCATCGATCCACGACTGGGTGATGCGCCCTATCAGCGTGGAAGCGACCAGCGTCGCGACGATCGCGACGACGATCGACGCGGCCACGAGCGGCACGATGATCTGGTTGTGCAGATGTCTGCCGAAGGGTCGCATCAGCGTCGGCGTCGGCTACTCCGCCGGGGCGAAGCCTTTGCTCTTGATCAGCTCCACCGCCTTCGCGCTTCTTGCCCACTGGAGGAACCCGTCGATCTGCTCGCCTGCGTCGGCGCCGGTCACCACGCCGAGCGGCCGCACGACTCTGTACGTCCCGTTCTCGATGTTCGCGACGGTTGGTTCCACGCCGTCCAGCTTGAGGATGTGAACCGGCACGTCTTGCGAGAGTCCGTAGCCGAGCGAGAAATACCCTATCGCCCCTGCTGTGGACTGCACCCCTTCGATCATGTCCGGTTCGTAGTACAGGTCCACAGCCTTCGGCGTTATCTTCAAGTCCGCGCCAAGAACGTATTGCCGCAGAATGATCTTCGCCGACTCGTCCTCGTTGCGATCCAGGATCGTGATTGGCAGGTCTGGGCCGCCGAGTTCGTTCCAGTTCGCGTACGTGCCCTGGTAGATGTCGCGCACCTGCTGTGACGTGAGGCCATCGAGCTGTACCGACGGGTGCGTCGCCACGACAAGGCCGTCGCGCGAGAGCGCCGTGTAGCGCAGGTGGAGCTTCTTCTCCTCGGTGGTCAGGTCACGCGAGACCGCGCCTATCTCGAGGTCACCGTTTGCGACACCCTTGATGCCGCCGCCGGAATGAAGCCCTGGCAGGTATGTGAACTCGACATCCCCGCCGGAGTAGCTCGTGGTCAAGATGCGCAGAAGCGGGAGGCACGTTCCAGAACCCGATACGCGGACGGTTTCGCTCGCTTTGTACCCGGCGGTCTTGTCAGCCGGAGCGCACGCTGAGAGCACGAGCACGACCGTCAGGGCCGAAAGCAGATACCGCTTGCGAGACGCCATCGACCGTCCTCTCCCAGCGCCAGTAGGCACGGCGTCATTCTAACACCACGGGGGCCCCGGACGACTCCGAAGGCCCCCGTGAGAAGTGCACAACGCGGCCGGTACGGCTACGAACAGTTGAAGCGCGACTGAAGTGCGTCCCATTGATGGTCGACATCGCTCTGCATCTCGGCGAGCAGAGCCTCGTTCCCCGGAGCGAACAGGTGCTTGAAGCGGCCCTGCGGCTTGAGGAATTCCTCGATCGGCTTGCGATTGACCACCCTGACGGTCTGTCGCCACACACCGTCCTCGACCTCGAAGAGCGGCCAGAAACCCGTCTGCACGGCCGACTTCGCGATCTCGACCGTCTTGTTGTACGGAATCCGCCAACCGCGAGGACATGGCGCGAAGACGTTGATGAACGCCGGGCCCTGCACGGCGAATGCCTTCTCGGCCTTGTTGGTGAGGTCTTTCCAGTGGCTGATCGACGCCTGAGCGACGTACGGGATGTTGTGCGCGGCCATGATCGCAGTGAGGTCCTTACGGCGTTGCTGCTTGCCTTGCTGTGCCGCGCCGACCTGCGCGGTGGTTGCCCAGGCGCCTTTCGGTGTGGCCGATGAGCGCTGGATGCCGGTGTTCATGTACGCGCCGTTGTCGTAGCACACGTACACCATGTCGTGCCCGCGCTCCATCGCGCCGGACAGCGACTGCAAACCGATGTCGTATGTGCCGCCGTCGCCGCCGAAAGCCACGAACTTCACCCGCTTGTCGGCCGGGATCTTGCCCGCAGCCTTGAGGCCTTTGAACGCGGCTTCAACGCCCGACACGGTTGCGGCGGCGTTCTCAAACGCGTTGTGGATGAACGGGGTCTTCCACGCCGAGTACGGGTAGATGGTGGTCGAGACCTCGAGGCAGCCGGTGGCACAACCCACAACGACAGGCTCGAGGCCCGCGCCGAGGAGCACCTGACGCACGGCGATCGAAGCGCCGCACCCGGCGCAGAGCCGATGGCCGCCTTCGAGACGGTCTTCACGATGGGTGAGTTCCTTCAAGTTTGCCATGTGCGTCACCTCCTAACGGGTGCCGAGATAAACGAGACCGGCCGGCGCTTCAACGCCCGAGGCGATATCGGTCAGGTCCTTGTACACGCTCTCGATAAGCTCAAGCTTCACGTCGCTGCCTCCGAGACCGTATATGTAATCGATGACCGGCATCCGCTCGGAGCTGTCGTACAGGGCGCTCCTCACTTCGAGGAAGAGCGGACCGCCCTCGGCGCCAAACGACTCGGCGCGGTCCATGACCGCGACGGCCTTCACGCCAAGCAGCGCCTCCGCGATCTCGGCAAAGGGGAACGGCCGGAAGCACCGCACCTTCACGACACCGGCCTTCATGCCCGCATCGCGCAGACCGCGGGCGACGTGTCGCACGTTGCCAGCTGTCGAACCCAAGACGATGATCGCGACTTCGGCGTCTTCCATGCCCCACGTCTCGATCATGCCGAACGGACGACCGGAAAGCTTCGAGAACTCGGCACCCACATCGTTTATCACCTTGCGAGAACGCTCAATCGCCTCTCGCTGCGCCTTCTTGAACTCGAAGAACGGGCCGTCGAGACCAGCGAACGAACCGTGCGTGACCGGGTTCTCCAAATCGAGCAACGGGTACTTGGGCACGTACTCGCCCACGAAAGCGCTGACCGATTCGTCGTCCATGAGCTCGACGCGATCAATGGAGTGCGTCGTGATAAAGCCGTCAAGGGTGCTCATGACAGGTAGCAGCACGTCATCGTTCTCCGCCACCCGCACGGCCATGATCGTGTTGTCGTACGCCTCCTGTGCCGTCTCGGCGAACAGCATGACCCAGCCGGTGTCTCGCGCGCCCATGATGTCGCTGTGGTCGCAGTGGATGTTGATCGGTGCCGAGAGGGCACGATTCGCATTGGCCATCACGATCGGCAGACGCATGCCGGCGGCGATGTGCAGCTCCTCCCACATGAGGGCGAGGCCCTGTGAGGAGGTAGCCGTCATAACGCGGGCGCCGGCTGCCGAGGCGCCCACGCAGGCGCTCATGGCCGAGTGCTCCGACTCGACAGTGACATACTCGGTGTGGACGCGGCCCTTGGCCACGAACGCGGCGAACTCCTCGACGATGGTGGTCTGAGGCGTGATCGGGTACGCGGCAACGACGTCGGGCGCGCACTGGCGCATGGCCTCGGCAACCACGGTGTTACCGGTGGCGGCAACAGTCTTCTGGGTTGGCATCTCTACTTCACCTCCGGAAGGTCGCAGCCCTCGGGCACCATGGTGATGGCGTCGGCAGGGCATTCGTTGGCGCACACGCCGCAACCCTTGCAGTGAGCGAGGTTGAAGGTCGTGACCTTCTCATCTTCGGCATTGATCGCCGAATCCGGGCACATGATCCAGCAGATCAGGCACTGAGTGCACGTAACGTCATCGCGCACAGGACGCTCGCTCCGCCAGCCGCCTGTCACGTAATCGCGGCTGTTGCCCGACTCGGGAATGACCGCGCCGAGGGGGAACCTATCGGACTTCCACTCGTCAAGACTTGAGACGTCCCACGTGCTCATCCCACGGACACCTCCTCGTACGCGCGGGTCACGGACGCGATGTTGGCGTCGATGATGTCCTGGTTGAACTTCTTGGCGAAGGTCTTGGTGAGGTGCTCGACGATGGGCGCCACGTCGAACAGGCCCGTCGCCTTCGCAAGCGCCCCGATCATCGGCGTGTTCGGCATATCTCGCTTGAGGGTAGCGAGCGAGATGCCAGAGGCGTCCACGGAAGCCACCCGGGCCGGGCTGTCCTGCATGCCGAGCTCCTTTCGGAGATCCGCCGGCGTCTTACAGGTGTTGACGATGATGACACCCTCATCGGTGATTCCCTCGGCTACATCAACGATCGCGAGAAGCGTCTCGTCCAGTACGACGACGACGTCCGGATTCTCGATGTTGCAGTGGATCTCGATCGGAACGCTGCTGATGCGCGTGAACGCCTTGATGGGCGCGCCCATCCGCTCGGGACCGTACTCAGGCATCGCCTGCATGTACTGGTCGAGCTCGAGCGCCGTTTCGGCCACGAGCTTGGCAGCCGTGACCGCGCCCTGACCGGCTCGCGCATGCCAACGGATCTCCGTTAGCTGCTGCATGGTCTCCCCTTCCTCGGTGTTGCGTGCGGACTCCGGTCCAAACGTGCGGGTGCGTTCGGCGGGGGACCGGGAGTCACATCAGGATACGAGGGTGTAGGCGGTGTGCGGACGGTATGCCGCCCCGAGCGGAACGATTCATCGGTGAACGGCAGCAAGAACCTGGAAATCTACATTTCCCGACGAGCTTCAAGAGCCCTACCCAGGGTGACTTCGTCCGCATACTCAAGATCGCCGCCAACCGGGAGTCCCGACGCGATTCGCGTGACGCGAACGCCGAGCGGTTTCGCAAGCCGCGAGATGTACAGCGCGGTCGTCTCGCCCTCGACGTTCGGGTTCGTGGCGACGATGATCTCGTCGATGCCTCCCGCGCCGATGCGATCGATGAGCTCCCGAACACGCAACTGCTCCGGGCCGATGCCGTCGATGGGCGATATCGCCCCTTGCAGCACATGGTAGAGCCCGTGGAACTCGCCTGTGCGCTCAACGGCAACGACGTCTCGCGGCTCTTCGACAACGCAGATGATGTGCCCATCACGCCGTGGATCCGAGCAAATCTCGCAGAGGTCCGCCTCGGCAAGGTTGAAACAACGCGAACAGAAATGGATCGTGCGTTTCACTTCGACGATGGCGTCGGCGAGACGGACGGCGGACTGCTCGTCAGAACGCAAGATGTAGAACGCAAGGCGTTGCGCGGACTTTGGCCCGATACCCGGCAGCCGTTCCAGTTCCTCGAGCAGACGCGCGATGGGGGCGGCATAGAACGACATCGCTACATGAGTCCCGGGAGGCCAAGCCCGCCGGTGACGGCGGACATCTTGCGGCCGGCGACGTCCTGCGCCTGATGGATGCCCTCGTTCACGGCTGCCGTGATGAGGTCCTCAAGCATGCTGACATCATCAGGATCGACAGCGGCCGCATCGATGGTGACGGAGCTCAGCACCAGATCACCGGTGACCACGACCTTCACCGCGCCACCGCCGACCGAGACCTCGATCTTCTCGTCTTTGAGCTCCTCTTGCACTCGCGCCATCTCGGTCTGCATGTGCTGCGCCTGCTTCATGATGTTCTGCATGTTTCCGGGCTTCATGTGGGACCTCCGCGTTCTATTCGTTCTCTTCGTTGGGAATCTCGGACACCACTGCGGCACCGAGCTCGTCGATAAGCATACGCTCCCGCTCGGCAGGATCGCTCGGCGCCGCCTCCACGGCCGATGGCTCAGTGGCCGCGATCAACGGCGAGAGGACACCGGGTTCGGGCGCGTCCGAGCCGGCCGATCGGCCGAGGCGAAACTCCACCGGCGGCGTCATGCCCAGCACCGAAGCGATACTGCGGCGAAGCAGCTGGATGGTCTTGGCGTCGCTTGCAAGCTCCAGCGCAAGCCGCGCATCCGTCGCGAATTCGACCAGCAGCGACTCGCCGGAGACCTCGATCTCGGTCCCGTCGAACAGATGCGAGCGGGACGGGCGCAGCTTCTTGAAAGCCGCCTGGATCTCCGGCCATGCCCGCTTGACCGCAGCGACGTCGAGCGTGCCGCGCTCGACAGGCACCGACGGCGCGTCGAGCGGCGTCGAAGGCGCAGCCGGTGCTGGCATCTCGGGCCGCGTGGCGGACGCGGCGTGCGGTGCGGTCGCATCCCGACGCGAGGGTGGCGCGATCGTGGCGCCGGACTCCAGCGCCTCAAGCCGCTCCGCCAGCGATTCCAGGGTCAGATCGGTCTCGGGGCGAGCCATGCGTGTAAGCGCGACCTCAAGGGCGAGACGCTGATCGGCGGCGTACCTCAGTTCACTCGACAGGCGGTCGAGCACGTCGAGCAAACGCACGATCCGTTCCGTTCCGAAGCCGCGGGCCTGGCGCTCGAGGCGCGTGCGATCACCGGCGGTCACGTCCACGACCTCGCCGGCTCCGGGCACGGCCGCCACGACGAACAGGTCACGAGCGTGACGCACGAAGCCCTTCACGAACTCGGTCATATCGACCCCGCGCTCCGAGAGCTCGGCCACGAAGCGGAACGCGCCCGCCGCATCACGGTCACAGACGAGGTCGGCGGCTTCGAAGAGCACCTCAGCATCCACCTCGCCGAGCAACCCCTCGACATCCTCGAGCGTGATCTTCCCGCCCGAGAACGACGCAAGCTGTTCGAGTGTGGTGATCGCGTCGCGCATCCCGCCAAGAGCATGCTTGCCGATCAGCGAAAGCGCTGCGTCAGAAACCTCGACGCTCTCGCTCTCGGCGATGAAACGCAACCGGGACGCGATCTCTTCGACGCTCAAGCGGTGGAAGTCGAACCGCTGGCAGCGCGACTGGATCGTCTCGGGCACCTTGTGCGGATGGGTGGTGCACAAGATGAACACAGTATGCGTCGGCGGCTCTTCGAGCGTTTTGAGCAGCGCGTTGAATGCCGCGGTGGACAGCATGTGGACCTCGTCGATGATATAGACCTTCCAGTGCCCCCGCGTGGGCGCGTAGTTCACGCGACCGATAATCTCCTCGCGAACGGCGTCAACGCCCGTGCGCGAGGCGGCGTCGAGTTCGTAGACGTCGGGGTGCGTGCCGGCTGTGATCGCGATGCAGTCGTCGCACGTGCCGTCCGGCGTTCCGGTAGGCCCCTTCTCGCAGTCGAGTGCCTTAGCGAGGATTCGCGCTGTGGACGTCTTGCCCGTCCCGCGAGGGCCGGTGAACAGGTAAGCATGCGCCACGGCATCCTCATCGACGGCATTACGCAGCGTGCGCTCGATGTGGGCCTGGCCGACGACGTCCTCGAAGCTCTGTGGCCGGTACGTCCGGTACCACGATTGATGCGCCACAGATCGTACCTCCTGCCGGGCGCCCGATGCGATTCATGACGCCTTGAAGTATACAGGGTCGGGCTGACAAGAGCCCGACCCTGTCGCCCGTTGACGATGCTTCCGGACCGGGCTCCGGACACCCGGCAGCGGCCGCTTATGGCTGCTTCCTTCCGGACCTGACCAGGTTCGCGACATGCCGTCGCCCGGAACCCGGTCCCGAAGCATCGTGGGACGAAAGTATAGCGCGCGGTGCCTTCTTACCGCACCCCTACGCGCTATCGCCGAGCAGGTCTTTGATGCGACCGATCAGCTGGTCGGCATCAACGGGTTTGGTGATGTAGTCATCACACCCCGCGGCCATCGCTTTGCCGCGGTCGCCCTTCATGGAGTGGGCGGTGAGCGCAACGAGCGGGATCCCGGCGAACCGGACGTCAGACTTGATCCGGCGCGTCGCTTCATAGCCGTCGAGCTTTGGAAGCTGCACATCCATAAGGATAAGGTCGGGCACATGCTCCGAGACGGCACTGACGGCTTCTTCGCCATCCTCAGCCGCGACGACCTCGTAACCGTTCTTCTCGAGCAAGAACGTCACCAGGTAACGGTTTTGTGGATTGTCTTCGACCAGCAGTATCGTGCGGACCATCGCCACGCCTCTTCTCATGTTGGCCCGCCACCCCCGCGACAGGCATGGCGACACAATGCCCCTTGGTTCTGACATCGTCAAGCGATTCTAACGAGCACGTGCCCGACTGACATGCCTACCGGCCTCTCCGGGAAGCTGCTCTACCGGATGGCAATTGAGCCACAGGTCATCGTAGTACAAGGGCGTTGCGGTGGTCGCCAGCGAGTCAACGGGGCATCGCGCGATACCCAAAGCTGCCACCGCGGCACACGTTCAGCAAGGGCAAGGAACCTGAACGTCGCCCGTACCAAGCGCTCCGCCTGACATTCCTCTACGATGGACGCATGACCATCCCGCTGCTCGAACTCCGCAATGCCACCGTCCTGCGCGACGGGCACACCATCCTGCAGATCGACCACCTCGTACTGAACGAGGGCGAGCACGTCGCCATCCTCGGACCGAACGGATCGGGCAAGTCGACACTCGTGGGCCTGCTCACGCGAGATGTGCGGCCGGTCTACCGGCCGGAAAGCCCGTGCGTCCTGCTGCGCGGCCGTGCGCTGTGGAACCTGATGGAGGCCAGGCGCCTTCTTGGCGTCGTCTCCAACGTGCTTCAGGAGGAGTACGACCGCCGTGTGACCGTGCGCGACGCGGTGCTCTCGGGCTACTTCGGGTCGATCGGCCTGTACCGCGATCCTGAGCTCACCGAGCCGATGCGCGCCCGTGCCGAGGAGTTCCTGGTGCTCCTCGGCGTCTCAGCGAACGCGGAGCGCACGATGGACACGCTCTCGACCGGCGAGGCGCGACGGGCGCTCATCGCGCGTGCGCTCGTGCACGACCCGGCCGCGCTCGTGCTCGACGAGCCGTGCGATGGTCTCGACCCGCACGCCACGTGGAGCTTCCTCAAGACGCTTCGCGAGCTTGCCACCCCGACGCGCTCGCTTCTGCTCGTCACGCATCACGTGGACGACATCATCCCGCAGGTCTCGCGCGTCATTATGCTGCGAGACGGGCGCATCGTGGCTGACGGCCCAAAGGACAAGGTCATGACATCCGAGCGGATCTCGACGCTCTTCGGCTTCCCCGCGACGCTCGAAGAGCGAGACGGTGTCTACCGGCTCTGGTAGCTACTTGAGGACAGCGATGACCGCGTTGCGCGCGGGTTGGGTGACCGCGGCGGTCGAGCCGAGGAATCGCACGTGCGCCGCGTCGTCGTAGTTCGCCTGAAGCAGCGTGCGGATCCTGGAATCGAGATACGTCGGCGGCGTGAGCACCACGAGCGACTTCGATGAGCCCTGCAGCGGCCCTGCGGCAACCGCGTCCGGGAACGTGGCACCGGTCGCGACACCCACATTCGCAAACGAGAATCCCTCCTCGGCCACTGCCCACCGGGTGAACGCGACGGTCATCGAGTACTTGTCGGTGGCGGACGCGACGCGTCTGACGGTGATGCCGCTCATGCCGGCAAGTGCAGTCTGAACAGCGGTCGGGACGCTCGTGGTCGAGCCGACGATGTCGAGTTCGGTCACACCGAGAGCCGTAATCGTGTCGCGCAGAGCCGCATCCGCTCCAGAGCGACCCACGAGCAGGATCGGCCGCGCGCCGCCATAGGCAACCGGTGAAGCCAGCAGCGCATCCGGGAAGTCCTGACCCGTGGTGACGAACGCCTTGCCCGAATACGGCGTCCCCTTCGCTGAGAGCACCGTCTTCACCTGGCGTGCGATGAGGTTCGCCGTGGCGTAGCGGTCCTTGCCCCCGAGCCGCTTCACGTTCGCGCTGCCCACAAGCGCTTTGAGGTCCGCCTCCGTCTGTGCCGAGACAACCACGGTGCTCCCCGTGATGTAGACCTTCCGGGTGGTGTGACCCTGGGTAAGGCGCACGATCTCCGAGCGCACGTACGAGGAGAGTCCGCCCGTGGGCTTCACGAGGAGTATGGGGCACTTCGCGGCACCGGCGAGCCCGCCTGCACCGAGCGCGTCGGGATAGTTCGCTCCGGTGGAGATGATGACGGTGTCACAGGAGCCAGCGGCGAATGCCGCCCTGGAGACGGCGAGCGCCGTGGCGTACCGGTCTGAGCCCGCGATCTCGACCCAGCTGAATGCCCGCATTGCCGGGTTGTAGACGATCGTTCGCTCAGTGGTGAGCGTGTTGAGCGCGAGATCCCGGTACTGCACGGCCACCGTTGCGGTGCCCTCGGCCTCGGCTATCGAGATCGTGCGTTGCGCGGCGTATGCGATCCACGACCCGTAGGTGGTGCCGTAGGGCGCGATTCGCATCTGCGTCGCACCGGTCACCGCCGAGTCGACGGTCACGGTCGTGGTGTTGGTCTCGGCACTGCCGCCGTTCAAGGTGAACGTCCCGCTCGGCGCGGTGACGTCGACACGGACTCGCCGCTCCTGCGGATCGCTCCAGTTGCCCGATTCGTCGCATGCGCTCACGTGGAGGTACCATTCGCCGTCAGCAAGCCCGCTGAACGTGCAAGTGGTCGCCGCTCCCTGGGGCGTGGTGTCAGGTCGTGTACCGGAGGTGTGGTCAAGTGCGTACGAGTAGGTGACGGCTCCAGTGTCGGTCGCATTCCACGAGAAGGTCACGTCGTGGTTCGGATACCAGGTGACATCCGAGGGATGCGTGGATGACGTGACCGCACCCATTTCCGGCGGTGTCGCGTCGCCGGAGAAGCCGTAGATCCAGCGGACGCCGGCGATGTCGTCCTGCGTGAGCGTCCTGCGCTGCGTGCCTGCAGGAATCATCCCGTACATGATCTTCGACTCGCTTGCATCACCGGGGCCGTATTGGTCGCCCAGGCAGAACGAGTGGCCCAGCTCGTGAACCGCAACGGACTGGATGTCGAAGGTGCCACTCGTGCCGTTGTTCCAGCTCCAGGCGTCGTTGAAGACGATGTCGGATTCCACGAGCGTGTTGTACGAGGGGCCGCTGTAGTACCAGTAGCGGTTCCAGGCAAGGATGTTCGAAGACGTGAATCCGCTGCTCGCCCAGTAGATGTCGTTGTGGCCATCGGTGCCCGGCGTTGGATTGACGGTCGACGCACACGTCCCGCCGTTGCCGAAAGTGAAGTTCGACACGGCGCTCCAGGTCGCGGCAGCAGCGTCGATAAGCGGGACTTCGGCCGTTGTGGCGTCCGCGCAGTTCGGATTGATGCGGTAGGTCTCCGAGAGCGTTCCCGGTGCCCATCTCGATCCGCCGAAGGAGAAGCCGACGTCGTAGCTGAAGCCGGCGCTCGTGAGCCCGGAGCCGTTCGTGACGGCGACCGCACCGCTGCTGGCGTTTACCGGCACCTCACAGGTGATAGACGTGTCAGACCAGGAGTCTACGCTCGCCAGAACAACGGTCTCTGAATCGCAGTAGAACGCGACGCTTCCTGCCATCGCGCCGAAGCCGGTGCCCGAGATCGTCACTGCGTCACCGGTACCCGCGCTCACATCCGAGGGCGACATGGCCGAGATAGCCGGCGTCGCAAGCGGCGATATGACTGCGGCCGCCGCATCGGCGGCCCGGGCGACGACGGTCTCGGCGAGGGTCTCGGCGAGGGTCATCGAGGTGCCGGTCGCCGCACGCACACGGCGCTTGAGGGAGGAAAGCGGCTCCCGGGAAGAGCCCACGCGGTCGCCCGCGAGCGCGAGCGCGCCCTGGGCAGCTCCGAAGACCTGGCCGTTCGCGCCGAGGAACACCACGTAGCGACCGCCGCGAGTGAATGTGGGAACCTCGGTGACAACCAGGCCGATGCCGTCCACTTCGCCACCCGGCTGCGTGATGGTGACGGTATTGCCGGAGGTCCCGGTGATGGCATCGGAGATGCTCAGGGTGACATCGGTCACGATGCCCGAGCGGGGACCGACGGATGGATTCACTGCGCGAGAGACGGTCGAGATGCAGTCGGCGACGACCACGGCTCGCGCTCCACGCGACATGGCGTCGATGGAGAGCGGAACGCTCGCGCCGAACGCGGGGACAGCCGCGAGGAGCACGATTAAGAATGCGAGCGCCAGAGCGGCAGTGGCCACCGATGCGGTATGGCAGAGTCGAGTTCTACTGAGCATGCGTACGTCTTCCCGTTCGCGTACCGAAGGTTTCAGGGCTTGTATCGGCACGACGCGCCCGAACCCTGAACCCGCGTGCGAACGGTCGCACTTCGCCCACGGGAAGCGTCAGGGCTTCTCGGCGCAGAACACGAGCTGCCGGATCACGAACGAAAGATCGTCGCCGTCGCCTTCCGGTGCCATCCACGCGAGGGCAACCTCGCTGGCGTCGGCCAGCATCTCGCGCAGGCGCACTACCGTCTCGGCGCTGCACGACTGCATGCGCGTCCACTCGGTGAGCGCCATCCGCTTCTCGAAGTGGGCGGACTCGCCGAGCGAAAGGCGCGAGCGACGCACCACCTCGGCCCATGCGGACTGAGAGAGCGCGCGGCTGTGACTGGGGTCGCGGAGGCGATCGAAGAGGTTCACGAACGCCGCCGATGCGGCGCTCTCGGGCACGCACTGGTCCTGCAGCACGAAGCGTCCGCCCGGCCGAAGCACGCGAGCGACCTCGTCGACGGAGCGCTGGATGTCAGGGAAGTGGTGGGCGGCGATGCGGCAGGTCACGAGGTCGAAGGACTCGTCCGCAAACGGCAGGGCCTCAGCATCGCCGAGAACGAACTCGATGCCCGCGATGCCGCGCTCCTCGGCAAGCCCACGGGCCGCGTCGAGCATCTCGGGCGTGAGGTCGAGCGCGACCATCCCCGCAACGAGCGGGGCGACGGCGATGGCGGTATGCCCGCCGCCGGTCGCGACGTCGAGGGCGACCCACTCGGGCTGCGCGTGCGTGAGTTCGACGAGCTTGTCGAGGTCGGCGCCGGCCGCGTGGGTCGGGCTCTTCACGTACTCATCGGCGTGCTCGGCGAAACGCTCCCGAGAGAGCGACTTCGGGTCCGTCACCGGTCTCCTTCCGCAAGCGCGCCCGCAACCTTAGCCGCAAGCCGCACGTTGTTGTACACGAGTTCTTTGTTCGCTTCCTCGCTCGCACCTCCTGTGAGCGCGTGGATCCTGCCGAGCAGAAACGGCGTGACGGCCTTGCCGCGCACGCCACGCTCAGCCGCCTCGGCAAGCGCAGTCTCGATGACGCCATCGATCTCGGCGTGCGGGATCTCATGCTCGGCCGGGATCGGGTTCGCGACCACCACACCGCCGGAGATGCCGAGTTCGCGTCGGGCGCGCACAACGGCGGCGATCTCCTCGGCCGAGTCGAGACGCGCGTCAACCCCGAAACCGCTCGTCCGGGTGTAGAACGCTGGGAACTCGCCGGTCTGGTAGCCGAGGACCGGCACCCCGTGCGTCTCGAGGTACTCCAGTGTGAGGCCGAGGTCGAGCACCGACTTCGCGCCCGCGCACACGACCGCGACGTCGGTATGCGCGAGCTCTTCCAGGTCGGCCGAGATATCGAAGCTCGTCTCGGCACCTCTGTGCACGCCGCCGATGCCGCCGGTCGCGAAGACGCGGATGCCGGCCATCGCGGCGACCATCATCGTGGCGGCGACGGTCGTGGCGCCATCGCTGCCGCAAGCGACGAGCGTGGCGAGGTCGCGCCGGCTCGCCTTCGCGACGCCGGCGGTCGTTGCCAGATACTCGAGGCCGATGCTGTCGAGCCCCACGCGGATGACACCGCCGATGAGCGCGATCGTGGCTGGCACGGCGCCCTCTTCCCTGGCGACGAGCTCAGCGGCAACCGCGCATTCGAGGTTCGCCGGGTACGGGAACCCGTGGCTGATGATGGTTGATTCAAGCGCGACCACGGGCTCGCCGGCATGAAGCGCGGCGCGAACGTCGGGAGCGATCAGCAGGTGTTCGGTCACGACAACATCCCTTCCATGATCTCAAGGGCAGCATCTTCGGCGATTCGGTCGCTCACGGTGCGCTCGCTGCGAAGCGCAAGGGCTGCCATCGCCGAGGCGAACGCCGCGGCGTGCGCGGTATCGAAACCTGCGAGCTCGGCGTAGACGAGACCCGCCATGTACGCGTCCCCGGCACCGGTCGCGTTCACGACCGTGGCGGGCGGCGGCACGAAGCGCACGCGCTCGGCACCCGAGGCGAACAGCGCACCGGCCACGCCGCCGGTGATGACCACCCGGCTGGCACCGGCCGCGATAAGCGCGTCCACCGCGGTCTCCACGGCGCCCGGGGCGGTGCCGGTGAGCGAGGCGGCCTCGATCTCGTTCGTCTTGAGGGTGTGAAGCGTGCCCAGAACGCCGCGAGCGCGCGGTGCTTTCGCGACCGAGACGGTGTCGAGCATGATGCGCCGGTCGCCCCAGCGCTCGGGCACATGCGCGATCGTCTCCTCGGACAGATTGGTGTCAAGCACCACAAGCGCGGCATCATCGAGCGCCGCGGCGTGCGCGTCCAGCGCCTCGGGGGTGAGCGCTTCAAGCGCACGCATGTCCGAGATCGCCAGCGCGAGATCGCCGCGCTCGTCCATGATCGCGAGGTAGCGCGGCGCGGCAAGCCCGGGCGAGGGAACCGGGAAGAGCTCGACGCCGGCATCGCTGCAGCTCGCCGCGATCTCATCGGCGCCAGGACCTTCGCCGGGCGCAGCGATCAGCCGTGTGACCACGCCGAGCCGCGCGAGGTTCTCGGCGATATTGCGCCCGACGCCGCCGGGGCTCGTGCGAACGTGCCCGGGATTCGAGTCGCGCGGTACGAGCGAGCGTTCGGTGAAGCCGAGGATATCGACGTTGGCTCCACCTATCACCGTGACCGGACCGCGCATCGGCGCCTCCTGACTGCGTTTGCCTGCGACCCATCCTACCCCTGCGGCGCAAAGCACGATCGCGTCAGCCGTGGTTGTTGCCCTTACGGCTGGCCTGGATGATCTTCACCGCATCGTCGCACGAATCAGTCATGCTCACGAGTTCGATATCGGCAGCGGCGATGGTTCCCTCAGCGACCAGACGCTCGAGGAAGAACCCCATCATGGGCTTCCAGAACTCCACGCCCATGAGCACGATGGGGAACGGCTCCATCTTGCCGGTCTGGATGAGCGTCATGGCCTCGAAGAGCTCATCGAGTGTCCCGAACCCACCCGGCATGATGACGAACGCCCGCGAGTACTTCACCATCATCACCTTGCGCACGAAGAAGTGCTCGAAGGTCATGACGCGGTCGAGGTACGGGTTCGGCCGCTGCTCGTGCGGCAAGTGGATGTTGGCGCCGAGAGACAACCCACCAGCCTCACGCGCGCCGCGGTTCGCCGCCTCCATGATGCCAGGGCCGCCCCCCGTCATGACGCCGTATCCCGCCTCGGCAAGCGAGCGTCCCATCTGCCGGGCCAGCTCGTAGTGCGGATGATCCTCGCGAAATCGTGCCGAGCCGAACACCGTGACCATCGGCACGTCCACGTTGAGGAATTCAAACCCGCGCAGGAACTCGAGGAAGATGCGCACCGCGCTCTCGACGTTCTCGGCATGTCCATGACCTCCGGCGAGGAACTCGGCTTCGGCGCCCTCGACCTGCTCGAGCAATGACGGCGGGTAGGCGTCAAGATCGTTCGGGTTGGACTCAGACATGTGACCTCCTCGGCTGACGTGCCTCTCATGGTACCAGGAGCCCTGCCGGGGAGAATCACCGGGTGCTGACTCTGATATTACGTGAGGGTCTACCCTTCGGCAGGTGCTGTTCTTCAAGGAGTTCGGCTTCGGGCTGGAGGACATCAAGCGGCAGATGCACGATCCGCTGTTCGACCGCCGGGAGCCGTTGCTGCTGCAACACCGCATGCTCGCGGACAAAGCGGCGCAGCTCGAGAGCCAGCAGATCGGCTCCCGCACGGCCGCGCTCATGGACGCCGGCCTTGCCGCCGACGACCCGCGTGCGACGGATCTCGCCGAGCGGGCCGGGCTGCAGATTGACACGTGGTTCTACCCCTGCCCGCACGAGATGCACGTGAACCTCGCCGAGATGTACATCGCGGACCCGCGCTTCACGGCACCATACGAGAAGATCCGGGAGGGCATGGCGCGCTGCTGGCACGACGCCACTCTCGCGGCCGCACGCGGCCGCGAGAGGCCTGCGGTCCCCTGAACGCCGAAGGGCAGCCCCTCGATGGGACCCGCCCCCCTGCTGCGCGCTATGTGTTCCGCGAAGCTTAGAGCTTGCGGACGTTGCTCGCCTGCATCTTGCCGTTCTGGCCGGTGGTCACATCGAACTCCACGGCCTGGCCCTCATCGAGGGTCTTGAAGCCCTCGCCCTGGATCTCGGAGAAGTGGACGAACAGATCGTCGCCGTCCTCACGCGAGATG
>JAJFTE010000060.1 GCA_021373175.1 Actinomycetes bacterium
CTCTCTCATGCTTCCGAACATCACAGACCTCCCAGGTCGAGGATGACTTTGCCGCTCATGCCGCTCGACATCGCGGCGAAGCCGGCCTCGTAGTCGGAAAACGGCAGCTCGTGCGTGATCACGGGCGCGCCGCCGTCTTCACGATGGCCATCATCGTTGCCTGCATCGCCCGCGACTCCTACTTCTCCCTGAACTTGTTCGCCATACTTCCGGCAAGGGTCACGAATTCGCTCGGCATCATCACGATCGTGGTGGTGTTCTGCTCGGCGCCCACCTCGGTGATCATCTGCATGCGACGCAGTTCGAGCGAGAGTGGGTTAGCGGCCATGAGTGCCGAGGCCTCGGTGAGCTTCTTGGATGCTTCGAACTCTGCGTCTGCCTTGATGAGCCGGGCGCGCTTCTCGCGCATGGCCTGCGCCTCCTGCGCCATCGCTCGCTGCATGCCCTCGGGCAACTCGACGTCCTTCATCTCCACCATCTCGACCTTGATGCCCCACGGGTCGGTGGCCCTGTCCACGACGTCCTGAAGGATCTTCGAGATCTGGTCGCGCTCGCGCAGAATCTCGTCAAGATCGTGCTGGCCGATGATGTTGCGCATGCTCGTGAGCGCGATTTGATAGGTAGCGGCGTAGTAGTTGGCGACGTTCACGACCGACGCGACCGGGTCCATGATCTTGAACCACAGCACCGCGTTGACCTTGATGGTGACCGAGTCCTTCGTGATGGTCTCCTGCCGCTCCACATCAACGGTGTTCGTACGCAGGTCGACCTTGCGCTGCGTCTCGATGCCCAACGGGATGAGCCAGTACAGGCCCGGACCCTTGAGTCCCTTGAGCCGGCCAAGCCTGAACACGACCGCCCGCTCGTATTCGTTCGCGATACGCAGCCCGGAGACTGCGATTACCACAAGCACCAGCAGGATTCCCAGTACCGTATACACTGCGTGCCTCCCCTCAGGCGAGGACCCGTCGTCCGCGCACTAGGAGCGTACCACGAAGCTCTGTCGCCCAAGCAGGGCGCGCCGTGTATAATCACTCCCGCGTCTTTGACGCGCGGAGAGTTGGCCGAGTCGGTTGAAGGCGCTCGCCTGCTAAGCGAGTAACGGGCTTGAAGCTCGTTCGAGGGTTCGAATCCCTCACTCTCCGCCAGTTGACATTCCTCGTGCGAGGGCGGCCGGATTGACACCACCGCCGCCCAGTGGCAGGATACGTGAGCCTATACGGCACACGCGCCCTTAGCTCAGTGGATAGAGCGTCCGGCTACGAACCGGGAGGCCGCAGGTTCGAATCCTGCAGGGCGCACCATTTGTTCTCGCGAGACCCCGCCAGCCGGCGGGGTCTTTCGCTTTTCGGGAACCTACCGCGTAGACCTCGCGTCATACCGCTGCACAAACCGCGGCGACCGCCTTCGGTCGCCCTGTGAAGGGAGACTTGGCATGCGTAATCGAACGTGGCTCGTGCTCGCACTTGCGCTTGTGGTAGGCGCACTCGCGCTTGGCGGCTGCACGACGAAGATCGTCACCGCGCCGAGCGGCGCCGCAATCAACACCGTGACAGCGACAGGCGAAGGCAAGGCGGTTGCAGCGCCAGACCAGGCCGACATGAACTTCGGCATCACGACGCAGGGCACCGACGCGAAGAAGACGCTCGATGATGCGGCCAGGAAGGCCGATGCCATCATCGCTGCGCTCAAGAAGGCGGGCGTTGCCAAGGAGGACCTGCAGACGAGCGGCGTGAACGTGTATCCGCAACAGGACTACAGCAGCGGCAAGACGCCGCGGATCACCGGTTACCAGGCGAGCGTGCAGGTCCGCGCGACCATCAAGGACATGGCGAAGATCGGCGACGTGATCAATGCCGGAACCGGCGCCGGTGCGAACGAAGTCTCAGGCCCGGCGTTCACCCTCTCCGACCAGGCGGCGTCGCGCACGGATGCCATCGACAAGGCGATTGCCGACGCAAAGTCGCGCGCGGAGGTCATGGCCAAGGCCGCGGGCAAGTCCGTCGGCGACGTGCTCGGCATCAGCGAGACCGGTGTGAGCGTTCCGCCAATCATGTACGGAGCGGTCAAGACCGCCGCGGACGCGGCCGGATCGGTTCCGATCGAGACCGGCACGCTCGACGTGACGGCGAACGTGACCGTGGTGTTCGAGCTGAAGTAGCGCCCGTGCAACACACGCTATCGTGCAGGGGAGTCGTCGGGCCGACGGCTC
Source organism: Actinomycetes bacterium (assembly GCA_021373175.1). GTDB lineage: Bacteria > Actinomycetota > Coriobacteriia > Anaerosomatales > Anaerosomataceae > UBA2286. Next base: position 2,213 of record JAJFTE010000060.1, read on the forward strand.
CCCTGCCGCTTGCGCTCCCGGTGCGCTACCATCGCGTGGGAGGTGCGACGATGCGTACAGTCATCGGGGTCATGGGGTCAGGTCGACCGCTACCGCCCGCGGCTGCCGCAACCGCGCGTCATCTCGGCTCGCTCATAGCGGCCGAGAACTGGGTGCTTCTCACCGGCGGCAGAGCAAGCGGCGTCATGGACGCGTGCTCGCAAGGCGCGCGGGTCGCGGGCGGTTTCGTCGTGGGGGTTCTGCCTGATGTAGACACGCTGCGGGCCTCCTCAGCGCTCGACATCGCCATATGCACGGGCTTTGGCGATGCGCGCAACGTCGTGAACGTGCTCTCAAGCGATGTCGTCATCGCGCTCCCTGGTGGCGCCGGCACGCTCTCGGAAGTCGCCCTCGCGCTTTCCGCACGCAAGCCCATGATCGCACTCGGGTGGGACCCGGGCGCGGCCGCTCGGGCAGCAGGCCGCATCATCGATGCCGATACGCCCGAAGCAGCCATCGAGGCTGCGAAGGATCTCCTCGCGAAAGGACTCAAGTGACCGCCTCGCTCGCGCGCAAAGAGATCGTCGTGACCGGCTCCACCCGCGGCACTTCTCGGCAAGGAACCCGGGCGGGAGACAGGACACATCTACGGCCTGCTCAAGGGGCCGAGACTGGCGCGCGGTATAGCACTCATGTCATGGTACGGGATGACCGGCAAGATGAAGGGCCATCGCTAGAGGCGGAGGGGCCTTGAGCGAGTTCGGGAAGCAGCGCGGCCCGGCGCCACGTTCGCGATCGTCGCGGGCGCGACACGCGGCGCAGCCCACATCGCGGCGGCTCGAGGGCATCTCAGCAGGGTCCGGCAGCTCTCGGCATGGCGGACGCCGCACGCCGATGCCGCGGGCACGCCACGACGCGTACATCTTCTCGGGCGGACGTCGGCATCGCAACGGCGCCACGCTCCGCGTCATCGCGCTCGTCGCCGTGGTGCTCGCTATCGTCATCGGCGCGGCCGCCTGGGTGCTCACGCGCCCCACATCGGTTACCATCGCCGCCACGCCCGCCGACGCCAGCATCGTCCTGGATGGCTCGAAGGCCGCCTCCGGCACGCTCGGCGCCGAGGAGCTCAAGCCCGGGCGCCACACCGTCGAGGTGAGCCGAAAGGGCTTCGAACCCGTCTCGGTGGCCGTCGAGCTGAAGCGCGGCCGCACCACGAAGCTCGCCTATACGCTTAAGCCGAAGCCGTTCGCGGTGTCGGTCGTGACGCACCCCGCCGGAGCGACGTGCACCGTCACCACGGCGTCGGGCGACAAGCTCACCGGCGCCGCACCGTTCTCGCACGAGGCGCCGGCCGGCACATGCACGCTCAGTGTCGCGCTCGCGGGCTACAACACGCTCACGCGCGCCATCTTCATCGACGAGCCGGTCGCCCTCGACCTGTTCCTCGATCCCGAGGGACAGATCCTGCACGGTCTTGGCACGATCACCACCAAGGGCGCGCCGAAAGGCGTCTCGGTCACCCCCGATGGCAGCGAAGCGTGGACGAGCATCCTGAACGGCCCACCGTCGATCGAGATCTTCAACCCGCGCACCGGTCGTAAGATCGGCGAGGTCGACATCGGGAAGTACGGCGCGGTGGAAGTCATCTTCAACAAGGCGGGCACGCTTGCTTACACGTCGCAGATGGAGACCGCGAAGTGCTTCGAGATCGACGTGAAGACCCGCAAAGTCCTGCGCGAGTTCAAGAGCGGCAGCGCGTGGACGAAGTGGGTCCAGCTCTCGCCGGACGAGGGTACGCTTTACGCGAGCAACTGGTCGGGCGACGACGTGTCGGTCATCGACCTTACCACCGGCAAGCTCGTGAAGCGCATCCGCGTCTCCAACACGCCGCGCGGCATGTATGCCACTGCCGACGGGAAGACGCTTTACGTCGCCGGCTTCGACTCCGGATACCTCGACAGGATCGATCTGGCCACCGGCACGATGAGAACGGTGTTCAAGAGCGGTGGCGCGCTGCGCCACATCGTGGCCGATGAGGGCACGGGCCGGCTGTTCATCTCTGACATGTCGCAGGACAAGGTCTGGGTGCACGACATGAAGACCGGCGCGACCAAGAAGTTCGTGGACGTGGACGAGAAGCCGAACACGATCGACCTCTCGCCGGACAACAAGATGCTCTTCGTGAGCTGCCGGGGCGAAAACAACGCGAAGTCGTACTACATCCCCGGTCCCGAGTGGGGCTCGATCCTCGTCTTCGACGCTGGCAACGCCAAGCCGCTCGACGCGGTCATCGGCGGCAACCAGCCCACAGCGCTCGACGTCTCCGACGACGGCAAGCTGCTCATCTTCAGCGATTTCTTGGACAACCGGCTGCGCGTCTACGAGATCCCGCCGTACGCGACCTTCCTCAAAGGCAACGGCGGCCGCTACCAGGCGCACTTCGCCCAGATCAAGAAGTAGGCGCTACCCGATCGCGTGACCGCCGAACTGGTTCCTGAGGGCCGAGAGGATCTGCCCGGCGTATGACGGGGCCTTCTCGGACTCCCTGCGCACCTCAAGCGCGTCGCTGATCACGCGCGCGTCGACTCCGAGCGCGTGCGCCGCGCGCACCGTCCACTCGGCCTCACCCGTATGGTCGACGGCACCGGAGACGCCCTCGAGCTCCTCGCCGAAGGTGTGGTACGCGTCCTCCAGCCAGCCGATGAGCCGCGACTCAATCACGCTGCCGCGGTTGTAGACCTCGGCTGCGGCGTCAAGGTCGATGCCGAGCTCCGAGCGCCGCAGGAGCGTAAAGCCCTCGGCGATGGCCTCCATCATCCCGTATTCGATGCCGTTGTGGACCATCTTCACAAAGTGGCCGGCGCCGTGGCCCTCGAAGAAACGGTAGCCGTCGGGCACCGAGAGGTCGCGCCACAGGTGCTCCAGGCGGTCAAAGTCGTCCCGCACGCCGCCGATCATGAGGCAGGCGCCGTTGCGCGCGCCGCCCGGTCCGCCTGAGGTCCCCACATCAAGGAAGTGAAGCCCCGCCGAGAGGACCTTGGGGGCGCGCTCGATCGTTTGCAGGAAGTGCGAGTTGCCGCCGTCGATGACGATGTCGCCAGGCTCGAGCAACTCCGCCAGCGCACCTTCGCCGAAGAGCACCGCGTCAACGGGTGCGCCAGCCGGTACCATCAGCCACACGGTGCGCGGCGGCTTCAGCCGGCCCACGAGTTCCGCCAGCGTGGGCGCGGCCTCGACGCCCTCGGCAACCATCGCCTCGGCCACCGCGGCTGTGCGGTTCCATCCCACAACGCGCCAGTGGTGCTCGATGAGGTTGCGCGCAAGGTTAGCGCCCATCTTGCCAAGACCCACAACGCCGATCTCAAGCCGCGCCGCATACGATTCGTCGACCTTCACACGCGCGCGCCGCGTCACCTCGGCCGAGCCCGGAGCGTACGTCGCCAGCGGCACGGCACCGCTTTCCCACACCCGTATGAACGGATCGATGAACGCCCACATCGCGCGCACTTCGTCCGTGGAGACGAAGAGCGTCTGGTCGCCTGCGATCGCATCAAGCAAGAGCTTGGCGTACTCCTCAACGTACTGGGCCCTCGCCTCCTTCTCGTGGAGAAAGAAGGTGAACTCGCGCAGTTCGAGTTCGCGCTCGAAGCCTGGCTTCTTCGCCCAGAACGCGATCCTGATCGTCTCTTCGGGCTCAAGCTGAAACGTCACGCGGTTCTCGTAGGTGCCAGGCTCGTCCGCATCGCACAGACACGCCTCTGGTGCGCGGAACGTCACCGATATCTCCTTGAGCGACTCGCCCATCCGTTTGCCTGACTCCATCGTCATCGGCACGCCGCCCCAGCGTCCGCCGTGCAGCGCGAACCGCAGGCGGAAGTACGTCTCGGTCCGCGAGTCGGGTGCGACACCCACAATCTGCCGGTAGCCGTCGTACTGCGCACGGAACGAATGCTCGGCGATGTCGTCGGGCGACGGGACCTTCAGGTTCCTGAGGAAATGCGCGCGCTGCGTCCGGATGCTGTCTGCCGAGAGGTCAGCCGGCTTGTCCATGAGCACGAGGGCGAGCATCTGCAGCAGGTGGTTTTGCCCCACATCGCGCAGCGCGCCGACGCCGTCATAAAACGCGCCTCGCCGCTCCACGCCGATCGATTCCAGCAGCGTGATATCGATGCGCTCGACCGAGCCTGCATTCCACGACGGCTCGAAGAGCGCGTTCGAGAACCGGAACGACATGATGCCTTGCAGCATCTCCTTGGCCAGATAGTGGTCGATGCGGTACACCTGCTCCTCGGCAAAGAGGCTGCCAAGGAGCTCGTCGAGCTCGTGCGCGGTCCGGCCGTCCTTGCCGAACGGCTTCTCCACAAGCACGCGCGTGAAGCCGGTGCCATCCCCGCACGTCTCGGTAAGACCGCTCTGTGAGAGACGCTCGAAGATGACGCGGTAGTTCTCGGGCGGGACCGCAAGGTAGTAGAGCTTGTTGGCGCACAGCCCCCACGCGTCGTCGATGGCACCGACGTCGTTGACAAGCTCGCCGTAGGCGGACGCATCGTCGAACGTCCCGCGCCGGTACGTGAACATACCGAGGAACGCTTCGCGCCCTGCCGAGGAGGGCGCAATGCCGTCGTACGCGTCAAGGATCGAGCGCACGTGTGCTTGAAAGTCGCCGTCACTCCAGTCGCGACGGGAGAAACCGATGACCCGGAATCGCTCGGGCAGTCGTCCTTTGACCTTAAGGTACGCGAGCGAGGGGACGATCTTGCGCGCCATGAGATCGCCCGTGGCGCCGAACACGACGAGGATCGTCGGGGATTGTGGTGTGTTCACGGTTCCTCCAGGAATCGGACGTGCGGTGCTGCGTAGGTTCTACCCCAGGAGCCGCCGACCCCGGCGCATCGGTTCGTGCGCTACTCGGCGGGCGTGATCACGTCCTGGCCGCCCAGGTACGGACGCAATGCCTCGGGCACCACGACGCTGCCATCGGCCTGCTGGTAGTTCTCGAGCACGGCCACGAGCGTGCGGCCCACCGCAAGCCCGCTCCCGTTGAGCGTGTGGACCAGGCGGCTACCTTTGAAGGCGGCGGGATCGCGGTACTTGATGCCCGCGCGACGCGCCTGAAAGTCCCAGCAGTTGCTGCAGCTGGAGATCTCCTTGTAGTTGCCGTAGCTGGGCAGCCAGACCTCCAGGTCGTAGGTTTTGGCGGCGCTGAAACCCATGTCGCCAGTGCAGAGCACGATCACGCGGTACGGCAGGCCGAGGAGCCGCAGGATGTTCTCGGCATCGGCCACCATGGCCTCAAGCTCGTCCATCGACGTCTCGGGCGTGGTGAACTTCACCATCTCCACCTTATCGAACTGGTGCACCCGGATCATCCCGCGGGTGTCTCGGCCAGCGCTGCCGGCCTCCTCGCGGAAACACGGCGTGTACGCGCAGTAGTGGCGGGGCAGCGTGCCGCCCTCCAGAACCTCGTCGCGATGGAGGTTGGTGAGCTGCACCTCGGCGGTCGGGATGAGGTACAGGCCCTCGTCTGTCTTGAAGAGGTCGTCCTCGAACTTGGGCAGCTGTCCGGTGCCGGTGAGCGTCTCGGCGTTGGCGAGCACCGGCAGTGACCACTCCACGTAGCCGCGTGTGCCGTGCGTGTCGAGCATGAAGTTGATGAGCGCGCGACTCAGCCGCGCGCCGTCCCGGCCGAGCACCACGAAGCGGCTCTTCGCGAGCTTCACCCCGCGCTCGAAGTCGATCACGCCAAGCTCGGGCCCGAGGTCCCAGTGCGGCTTGGGTTCGAAGCCGAACGCGGGCGGCGTGCCCCAGCGGCGCACCTCCACGTTCTCGGTCTCGTCGGCGCCCACCGGTGCGCTCTCATGCGGGATGTTCGGCAGCGTCAGCAGCAGTTCGCGAACGTCGGCGTCCACCGTGCCAAGAAGCTCCTCGTCGACCGCGATCTCCTCGTTGACGACGCGCACCTCTTCCTTTCGCGTCTCGGCGGCGTCGCGCTCGCCCGCCTGCATGAGCGCGCCGATCTCCTTCGAGACCTCGTTGCGCCGCGCCTGACGCGATTCCACCTCGCCGATGAGGCGGCGGCGCTCTTCGTCGAGCGCCATGAAGCGCTCGAAGTCCCACGTGCCGCGACGGTTCTCGACCGAGGCGCGGACGAGGTCGAGGTTCTCTCGGACGAAGCGTGCGTCGAGCATGGTCAGCCTCCGGTCGGAGATCGTTCAGGACGCGTTCGGTGCTACCAGGGATTATAGCCGAGAGGCCAGTGACGGTTCAGCAGGCGAGGGGTGGGCAGTATCATACCGCTATCACGAGGCATTCGCGCTGCTGCGCTCCCTGGAATGCAACATCATCAAGTCGGGGCGGCTTAGCGAGCGTTCGACGCTTCCTTTGCCGCTCGGATGCGTCTATTCTGTTTCTTATGAATAGTGAAGAGATCCTTGTGGGCCATAGCGTCATCAAGATCATCCGAGGCGACATCACGCAGGAGCGTGTAGACGCCATCGTGAACGCCACCAACCCCAGCCTTCGGCCTGGCGGCGGCGTGTGCGGCGCGATCCACAGAGCAGGCGGGCAGGCCGTCACGCAAGACTGCCGCCGTGTGATGGCCGAGCGTCAGCCGCTTGTGCCCGGAGAAGCTGTGGCCACCGTCGCAGGCGACCTCAAGGCCCGTTACGTCATCCACGCCCTCGGGCCAGTGTGGAAAGGTGGCAAGCAGGGCGAACCGGAGGAGCTTGCCTCGGCGTATCGCAACAGCATCGAGCTTGCCGATAGGCTCGGGCTCAGCTCCATCGCTTTCCCAAGCATCTCGACCGGCATCTACGGCTATCCGCTGATGCCTGCCGCGAACATCGCGCTCCGTGCGCTGCGTGCCGCGCTCGAACGCACACGCACGGTGCGCGAGGTGCGCATCGTCCTGTACGACCCGGACTCATACGAGGCGTGGCTCGCCGCCGCACGGTAGTGTCCCCCTATAATCGCGGCATGGAATCTCGCATCGAACTCACGCTCTCCTCTCTTGAGGTCGCGCATCTTCGCGGCGTTGACGCAACGCTCGGCCAGCTCATCGAGCGCGTCGGGCCCATCTCACAGCGACTCGACAACGACGGCTTCAGTTCGCTTGCCAGCGCGATCGTGAGCCAGCAGCTCTCGGACGCTGCGGCGACCACCATCTGGCGCCGCTTGCAGGCCGCTGTCGGCGGCGCTACTCCTGAAGCGATCGTAGCAGCCCAGACTGACACGCTCCGCGGCGCAGGTCTCTCCCGCAGCAAAGCCTCGTTCCTTCGCGACCTCGCGGAGCGAACGCTCGACGGCCGGCTCGACATCGACCGCATCGCCGTCCTTCCTGACGACGGCGTTGTGGCAGAACTCACGACCGTCAAAGGCATCGGCCGCTGGACCGCCGAGATGTATCTGATCTTCTCGCTCGGCAGACCCGATGTGCTCGCGATCGACGACGGCGCACTGCGCACCACGGTTGGCTGGCTGTATGGCCTCGACGGCGTGGCGGACCGCGACCAGGTGGCACGCATCGGCGAGGTGTGGCGGCCGTACCGAACGGCGGCGTCGCTCTACTTGTGGCGCGGCCTGGCGCTCCGACGCGCCGCGGGAAAGCGAAGCGCCTCACCTGCGTAGAACCCGCGGGCTCCACACACGTGGCCGCTGACGGTTTGACCGGCATTCCGCGGGGGGAAACTTCGGGATGTGGTCTGGCCCCGGCGGGCGATCCCTGAGCTGACAAGCCGTGATTGGCCCGTGGACGAAAGCGAACGAGACGGACCAGGCCCGAGGTCACGAACGTCGCCATCGAAGCGGAGATCAGACACCGTCGCAGCTTCAGTCGAGCAACCCGAATGGATAGGAGAGGACCATGTCACAGGATGACCCCGGCCGTTGGGATATGGAGGCCGATATCGTTGTCGTGGGAACCGGCGCGGCCGGCTCCTCGGCGGCGCTCTTCTCACATGAGGATGGCGCCCGCGTGATCATGCTGGAGAAGGGTCGGCGGTACGGAGGGACTACAGAGAAGTCGGGCGGGATCCTCCACATGCCGAACAACTCCTTCATGCGTGATGCAGGCATCAAGGACGAACGCGACGACGCCATCCGGTACTATGCACGCCTCGCGTATCCAACCCTCTATAACCCGAACGATTCTCGCTTCGGCCTCAGCGAGCACCAGTACAGCCTGATCGCTGCCTACTATGACAATGCCTCGGCAACGGTAGACGGGCTGCAGAAGATGGGCGCCCTCGACCCGACTCCCTGGGTGGAGTGGGACGGAAAGCAGTTCTTCCCCGATTACTTCGCTCATCTTCCCGAGAACAAGGCACCTCGCGGACGCGGCCTCCTTGCCAAAGACCCGACCACCGGCCAAGCGGCTGGCGGAGTCGAGCTGATCCGTCAGCTCAAGGCGGCCGTCGACAAGCGGGAGATCCCGGTGCTCTTGAGACATCGCGCCAGCCGCTTGGTGACTAATGCCCAAGGCGAGGTCATCGGCATCGAGGCTACAACCGACGACGAGCAGACCGTCGCCATTCGGGTCCGAAAGGGCGTCATCTTCGGCAGCGGCGGCTTCACGCAGAACCCGGAGCTCAGGCTTACCTTCTTGCGCGGGCCGGTGTACGGCGGTTGCGCCGTACCAACGAACCAGGGCGACCTCATCTACATGGCAACCGGTCTTGGTGCTCAGCTCGAGAACATGAGCAATGCCTGGTGGGCTCAGGCGGTCCTGGAATCGGTGCTCGTGAACCCGAGCCCTCCCACTGACATCTTCGCGGTTCCCGGGGACAGCATGATCCAAGTGAACAGGTACGGTCGCCGGGTGCTGGATGAGAAGTTCGTCTACAACGAGCGTACACAGGTGCATTTCCAGTGGGATCCGGTGAAGGCCGAGTACACGAACCTTTTCATGATCATGATCTACGACGGACGGACCGCCGATATCTGGGGCTCATTGCCGGGAAGCCTGTCCACGTACCCGATACCCTCCAAAGACGCGCCCGAGTCCTATGTCATCTCCGGCGAGACGCTTGAAGGCCTGACCAGCGCCATCGAAGCCAGGCTAGCAGCAATCACGGATCGCACGGGAGGCTTTGCGCTCGATACTGCCTTCGCCGCCAATCTCACGGAGACGGTCGCACGTTTCAACCAGTTCGCTGAGCAGGGAGCGGACCTTGATTTCCATCGTGGCGAGACGCCGATAGAGCTGGCCTTCCACGGTCCGGCAGCTCCAGGCAACGATAAGCCGAATCGGACCATGTACCCCTTGTCAGCGACGGGACCGTACTACGGCATCATCCTGTCGGGCGGCACGCTGGACACGAAGGGCGGACCGAAGATCAACGACCAGGCACAGATCCTGAACACCAAGGATCGACCGATTCCGGGGCTCTACGGCGCCGGGAACTGCATCGGCTCCCCGGCCGGCCAGGCGTACTGGGCCGGCGGAGGAACCATCGGCCCGGCCCTCACCTTCGGCCGGATAGCCGCCGAGAACGCAACCAAAGAAGCACCCAAAGACGATGAATAGACCGTGCACGATGCCGTCAGGTACGAAGTAAGAGGAGGCAGCTATGCGCAAGTACAAGTGCAGCGTCTGCGGACACATCTACGATCCGGCCGAAGGTGATCCAGATTCCGGGATTGCTCCGGGGACAGCGTTCGAGGACGTGCCCGACAGCTGGGTTTGCCCTGTGTGCGGGTCCGCGAAGAACAAGTACCATCTGTTGGAGGATTAGCGGGCGATTCCCTCGGCTGTCGGCTTACGAGTTCGTCTCGTTTGCCGGAGTGACGATACGATTCGGCGCTGCGTCACCGGGGTGTTCGAATGGACACCCCGGTGACGCCATCCTCACCGGTGCACGTTGGCCGCACGCCGCGCTATGGTGATCTCGGTCCAGTCCAGCCGTGCACAAGCGCCGAACATCGGAGGATTCGTGAGCCGTACGCCTGAGATGCCCGCAGCGATGATGGCCGCTTTCGCCGGAATGCAAGGTGGAGGCGGCATTGCTACAGCGTTCGCGGTCTCGCTTGTGATGTACACGCACGCCCGATGGCAGGAACCGGCCGGCCGTGAGCTCGAGCGCGCCCGCGCGACTGCCGCCCGCTACAAGCTGTCCGAGGACCTCGCTATCTTCTTGCCGCCACAGCCGGGACGCTTCGCACGCCCGGCGCGCAAAGACGAGTACAAGGGCGTGGTGATCGCTCTCAAGCGCCTCGATGAGCTCGAAGGCGACGAGCGTGCCGAGGCGATCACACAGGTGCGGGGGTTGGCCGGCCGGGCGAGGTAAGACGAGGCTTGGCTGCTGCCGCGCGCAGTGCACGGTGGCCATGGGAGGAGCGAGCGTGGCAGGCTACCTGCTCACCCTGGATAGTATCGAATCACTACATCAGTGCGTAAAACACGGCGTGTACGGAACACTGGTCTCGGAGCCTCGAGGATGCTGGCGTGAGCCGGCAGAAGGCACGTTTGCTGACTATGCGACTACGCAACCGGGAGACAATAGCTACTTCTTCATAGAGCGCGCAGCCGCCAAGAACCACTCGCTTCGTGGGCAAAAGCCGATGAGTTCCGCGCCAGGTCCCGGGAGTGGAACATCACCGACGACAGCACCGACCTCGTCCGTCAGGACAGGGACTCCCGATGACCGGACTGCTCTCCGATGCCTCGGCGCTCGTGAAATGCCTGGTCGCGGAACCGGGCTCTCCGGAGGCCGTACGCATCATGCGAGACGCCACGAACATCGTTGTCCCGGACCTCGTCTGCGCCGAGTGCGCGAACGCCCTCCGGAAGCGGGCGCGTCGTCCCTTTTGGCGACATCACGTCATGCGGGGAGCAGGATCCTGGGGACAGCTGAGCGCCGCGCCGAATGCGCCGACGATCTGCGCCTCCACCGGCACCAGCACCTCACCCGCGAATCCCTCGGCGATGAGCGCGACCATCGCAGGGTTCTTGGCCACGCCTCCCGCGAACACGAGCGGCCCACGCGCGCTCACGCGCTTAAGCGAGCCAAGCGTGCGCTTCGCGATCGACTCGTGCAGGCCGCGTGCGATCCGCGCGCGGTCCTCCCCCTTGTGAACGAGCCCGGTGACCTCGCTTTCCGCGAAGACGGTGCACATCGAGGAGATGGCCACGCCAGACGCCGCGATCATGGCCGCTGTTGCCATCTCTCCAAGCGTGAAGCCAAGCGCGCGTGCCATCACCTCGAGGAACTTGCCGGTGCCGGCCGCGCACTTGTCGTTCATCTCGAAGTCGATGACCTTCCCGCTCGGACCAAGCGAGATCACCTTCGTGTCCTGGCCGCCGATGTCGAGCACCGAGGCGGCGTCCGGAAAGAGCACCGAGGCTCCGGCACCATACGCGGTGATCTCGGTGACGGCGGTGCCGCCGAACCGCTCGCGCGCGCCGTGGCGGCCGTAGCCTGTGGAGACGATCGCATCGTGCGCGCCGCGATCGACGAAGACGGCCGCGACCGACCCGGGATCGAAACCCGAGTCGGCCACCTCCCAATCCACGATCCGGCCGTCCTGTAGCCAGACGGCATCAACGCTGCGGGAGCCAATATCGAGTCCCAGCACGCGCACGGTCTACAGGATCTCCAGGAACGCCTCGACGCGGGTGGCCAATTGGCCCACGTCCTCCATGGAGTAGTCGGTCGTGATCTTGAGCACCGGGAAGCCGGCGTCGCGCACGGTCTTCTCGACGGCGTTGGACTCCATCTCGTACAGACCGCAGAACTGCAGCGAGTAGTCGATGACACCGTCGGCGCCGAGCTCCTTCGCCATGCGGACGACGTCGTCGAGCCGACCCTGGTTAGGCGTGAAGCACGCGCAGTTGATGTCGAGGTACTTCTCGGCGATGTCGTCGACCATCGCATCGAGCGTGCTGGCATCCTCGGACACGAGGTCCTGGTAGTAGCGGCTGCCGGTGCACATCTCCTCGCCCACCACCACGGCGCCGGCTTTCTCGATGATATCGTGCAGCTTCCAGTTCGGCAGCGCCATCGGCGTGCCGGTCACGAGCACGCGCTTCGCGCCCTTGGGTGCGACGCCCTCGCCCGCGGCCACGCGCGCCTCGAGCTCATCGGCGAGCGCATTCATCATCTGCGTGAAGCGCGGCACGTCGTCATAGAAGGCGACCTGGGTGGCCAACAGCGCGTCCTTGCCGCTGATGGGCGCCGGGTCCGCTGCCCGCGTCGCCGCGATGCGCTGGAGCGCGCGGCGCTTGTCGTTGACTTCCTTGATGGACGCCTTGAGCGACTCGGCGGTGATGGTATTGCCGGTCACTTCCTCCACCTTCGCCATGAGCGCGCGGATCTCGCCGCGCCACATCGCGAGGTCCTGCTCGCGCTTCATCTGCGGAAGCTCCATGACGTACACGTTGTGGATGTCGCCGAGAAGCTCGTACGCCTTCTTCTTGCCGTCACAGGTGGTCTCGCCGATGACAAGATCGGCCGACTCGATGTACGGGCAGACTTTCGCCAGCTTGAAGCCCATGAAGCTCTTGATGAGCGCGCAGGTGTTGCGCGGCATGATCTGCTCGACCTGGTCGTACGCGAACTCGGCGCCGGCGCACAGGCCCACGCACCAGCCACCAGCGGCGCGGATGATCTCCTCGGGCACATAGAGGCAAAACGTGCCGAAGACCGTGCCGCCGGACTTTCGGTAGTCGTCCAGCTCTTTGATGCGCAGACCGTGGACCTCGCTCATCACGAAGTTGAGGTAGTCCATGCCCTGCGGGCGGTTCTGCTGCGTAAGGTACGCGTCGCCGAACAGCTCTCCCACGGCGCGGAGCAGCGCATCGTGCGCCGCAAGATCCAGACCGAGCTCGGTCCACACTGGATGATAGTCGACAGCCTGATCGCTCATCGCACGCTCCTTAACCCCCATAGCGTTCATCATGGTTGATACTACGTATCGTGTCTCCTTATACAAGACGGCACAGGGGTTGTCTACGCCGTGCATCGGATTTCGGGACCTACTTCGCCTTCGGGTAACTACCGAGGATCTTCACGTCGCGCAGCTTCAGGCGCAGACAGTCCAGCGCCAGCCGAACATTCGCGTCCTCGATGTGTCCCTCGCAGTCGATGAAGAACATGTAATCCCCCAGCTGCCGCTTGGTGGGACGCGATTGTATCTTCGTGAGATTGATGTCACCGTACGCGAACTCGGAAAGGATCATGAGCAGCGCGCCCGGCTTGTCCTTCTTCATCCACAGCGCAAGCGAGGTCTTGTCTTTCCCCGTGCGTTCGCGTATGCCGTGGCCGATCACAATAAAGCGGGTCTGGTTGCCAGCGTAATCTTCCACGTTCGTGTGCAGCACCTCGGCGTCGTAGAGAACAGCGGCAAGCGCGGTCCCAAGCGCCGCGACCCCCGGAGACGCGACCGCGGTCTGCACGGCCTCGGCGTTCGAGTTGGCAGCTACCACCGGGCGGCCCGGCAGGTTGCGCTCGAGCCACCGGCGACACTGACCGCTTGCCTGGGGGTGCGCAACCACCGAGGTTATCTCGGCCATCGTGACCCCGGGCGCGGCCACAAGCGAGAAGTGGATGTCGACCACACGTTCGTCCTGGATCTCGAGCTGCGTGTCGAACACCAGCCCATCGAGCGTTGCCGATACCGAACCCTCGATCGAGTTCTCGATCGGTACCACGCCAAGCTCGGCGCGACCGCGGTCGACCGCCTCGAATACCTCGCCGATCGTCGTGCACGAGACTGGTTCCACGTTGGGAACGGCAAGGCTCTGGAGCGCCTCTTCCGAGAACGTGCCCGCCGGGCCGAGGAATGCGACTTTCGTCATGAGACGAACTCTCCTTCGGGCGATGTGGTCGCTGCGGTCGGACGCCCAGGCCGGGTCATCCGGATATGCGGGGCGCGGACGCGGTCCTTGCCTATCGTCTTCGCCTGGTAGACGGCGTCATCGGCGGCCCTCAGGAGCGACTCCTTGTCTTCGGCATGCACCGGGAAGTTCGCAAGCCCGATGCTCACGGTAGCTCGAACGGTGCGCTCGCCGTCTTCATCCGGGAACTCGTGCAACGCGACAGCTTCGCGAATCTTCTCGGCAACGATGAACGCCCCGGCCGCGTCGGTCTCGGGCAGCAGAACCGAGAATTCCTCGCCACCATAGCGGGCGACCATGTCCACCTCGCGCACGGTCGTCTTCAGGACCTGGGCGAGCTCACCGAGAACAGCGTCGCCGACCCGATGGCCGTGAGTGTCGTTAATGGCCTTGAAGTCATCGATGTCGAGCATCAGGAATGAGAGCGTCTTGCTGTAGCGCCTGGCACGGCCGATCTCATCATCGAGTCGCTGCTGCAGGTAGCGGTAGTTGTACAGGTCGGTGAGCTCGTCGGTGATGGAAAGCCGCTTCGTGAGCTTGTACAATCGCGAGTTTTCGACCGCTACCACGAGTTCCGATGAAACCGCCGAGAGCACCATGCGATCATCGGGCTCGAGCGCGTCGATGTGCCGTACATCGGCACAGAAGACGACGAGCATGTCGTTGTCGTCCAGGAGTTCGATGCATGAGAAGTGCTCATCTTGGCCAAGTCCCGCCTCGGCGATAAGGGCAGACCCTGAATAGGTGTACGTGCCCTCGCCGAGCAGACCCTTGCTCGCGCTGAAGAGCGTCTGCTGCGTCGCTTTGTCGATGACGAAGATGCGCGCCGCCGGGATGTTGATGACCTTCTGGAGGATGTCGATGACCAACGGCCCCACGCTGTCGAAATCCAGCGTCGAGTGGATGACCTCGCTGATCTCAGAGATCGCCTGCAGCTCGGCCACGCTGCGCTCGAGCTGGCGGTTCAGGTCCACGACCTCGCGACTGCGGCTCTCGAGCGACTCCTGCCGCTCTACCTGCTGCTCCATGACCACGCTCATCGACCAACCCAAGAGCAGGATGGTCGCAGCCTTGACAACGACGAATCCGTAGGCGCCGAACGCCAGCGTCCAGTGGAACACCGTCAGGTGCGCAGCCAGATACGACGCCACGAAGAGCCCAGCATACATCCACGCGCGTATCCGTTTGAAGACGGTCGCGTATACGGCAGCCAAGCCCACATAGAAAGCGTAGAAGGGATCCTGGAACTGCCACGTGCTCGCCACGAGCATCGCCAGCGCCGGCAGGTCGAACGGCAAGGTGGCCAGAAGCGTCCTCTTGGCGTTGCGACGCGCGCCGGTCAGGCTCAGGAGCACGGTGAGCCCGGCTGCCACCACCCACAGCACCATGCCCCAGAAGTAGACCTGGCTGTCACGAACGGCAAGAGTCGAGCGCAGCCAGACCACATACATGCCGACGACGAACAAGGCGCTCGCGATTCGAGCGACGAGATACGTCTCGCCGTCGATATCGAGTCGCGCGCGCGCACCGGCCTTCAAGCGATGTCCCCTCATGGCAGCTGACCTTGGGAAAGAGTATAACCTCTAGGGTGGCCGTCCGAGCGACCCCCCGATATCGACATCTCACATCAGGAGCTTTCATGGACCCGGAATCCCTGCGCATATTGCTCGACGCCGTAGCCGCCGGTACCATCTCGTCAGACGAAGCGTTCCGCCGCCTCGGCATGCTGCCATACGCGGACCTGGGCCATGCGAAGGTCGACCATCACCGCGAGATCCGCTGTGGCTTCCCGGAGGTCGTGTTCTGCGAGGGCAAGTCGCCCTCGCAGGTGCGCGCCATCGCACGCGAACTCCTCGATCATGGCGAGGTCTTCCTCGGCACAAGAGCAAGCGCGTCGCATTTCCAGTCGGTGGGGCAGGTCGCCCTGGACGCACGGTATTTCGAAGACTCGCGGCTGATCGTGGTGGATCGACGCGATCCGCGCCCTGAAGTCGGCCACATCGTAGTGGCCTCCGCCGGCACCGCCGACCAGCCCGTTGCCGAGGAGGCCGCCATCACGGCCGAGGTGATGGGCAACCGCGTGTCGCGTCTGTACGACGTGGGCGTCGCGGGAATCCACCGGCTGCTCGCGAACCAGGAGCTGCTGCGCCAGGCGAACGCGATCATCGCCGTCGCCGGGATGGAGGGGGCGCTCCCCTCGCTCGTGGCGGGGCTGGTGGCCTGCCCGGTCGTGGCGGTGCCAACCTCGATCGGCTACGGCGCGAGCTTCGGCGGCGTCGCCGCGCTGCTCACCATGCTGAACTCGTGCGCCTCTGGCGTTGGCGTGGTGAACATCGACAACGGTTTCGGCGCGGCCGCGCTCGCCAGCCGCATCAACCACGCCGCGGCAGGCGTGGCCTGATGATCGCGTACCTCGACTGCACCACGGGCATCTCGGGCGACAAGTTCCTCGGCGCCCTCGTGAGCGCGGGCTTCGAGCCCACGGCGCTGCGCGCGACCCTCGAGCCGCTTGGGCTCGTGGACGCCTTCGACGCGCGCGTGGTCCGCTCGGCAGGCATCGCGGCAACGAGCATCATGGTCGCACAGGCCGAAGACGCCCGCTGGCGCCACTGGAGCGACATCCGCGCGATGCTTCAAGACGCGCCGCTCGCGCACGCGGTGCGCGCGGATGCGCTGCGCGCCTTCACGCTTTTGGCCGAGGCCGAAGCGCGCGTTCATGGCGTGGACGTGGACCGCGTGCACTTCCACGAAGTGGGTGCCGCCGACACGATCGTCGACATCGTCGGCGTGGCGGCCGGCATCGAGGCGCTTGGCATCGAGCGCCTCGTGGCGTCCCCTGTCGCCGTCGGCAGTGGCGCCGTCGAGGGCTCGCACGGCGTGCTCCCGGTTCCCGCGCCCGCCACTGCGGCGCTCCTCGAGGGCGTCGCGATCTGCGACGGCGGCATCCCCGGCGAGCTCACCACGCCCACAGGCGCGGCACTCGTGCGCGCGTTCGTGAGCGAGTTCGGGCCGCTTCCGGCGATGACGCTGCGCGCGTGCGGCACGGGCGCGGGCACGCGCGAGCTGGGCGTCCCAAACGTGGCGCGACTCCTCATCGGCGAGCCTGCGGAGCCCGCCGCCCTTCCTCCGGGCGCTCATACGATCGTCGTCCTTGAGAGCAACATCGATCACCTCTCGGCGGAACACCTCGCCTACGCGGCGGAACGGCTGCTCGAGGCCGGTGCGCTCGATGTCTGGCAGACGCCCGTCGTCATGAAGAAGGGTCGCGCCGCCGTCACCCTGAGCGTGCTCAGCACACCTGACGCCGCCGCCGCCATCGCGGCCCGCATGATCGCCGAGACGGGCACCCTCGGCGTGCGCGTCGACCCCACGATGCGCTTTGTCGCCGAGCGGGAGGTCACCGAGGTCACGACCTCACTCGGACCGGTACGCGTGAAGCGGTGGCGCCTCGGCGACCGGCACGGCTCCCGGCCGGAGTTCGACGACGTGGCGCGCATCGCGCGGGCGACCGGAAGGCCGATCGCACAGATCGCGACGCAGCTTGCCGACGAGATCGCGAAGGTGCCTGGAACGCCCCGCTAACCGGCGAAGAAGAGAGCCCGCCGGAGGGACAGCCGACGGGCTCGTACCGTCGTCGTCAGATTGTTTCCAGCGCCCGCGACGGCGGACCTCGGCGCTAGTGCCCCGTAAGGAGCACCCATTGGGATTGCCTTCTTCATCGGCTTTCACTACCGAGGAGTTGACCTCGAGATGACGAGCGGACGGCTCGGGTCATGCGTCACACGTGCCGATCACGAGATGCGGTAGACGCCGTTCTTGGCCGAGAAGAACCCCTCGGCGGTAAGCGCATCAAGCGCCGAAGCGACCCTCCCGGGTTCGAAGCCGACGGCTGCGGCAAGCGCGCCGGCGTCTTGCCCCGGACGCACCGCGACTTCTCGCACGAGCGCGCCGCGGACCTGCCGCATAGATCCCTCGAACCTCGGCTGGTACGCGTGGTGCGCACTCCGGCGCGACGGATTCGGAAGCGTGGCTTTCAGATGTGTGCCGTAGTCCATGATCGCGTAGTACCACGTGCGAGGATCGTCACGGTCGAGCGTGGCCTCCACGAGCGGCATGATCGCGCTGTCCGGCACGCCGTCGGCATCGCCGAAGAACTCGTGGATATACACCGAGCGGATGTTCGTCTCGATGAAGGGCACCGCCACGCCAAACGCGAACGCCAGGATCTGCGCCGCCGTCGCGTGACCGATACCGGGGAGCGCGGTCAGGCCCTCCAGCGTGTCGGGCACGCTGCCGCCGTACTGCGCGACGATCGTCTCGGCGGCCTGCTTCAGCCACTTCGCACGCCGGTTGTAGCCCAGGCCGGACCATGCCGCGAGAACGTCGGCAAGCGGTGCCTCGGCCAGAGCGAACACGTCGGGAAACGCGCCGAGAAACGCCGCGTACTTGGGAATGACGCGCGGCACTTGGGTCTGCTGCAGCATCACCTCGGAGATGAGGATCGCGTACGGATCGCGCGTACGGCGCCACGGAAGATCCCTGCCGTGCTGCGCGTAGTAGCCACGTATGAGTTCCCGGAATGCGTCGAATCCGCGCTTGGGCATGGAACACCTCCTCACAGGACGACAGCGGCGCGCGCTGGACAACGGGAACGTCGAGACTCACCATCGCACATGGAAGCACACAAGGCAGTCCACAGAACAGCCACGGGGCGTCGACGCGTCGACGCCTTTTCCCATGGAGGTACCGATGGACGAGAACACCAGCGAAGACATCCGCGCCGTTACCGGTCTCACAGCCCCGGAAGCACGCCGCCGCCTGGAGTGCGAAGGCCCCAACGAGCTTCCCTCGGCCAAACCCCGTACGGTGCTGCAGATCGCCGCAAGCGTCCTAAGGGAGCCGATGCTGCTCCTGCTGCTCGCCGGCGGAGGACTCTACATCCTGCTCGGCGACATACAAGAAGCACTCATCTTGCTGTCGTTCGTGTTCGTCGTCATGGGCATCACGTTCTGGCAGGAGCGAAAGACCGAGCGGGCCCTCGAGGCGCTTCGCGACCTGTCGAGCCCACGTGCGCTCGTCATCCGCGACGGCGAGCAGGTCCGCATCCCCGGCAGGGAGGTCGTCCGTGGCGATGTGCTTCTCATCGCCGAGGGCGACCGCGTCCCGGCCGACGCCACGGTCACGGAGTGCCTCACGCTGTCGGTGAACGAGTCGCTGCTTACCGGCGAGGCGGTCCCGGTGCGCAAGATCGCCGCCCCCGAAGCGCTGGACGAAAGCGACATCCGGCCCGGCGGCGACGGTACGCCGTACGTCTTTTCGGGCACGCTCGTCGTGAAAGGCCAGGGCACGGCGGTCGTTCGCGCCACCGGCGCGTCCACCGAGCTCGGAAAGATCGGCACCGCGCTCAAGCAGCTGGAGCCGGAGCGTACGCGCTTACAGGCGGAAGTCGACCATCTGGTGCGCAACCTCGCGCTGCTCGGCGGCTCGCTGTGCCTGCTCGTCATCGTGGTGTACGGCCTCACCCGCGGCGACTGGCTCCAGGGCACGCTTGCGGGCATCACGCTCGCGATGGCTATGCTCCCCGAGGAGTTCCCGGTCGTGCTCACGGTCTTCCTCGCGCTGGGCGCCTGGCGGATCTCGCACGCGAACGTCCTCACACGCCGCATGCCAGCAGTCGAGACACTCGGCTCGACGACGGTGCTCGCAGTGGACAAGACCGGAACGCTCACGCAGAACCACATGACGATCCGCGCTATCGAGCGCGGCGGCGAGGAATTCTGGATCGACGGTCAGCAAACGCTCCCCGAAGCCTTCCACGGCATTGTCGAGTACGGCGTGCTCGCCAGCCCCGTCGACCCCTTCGATCCTATGGACGCGGCGTTCAAGGACCTCGGGACGCGGTTCCTGGCGCAGACCGAGCACCTGCACGCGGGCTGGACGCTCGTGCGCGAGTACCCGCTCTCAGAGCAGCTGCTCGCGCTCAGCCACGTCTGGGTGTCGGTCGATGGCGCGGACTATGTGATCGCCTCCAAGGGCGCACCTGAAGCCATGGCGGATCTCTGCCACTTCTCGGCCGAGCAGCTCGCCGAGCTCACCGCGCAGGTCTCCGCGCTCGCCGACAAGGGCCTGCGCGTCCTCGGGGTAGCACGCGCCACCTTCCGCGCAAGCGACGGGCTGCCAACCGAGCAGCATGACTTCGACTTCGAGTTCCTCGGCCTCATCGGGCTTGAGGACCCCATTCGCCCGATGGTCCCGGAGGCCGTCAAGGAGTGCTACACCGCCGGCATCCGTGTGGTCATGATCACAGGCGACTATCCCGGCACCGCGCGCGCTATCGCCGAGCAGATCGGGCTGATGCCGCGCGACATCATCGTCACGGGCCCGGAGCTCGATGCGATGTCGGACGCTGAGCTTGCCGAGCGATGCCGCGACGCCAACATCTTCGCCCGTGTTGTGCCCGAGCAGAAGCTCCGCATCGTGCGAGCGCTCAAGGCGAACGGTGAGATCGTCGCGATGACCGGCGACGGCGTGAACGACGCGCCCGCGCTCAAGGCCGCTGATATCGGTGTGGCCATGGGCCTGCGAGGCACCGACGTGGCCCGCGAGGCCGCGTCGCTCGTGCTCACCGACGACGACTTCTCATCGATCGTGGGAGCCGTGCGCATGGGCCGCCGCGTTTTCGACAACCTTAAGAAGGCGATAGGCTACATCTTCGCCGTGCACGTCCCCATCGCGGGAATGTCGCTTCTGCCGGTGCTTGTGCCGCGCCTCATGGGAATCGAGACCCCGCTCGTGCTCATGCCGGTTCACATCGCCTTCCTGGAGCTCATCATCGACCCGGCGTGCTCGGTTGTCTTCGAAGCCGAGGCCGAGGAGACCGACACCATGAGCCGTCCGCCGCGCGCGCTCGACGCTCCGCTCTTCGGCAAGAGCATGGTCACCCTTGCCGTCACCCAGGGCTTATCCGTGCTTGCGGTGGTGTGCGCGGTCTTCGTCATCTCGCTCGCGGTGAAGCACAACGCGACCATGCTCGCGCAGTATGCAAGAACACTCACCTTCGCGACCCTCGTCCTTGCCAACATCGGCCTGATCCTTGCGAACCTGTCCTGGACCAAGTCGATCATCACCGTGCTCAGAGAAGGCAACCGCGCGCTGTGGTGGGTCATGGGCGCGGCGCTGTCGTTCCTCGCTCTTGCCATCTATGTGCCGCCCGTGCGAGCTGTCTTCCAGTTCGCTCCGCTCGACTTCGTTGACGTCCTCATTGCGCTCGGCGCCACCGCAGTGGGAATACTCTGGTTTGAAGGCTTGAAGTGGTTCCGTCGCAAGAATGGAAGGACACTAGCGTGAACGCATCCGAAAGCACTGCCCTCCTTCAGGTCGAGGACCTTCATGTGAGCGTTGGCGACCGGGAGATTCTTTCTGGCATCAACCTCACCATCCGTGAAGGCGAGACGCACGTCCTCCTCGGCCCGAATGGTGGCGGCAAGACAACGTTGATCAACACCATCGTCGGTCTGCCCGGTTACCTGATAACCACAGGACGGATCCTGTTCAAGGGCTCGGATCTGGCGGGTCTTGAGATTGACGAGCGCGCCCGCCTGGGCATCGGCGTCGCGTTCCAGCGCCCGCCGGCGGTGCGCGGCATCCGCCTGAGACAGCTCATCGAAGTAACCGGCAACGGTGGGCTCGACGAGGCCGCAATGGCTGATATCATCGGCGAACTCTCGCTCGAACAGATGATCGATCGCGATGTGAACATGGGCTTCTCGGGAGGCGAGATGAAACGCTCCGAGATGGCGCAGCTCCTCGCGCAGGCGCCCGACCTCACGCTCTTCGACGAGCCGGAGTCCGGCGTGGACCTCGACAACATCGCCGTCGTGGGTGGTGCCATGACGCGCCTGCTCAAGGCCGAGCGAGCGGGCCGTGGAACGCGCGCCGGCCTCATCGTCACGCATACCGGGAACATCCTGCAGTATGTGAACGCTGACATCGGCCACGTGCTCTACGACGGCAAGCTCGCTTGCAAGGGAAACCCGCTCGATCTCATCAGCGAGATCGAGCGCCACGGCTACGACAAGTGTGTGGAGTGTGCGATATGCCAGATGTAGCAGCGCGCATCGCCGAGATCCGAGCGCTCGCGGAAGCGGCACGCGACAAGAAGGCAGCCTACGGCCCCGACCTCGACCTCACGGCATTCAACGCGGCTCACGACTCGACAAGCATTGATTCTCTCGAAGCGCTCGAGCGGCAGGTGAAAGAGGTCGCTCTCGCCGTGGGGATCGACACGTCGGAGACGGATCGCTCGGGCTCGTATTTCCAGATCGACCGCTCCCCCATCTACCAACGTGTGACCGAGATGTACGGCGGCAAGCTCGAGATCATGAGCACGGCCGATGCGGTCAAACTCTACCCCGAGATCATGTTTGAGAAGTACTACTGGCGCGCAATGGCGCCAGACAAGGACAAGTACACCGCGCAGGTCGCACTGCAGCAGACCGAGGGCTATTTCATCCGCGTGCTTCCCGGCCAGAAGATCGACAAGCCCATCCAGGCATGTCTGTTCGTGGGCGAGAACAACATCAGTCAGAACGTGCACAACGTCATCATCATGGAGGAAGGCTCCGAGGCGACCGTCATCACCGGCTGCACCATCC
>JAJFTE010000005.1 GCA_021373175.1 Actinomycetes bacterium
CCTCCTCGAGCTGCTCGACAGCGAGGCCGCCCGTCGGCAGTCGGACGAGGCCGCACTCATGCGCGAGATCCTCTCGGGCGCCAACAAGGCCGGCATCGAGATCGTGGCGGGCTCACCCGTCGAGACCGCGCTCGCCTACCACGGCGTGCCGTACCTGTGGGGTGGCGCCACGCCGTCGGGGTTCGACTGCTCCGGACTGGTGATGTATGTCTTCAACCAGCATGGCGTGATCCTCCCGCACTACTCACGTGCGCAGTTCGCGATGGGCACGCCGGTCTCGCCGGCAGCGCTTGTGCCCGGTGACGCCGTCTTCTTCGGCTCGCCGGTCTACCACGTGGGCATCTACGTGGGTGCCGGCTACTTCATCCAGGCGCCGCGGACCGGCGACTTCGTAAAGCTCTCGAAGCTCGCCGAGCGCTCGGATTATGCGGGCGCGCGCCGCTACGACTGGTCGTACCGCACGGAGCCCATCCTCGGCGCGAACACGAATCCTCTGTCCGCGGTGCGGTAGACTGGTTCTTGCACCGCCGCAGAGTTCCCGCGTGAGAAGGATCGCCATGAGAGACCTCGTCATGACCGCGCTCGACGCCGCCGCGTCCGCCGGCTCCACGTATGCCGACGCCCGTGCCGTGCTCACCACCGAGGAGCGCATCTCGGTACGCACCGGCCGTGTCGAAGGCATCGAGCATTCCGAGTCGCTCGGCATCGGCATCCGCGTGATCGCCGACGGCGCGTGGGGCTTCGCGTCCACCTCGGCCCTTACGCCGGACGCCATCCGCGCGGCCGCGCGCCAGGCGGTCGCGATCGCGCGCGCGTCCGCGCTCACGGCCGCGGCGCCGGTGCGGCTTGCGCCGCTCGGCGTCTTCGACGACACCTGGCACGGCCCCTGCCGAATCGACCCGTTCGCGGTCCCGCTCGAGGAGAAGCTCGCACTCCTGCTGGCGGCCGACGAGGGGCTTCGCTCGCACGAGGCCGTCACGGTGTCGAGCGCGTCACTCGACTTCGTCCGGGTTGAGAAGGTGTTCGGCTCCTCAGAAGGCAGCATGATCGAGCAGTCGTACGTGGAGAGCAGCGCCGGCCTCGTCGCGTACGGGATGGCCGACGGCGAGGTGCTCCCCCGTTCGTATCCGAACTCGCACGGCGGGCAGGCGAGCCAGGGCGGCTGGGAGGCGATCCTCGCGCTCGACCTCCTCGGTCACGCGCCGCGTGTGGCCGAGGAGGCAGCCGCACTCGTGAGCGCCCTGCCGTGCCCTACCACCACCACGACGGTGGTCCTCGACGGCAGCCAGGTCGCGCTGCAGGTGCATGAAAGCGTCGGCCATCCGACCGAGCTCGACCGCGTGCTCGGCGACGAGGCCGCCTACGCGGGCACCTCGTTCGTGCAGCTCGGCGACCTTGGCTCGCTACGGTACGGCTCGCCGCACGTCTCGGTGGTAGCCGACGCGACCGTGCCCGGTTCCATCGGCAGCTTCGGCTACGACGACGAGGGCGTGCCCGCTCAGCGCGCCGACATCGTCCGCGAAGGCGTGCTCGCAGGCTTCCAGAGCTCGCGGGAGTCCGCCTCGGCCATCGGGCGCGCCAGTAACGGCTGCGCGCGGGCCGACGGCTGGAACCGCATCCCGCTCGTACGCATGACGACGCTCTCGCTTGAGCCGGGAACGTGGAGCTTTGACGATCTGATCGCGGATACCGACGACGGCATCTACATGGAGACCAACAACTCCTGGTCGATCGACGACCGGCGCCTCAACTTCCAGTTCGCGTGCGAGATCGGGTGGGAGATCAAGGGCGGCAAGCTCGGCCGCATGATCAAGAGCCCGAATTACACCGGCATCACGCCGAGGTTCTGGGGCAGCTGCGACGCGGTCTGCTCGGCGGAGCGGTGGCACGTCTGGGGCCTTCCCAACTGCGGGAAGGGCGAGCCGATGCAGGTCGCCCACGTGGCGCACGGCGCCGCGCCCGCGCGATTCCGCGACATCCAAGTGGGGGTGGGACGATGAGGCTGTCCGAGGACCAGGCACGCGAACTCGCGGCACGCGCCGTCGCGCTCACCCCCGCCGATGAAGCCGAAGCCCTCGTGATGGCCAACGACGTCGCGCTCACGCGCTTCGCGAACAATCGCATCCACCAGAACGTGGCCGAGGAGGACACGACCGTCTCGGTGCGCGCGGTTCTGGGCACACGTACCGGCGTCGCGAGCACCAACCGCCTCGACGACAACGCGCTCAAGGCGTGCTGTGAGGCAGCGGTCGCGGCCGCCCGTGTGGCGCCCCAGGACGCTGACTTCCCGGGCCTACCCGCGCCAGCGCCCATCGAGCGCATCGAGCGCGTGTGCGAGAGCACGCGCGGCTTCGACGCGGAAGCGCGCGCCCGCGCCGCCGCCGCGATCATCGAGCAATCGAGCGTCCGCGGCCTCTCGGCGGCGGGTGCGGTGTCGCGCGCTGACTATGCCGTCGCGATCGTGAACAGCCGCGGCATCGACGCCGCCATGGCGGTCACCAGCCTCAAGGCGACCGTGCTCTCCTCGGGTACCGACGGCGGCAGCGGCTGGGCGTCGTGGCTGGCGTGCGACGCATCGCGCTTCGCGCCTGAGGCGCTCGGCGACGAGGCCGCCACGCTCGCGCAACGATCGGAGATGCCGGGCTCGCTCGAACCGGGCAACTACGCGGTCGTGCTCGCGCCCGAGGCTGTCTCGGACGTGCTCGACTTCCTCGGCTACCTGTCTTTCGGCGCGCAGGCGGTCGACGAGCGCTCGTCGTTCACCGCGGACCACCAGGGCGAACGGCTGCTGTCCGAACTCATCACGCTTACCGACAACGCGCTTAGCGCCGAGACGATCGGCCTTACCTTCGACTTCGAGGGCTGTCCCAAGCGCCGCACGCCGCTCGTGGAGGCTGGCGTGGTGCGCGGACCGGTCACCGACTCGTACTGGGCGGCCAAGCTCGGCGTGCCGAACACCGGCCACGCGCTTCCCGCGCCCAACCCGTACGGGCCGCTGCCGATGAACCTGGAGCTTGCCGCCGGCATAACGCGCGTGGATGAGATGATCGCGAGCGTCGAGCGCGGGCTGTACATCACGCGCTTCCACTACGTGAACGTCGAGGACCCGGTGCGCGTGACGCTCACGGGCATGACGCGCGACGGCACGTTCCTCATCGAGAACGGGCGTCTCACGAAGCCCGTCAAGAACGTGCGCTTCACGCAGAGCGCCGTCGACGCGCTGGCCGACGTGCGCGCCGTCGGCGACCGGCGGGTGCTCGTGGGTCCCGAGGAGGGCGGCGCAAACCTTGCGCCGGCGCTCCTTCTGGGCAGCTGGCAGGTCACCGGTCAGACGCGGTAGGCGAGCGCGGCCGACGCTCGTGCCCGAACGCCCTTACCGTTCGCCGTTTTCCTCCTGCGCGGCGATGATGTCTTTCACCTTCATGAGGCGCGTGAGGTTGCTCCGTTCGGCCTCGTCGAGCTTCTGCTGGATGTCCTTGATGGTCTCGGCGATCGAGGGCATCAGCACGTACTCGAGCGCGTTCACCCGCCGTCGCGTGCGCTCGATCTCGGCGGCAAGGAGCTCGATCGCCTTCTCGCGCTCGGCCAGTTCCACCATCATCGGCACGACCGCGGCGAGCGCGTCGAGCGCGTCGTCGAGCACCGCCGGCATCGTCGCGAGAGAGTACCCGCCTGGCTCCGGAACCTCGCCAAGCTCGAACTCGGGCACATGCACGCTCATGGCCCGGCGTTCGGTCGCCTCGAGCAACTCCGCAGGCTCGCCCGCAAGCAGCGCCTGCGCGAGGTTCGCCTTGCCCGCCTCGGCACGCGCGATCGCGAGGAGTCCGTACGCGCCCATGAGACGGCTCTCTACCTCGGCACGCAGCTTCCGGTTCGCCGAGATACGCGCGATGAACTCCTTCAGGAGCTCGTCGAACTTGTCCTTGAGCAGCTTGTGGCCACGCTTGGCCACATCTCCGCGGCGCTTGAGCTTGAGGAGCTCCATCCGGTTCGGGTTGACCCGCATCTTCGTCACAGCGTCATCACCTCGTGACCGCCCAAACCACCAACGCGAACGCGCCCACGAGCAGAACGACGTTGATGATGCGGATGGCGCGAGCGGCGGGCGCGCCCTTGACGCCGGACTTCGCGTAGACGCGAATGCTGTACAGGTTGAACGCAACCAGCGCGAAGAAGCACAGCGCCAGCACGATCGCCGTTCCTATGCGAAACGCAGGGCCCATCTACGCCTCCGCCTCCGCCTGCGCTTCGGCCTGTGCCGGCAAGTACTTCTCGACGAACTCGTCTCTGATGCGCTTGAGTTCCGTTCTGGGCAGCAGCGCCACGAGTTCCCAGCCAAGCGCAAGCGTCTCGGCGACCGATCGCTCTTCGTGCTTGCCCTGGCGGATGAACCGGTCCTCGAACGCGTCTGCGAACGCGACGAACGCCTTGTCGGTGTCCGAGAGCGCGGCCTCGCCGAGAATGACCGCAAGCTCTTTGGCCTGCAGCCCGCGCGCGTACGCGCCGAAGAGCTGGTTGGAGAGGTCGGCATGGTCCTCGCGCGTCTTGCCCGGGCCGATGCCCTTCTGCTTGAGGCGCGAGAGCGACGGCAGGACGGCCACCGGCGGATAGATGCCGCGGCGGTGCAGGTTGCGATCGAGGATGATCTGGCCCTCGGTGATGTAGCCGGTGAGGTCCGGGATCGGGTGCGTCTTGTCGTCGTCGGGCATCGACAGGATCGGCACCTGCGTGATCGAGCCCTTCCGGCCCTTGATCCGCCCGGCGCGCTCGTAGATCGTGGCGAGGTCTGTGTACAGGTAGCCCGGATAGCCCCTGCGACCGGGCACCTCCTTGCGGGCGGCGGACACCTCACGCAACGCCTCGCAGTAGTACGTCATGTCCGTGAGAATCACGAGCACGTGCATATCGCACTCGTACGCCAGGTACTCGGCGGCGGTCAGCGCCATGCGCGGGGTGGCGATGCGCTCCACCGCGGGATCGTCGGCCAGGTTGAGGAAGAGCACGCTGCGCTCGATGGCAGCGGTCGTTCGGAGCTCAGCCGAGAAGAAGTCGGCGTCCTCGAAGGTGATGCCGATGGCCGCGAACACCACGGCGAAGCTCTCTCCGGTGCCGCGCACCCGGGCCTGCCGGGCGATCTGCGCCGCCAGCTGGGCGTGGGGCAGGCCGGAGCCCGAGAATACCGGCAG
>JAJFTE010000011.1 GCA_021373175.1 Actinomycetes bacterium
TCGTGACAGGCAACCTGGCGCATTTCTCTCCTGAGGCACTCGCGGGTGCGATCGCACTGTCACCTGCGCGCTTCATGGAACGGTATCGGGATGCAGCGGAGCGCGGAGACACCTAACAAGTGCTTCCAGGCTGACGCGCCATCCTGCGCTACACTCGGAGTCACAGGCGCGCAGCTGAAGCGCCAGACGTTAGGTAGGCCTGGCGCTCGCGTGTCCGACCGTTGGGCTACACTCGGGTTGCGGCCATAGTCGTCGTTTGGGGGATTCGATGGCAGTCTACCAGGACAAGGCGCTCGAACGGGTCGCGAAGGGTCTTCGCAAGTACAAGAGTGTCGCGCAGAAGGCGCGAGCGAACGGAGCCCAGGAGAGCGACACCCGCATGATCGTGTCGTCGATCGTGAGCGATGCTCTCGGGTGGGATGCGTTCGACAATCTGACCGGTGAGTTCCGCATCAAGGGCAGCTATGCCGACTTCGTCATCCGTAAGGACGACAAGCACTTCATCATCATCGAGGTGAAGTCGGTAGCGACCACCCTGAACGACAAGCATCTCTACCAGGCGGTGTCGTACGCGGCCAACCAGGGTGTCGAGTGGGTCATCCTCACCAACGGGGCGGAGTGGCGCCTCTATCGCGTACTCTTCAACAAGCCGGTTGAACACGAGCTGATCTTCGAGGTGAGCCTGCTTGACGAGGCGCTGAAGCCTAAGGAGAAAGCGGGACTCATGTATCTGCTGACGCCGGAAGCGCAGCGGAAGGATGAGTTGGAGACCTACTACCAGCGCATGAAGGCTCTGGCGGGGTCCAATATCGCGAAGTTGCTTCTCAGTGAGTCAGTGCTGACTCGTCTGCGCGCGGAGATCAAGGCAGACTCTGGTAACCGCATCGCACTGGATGAGCTCGGTCAGATCCTGGTTGATTGTGTGATCAGGCCTGAGGCTCAGGGCGATCCCGTCAACAAGCAGCTCAAGCGCGTACAACGTGCGGCAAAGGCGGCGCCGCGGAAGGCTACTGCGCCCTGTGCGCCTCCGGGCGAAGCTGCTAAGTAGGACTCAACGGTTCTGAACGACCTACCTAACCCGGGCGTCGAGCAGAAAGCGCGCCCATGCACGGCGGATTCGGGCAGGGGAGTGAACGGGGCGCGCTTCAGCTCACGCCCAAAGACGTTAGACACAGGGGAGGAAGTCTTGGATCAGGGGGCCCGCTCCAGCGAAGAAGCCATCGCCCAAAGCGGTGGTCTTCTTCGGCATCCTCGTGCTTCTCTTCACGGTCCTGCCTACGCTTCAAACCATCGGTTTGGGGTTCATGCTTGGGTTCGACTCTGAGCTCTTCGTAATCCGACTCTGGTCCACGGGGCTTGTCTGGCTTGCGCCTGCAGGGTTGGTGCTCGTCATGGCGCCCATGCTTGCACCCCTGAACACAAAGCTGCTCTTTCGTGTTCGTCTGGTGTGCGCGCCCCTGGGAACGCCACACGCGCGTCCGAACCGGTGCCACGCCTCGGTGTAGCGGTTGCGTTCGATCGCGTTCATCGGGCTCCCGTGGCCGAGAAACGCGGCTGGCATCGTCATGGCGGTCTCCTCGCGTCGGCGTTCAGATGACTCTTCCCGTAATTCGCGGCGTTCGTGTCGTGGCCGGAGTATTCTCGGCATGTGCACGCACACGCCAGAAAGAGGTCTCATCATGGAGGACACCGCACGCTCGGCGCTTGAACAGTCGCGCGCCGAGACACGCTCGGCGTTCGAGAACCGGGCGCTCATGTACGCATACATCTACGACGAGCTTGAGGCGGAGATCGGTGCCGAGCGCGCCACAGCGCTCATGAAGCGCGCCATCTTCCGGCGTGGGCTGGAGATCGGGCAGAAGTACCGCCCCGCCGCCGAGGCAGGCGACCTGGCGGAGGTGGGCCGCCTCTTCGTGGAGGGCTCGCCTGCCGAAGGGGCGCTCTTTGAGCCGGCCGTTGAGGAGTTCTCGCCGGACAGCGACACGATCCTGCTGCGTATGACCGCCTGCCCGCTCAAAGACGCGTGGCTGGCGGCCGGCTACTCGGCAGAGAAGGCCGATCTGCTCTGCGACATCTCGGCGGCCGTCGACGAGGGTACCTTCCAGGGTGCCGGGCTCGACCTGCGATTCCTCGATCGCCAGGCGTGCCCCGGTTCCGAGAAGTGCCTGCTGGAACTCAAGCTGCGCTAGCTGCGGCGGGGTCACTCGAAGACAGGAGCACCCGCACAGCCGGCTGGCCATGCGGGTGCTCCCCGGTTGCCGATGGATGTTCGCGCTTAGTAGTTCTCGACGAAGAGCTCGTAGTACGCCTGCGGGTGCTTGCAGGCCGGGCACTCCAGCGGTGCCTCGGCGCCCTCATAGACGTAGCCGCAGTTGCGGCACTTCCAGAAGACGACGCCGTCCTTCTTGAAGACCTTGAAGCCGTTCACGTTGTCCAGCAGTTTGCGATACCGCTTCTCGTGATGCGTTTCGACCTGGGCGATCTCGCGGAACGACCTGGCCACATCGGCGAAGCCTTCCTCCTCCGCGATGCGTCCGAACTCTGGATACAGCGTGCTCCACTCCAGAAGCTCTCCTTCTGCGGCTGCAAACAGGTTCTCGGCGGTGGTGCCGATCTTGCCGGCCGGATAGCTGGCGGTGATTTCGGCGTCGCCACCTTCGAGGTACTTGAAGAAGACCTTTGCGTGCTCCTTCTCGTTACCAGCGGTCT
The DNA here is from genome assembly GCA_021373175.1 of Actinomycetes bacterium. GTDB lineage: Bacteria > Actinomycetota > Coriobacteriia > Anaerosomatales > Anaerosomataceae > UBA2286. The sequence goes on from JAJFTE010000011.1 coordinate 2,710, forward strand.
CGAGGAAGATGCCGCTGATCTGCTCGAAGCCTTCCTTCTTGGCCACGCTCGCGAAGTACGTGTACCGGTTGCGTGCCTGTGACTCGCCGGCAAACGCCTTCAAGAGGTTCTGCTCGGTACGGGTTCCCTTGATGCTCATGGGCTGCCTCCTCGGTTCTCGGTTTCTTCATCTGTACTGCTACCCGAATCGTGGTTGATGCTCACACATGGCCGTGACCCCGCCTGGCCGTCAGTGTCGCATCTCTTCGGTGGCCTCCTCCAGCGTCCGGGCCTGAATGCCGATATGTTCCGCATGCAGACCGGCCACCCCGATGACATGCCGCTTCCTCAGACCGGCGCGCGAACCGGTCGCGTGTGGGCCGACACCGTGCGCCCTATGCTGCTCTCGGCACTGGTGATCACGCTTGCGATCGCATCGGTACGCGGGCATGGCTGGGTGCCGCTCGTCTCGCACGTGGACCTTGGCATCCACGAGCTCGGGCATCTTCTGGCGGCCTGGACGCCGCCGATCGGGGCTGCGATCGCTGGCTCGGCGTTGCAGGTGCTCGCGCCGGCGGCGCTGGCCGCGTACTTCTGGTTCGTGCGTCGCGATGCTTCGGCCTCAACGCTGCTGATCGCGTGGCTTGGCGTGTCGCTTCGCAATGTGAGCGTCTATATGGCCGATGCGAACGCACGGGTGTTGCCGCTCCTCGGCGCTCAGGACGGTCACGACTGGGCGTTCGTCTTCAGCACATGGGGTGTGCTCGATCATGCCGAAAGGATCGCGCGCGTCGTCTCGGCATCAGGATTGCTCGCGTTTGCTGCGGCGATCGCACTGGCGGTCGCAACCTTTGCGAATCCGCGCGTGCGAGCGCGTCGCGACCGCGACCGGGAGGCGCGCCTGGCGACGCTGCCGGTTCGCGAGCCGAGGAATCGCCCGCCGGTAGCGTGATATCCTGCTGCCTGACCGTCTCGAGAGAGGACCCGCGCGTGGCTGAGTGCGCGTTTCACCCCGGGGTGGACACGAACGTCCGTTGCACCGAGTGCGAGCGTCCCATCTGTCCGAAGGACATGGTGGAGACGCCGGTCGGCTACAAGTGCCGGGAGTGCGCGCGGCCGGTGAAGGCCGCCACGCAGCTGGTCAAGCCCCGGCAGTGGGCGATCGGAGCGATTGTCGGGCTGGTCGCCGGGCTCGGCGGCGGCATCCTGCTTGGCAGGGTGTTCTTCATCGGATTCTGGATAGCGTACCTGCTCTTCGGGTTGCTTGTGGGTGAGGTGGTCCGCCGCGGCACCGGCGGGCATCGGACGCAAGGCGTTGCCACACTCGCCGCGGTGTGCGCGCTTCTCGGGGCGCTCGCCGGCGGATTCAGCATCTTCGGCCTCGCGCTGGGAACGGGTGCGGCGGCCGTCTACGTGATGTCGAACCGCTGGTAGAGGCATCGTATCTGGCACGGTGTTTGCGAGTTTCACGGCGTCCGCTCGACGGGAGGCAGCTTGCCAGTGAAGTTTGGCACCGGCACATTCGGCGTCTTCGCGCCGGTTCTGCTAGCCGCGGTGCTCATCATGACCGCGGTGCCGGGCTGCGTGATGCCGTCATGCATCGCTGCGCGTGGCAGCGCCGTGAGCGCGTGCCAGGCGCCCCAGCCGCAGCAGTTCTACGCTGCCTGCCAGTCCGATAGCCAGCGCGTTGCGATGAACGTACCGTGCAGCGGCGACACCTGCGACGACAGCACGATGTCGCATGGGGCACCGGATGCGATTGTTGCTCCGGGCGCCGACGTGCCAGTGCCGGCGGCAGCCACCGTCGTACGCACGCCGGTTATGCCGGCAGTCGTGCTTTCCGGGCGTACGGGCACATCGGTCCTCTTCCCCGACGTCCATCCACCCGGCCCGCTCGGGGTCCGGCTCCTCGTCTAGACGCTCCTTGCGTACCCGGTCGCTTCAACGCGCCCGGTATTTGGCCGTTCCCAGACCGCAAGGAGTATCCGTGAACTTGTTTCTGCCCATGCTTGGCGTGGGACTCGTCACCAGCATCCACTGTGTGGCGATGTGCGGCCCGCTCGTCCTCACCTATGCCGTAAAAGGCGCCGAGGAGGGCCCGCTCGTTAAGCGCATGCTGCCACACGTGGCATACCAAAGCGCGAAGATTTTGAGCTATGTGCTCGTGGGCTTCATCCTGGGCAGCATCGGATCTGTACTGAATCTCGGAGGCCTGCGTGGCTGGGTCACCGTGTTTGCCGGTGCCTTCATGGTCTTTCTTGGCCTACAGATGACCGGCAAGATCCCGGCCCTGAACCGCTTCGCGATACGGCCGCCAAAAGCTCTCGGGAAGGCGATCGGTTCTCTTCGTAAGAAGGCCGTCGCCGACGAAGCGGCCGGCCACGTGAGCATCGCCACCCCAATCACGTTCGGGCTGTTGACCGGGCTTATGCCGTGCGGCCCGCTCATCACCGCGCAGGTCGCGGCGGCCGGCACCGGCGCGCCGGTCAACGGCGCGCTTGCGATGCTCGGCTTCGGCCTTGGCACTGCGCCGCTCATGCTAGGCTTCGGTGCCGTGTCGGGCGTACTGTCGGTGACCTTCAAGCGCCGCATGATGGTCGTGGCGGCGCTGGTGGTCGCGGTGCTCGGCGTCGTCATGCTGAACCGCGGGCTCAATCTCGTTGGCTCGCCGGTGACCGCACAAACGATCGAGCGTGGGATCGTCGGCGCACCCGCGCCCAAGGCCACTGACGCGCGATACGCCACCGGCACCGACGGCGTCGCCGAGATCACGCTCGTTATCGAGAACACGCGGTTCGTACCGGCCGTCGTGAGTATCCCGGCCGATAGACCCGTGCGGCTCATCGTCGAGCGGCGTGAAGCGAACGCGTGCTCCGATCAGATCGCACTTCCACAGCTCGGTGTGCTCAAGGACCTTGCTCCCAATGCCACGACCGTCGTGGATCTTCCGGCCGCCAAGGCCGGCAGGTACACGCTCACGTGCGGCATGGGCATGATGGATGGCCTGCTGCAGGTGAGCGGCCGCTAGGTATCAGACAATGACCTCACTGAAGGAGAATGCAATGACTGAGAAAAACACCAACCTCACCCGCAAGCCCGCGCGCAAGGCGAACGGAACCGCGCGCTACCTCATCATCGCTGCCATCATCCTCGCCGCGTTCCTCGGCTCCTACGGCATCGCTGTCGCCAAGGGCAAGGCGAACGCCGGGACCGTGCAGGCGGCGGCGCCCATAGCGGCGCCCGCGACGACGGCGGCGCTGAGCGGGCGCCCGGGCGCGACGGGCGGCACTGCGTGCGCGTGTTGTGGCGCTACGGGCTTGGGTTCAAGCGCGCCAACCGAGGGAAGCGCGGTCACCGAGGGCGGCGTGCAGAAGGCGTCGGTCGATCTTTCCACCGGCTCGTACAACCCGAGTACCATCAAGCTGAAGGCTGGCGTTCCCGCCGAGATCACGTTCGGCCAGAGCTCCGGCTGCACCGCGCAGGTCCAGTCGCAGGACCTTGGCTTCTTCGAGGACCTGACGTCAGGTCCCGTCACCGTGAACCTCCCGGCGCTTAAGGCCGGCACGTACAGCTTCAGCTGTGGCATGCAGATGGTGTTCGGCAGCATCATCGTTGAGTAGCGGGTCAAGAAGGCCTATAGCCGCGCATACCCTACGGGGTACATAGTGAGGCACAGAGAGAAACAGGTGAGTACAACGAGCGATACACAGACATTCCGCGTCGCCGATGAGGTAGCTGATCCCACATCGGCCGCTGTCGCACAGGAGCCGTCGCCCGAGACGGGCGCCTGCCCGGTGATCCCGGACGACACCGTTGTGCCGCTGGCGCCCGCGCCGGCGGATGCCAGCGCCGCCCTCGCTGAGTCGGCGTTTGCCGTCTCCGGCATGACGTGCGCATCGTGCTCGGCGGTCATCGAGAAAGTCGTCGGCCGCTTGCCGGGCATCGCGGCCGCCAACGTGAACCTTGCGATGGAGCGCCTCGACGTACGCTTCGACCCGCAAGCGACGAGCGTCGAGGCCATCGAAGCTGCGGTGGAAGGCGCCGGCTATGGTGCCACCCAGATCGCGGCTGCCAAGCACGACACGAGCGGCAAGATCACGCTCGCGGTCACCGGCATGACGTGCGCTTCGTGCGTGATGGTCGTGGAGAAGACGCTCGCCAAGGTGCCGGGTGTGAAAAGCGCGGTCGTGAACCTCGCGCTTGAGACGGCAACCGTTGAGATCGACCCGGCGATCGCCGGTCCCGACGAGCTCATCTCGGCCATCGAGGGCGCCGGCTATCACGCGACGCTCAAGGTGGAGACGGCCTCGTTCGCCGACCGCGGGGCCGAGCAGCGCGCCGATCAGGAGCGCTCGTTCAAGGCGGAGCGCCGCATGTTCTACTTCGCGCTTGCGTTCGCGGTTCCGGCGTTTCTCATCGCGATGGTCCCGCCGTTCATGGAGATCGTGCCGATGGCCGTGGCGAACTGGCTCACGAGCACGTTCGGCGTCACCTACGAGCCCATGATGGTTGGCAAGTACATCACGTTCGCGCTTTCCACGCCGGTCCAGTTCATCGCCGGAGCTCGTTTCTACCGGGGCTTCTGGCACGCGATCAAGAACCGCACCGGGAACATGGATACGCTCATCGCCATCGGCACCTCGGCGGCGTACTTCTACAGCGTGGCCGCGACGTTCGTCCCGTCGCTTGCAGGCGAGCCGGTCTTCTACGAGACCTCCGCGCTGCTCATCACGTTCGTGATGCTTGGCAAGCTACTCGAGTCCCGCGCGAAGGGACGGACCTCGGACGCCATCAAGACGCTCATGGGGCTCGCCCCCAAGACGGCGCGAGTGGTGCGTGGCGGCGACGAGATCGACGTCCCGGTCGAGCAGGTCGTGGTGGGCGATGTCGTCGTCGTGCGTCCGGGCGAGAAGGTGCCGGTCGACGGCGTGCTCGTGGAAGGGCACTCAGCGGCGGACGAGTCGATGCTCACCGGTGAGTCCATTCCGGTCGAGAAGAATGTGGGCGACACGGTCATCGGTGCGACCATCAACAAGCTCGGTTCGTTCAGGTTCCGGGCGACCAAGGTTGGAGCCGACACCGCGCTTGCGCAGATCGTGAAGCTTGTTGAAGACGCGCAGGGTTCGAAGGCGCCCGTGCAGCGCTTCGCCGACCGCATCAGCGCGGTCTTCGTCCCGGCGGTCGTGGGCGCGGCCGTGCTGACGTTTCTCGTGTGGCTGCTCATCGTCCCGGGCTTTGTTGACGCCGCATTCTATGCGACCGCCACGCCGTTTGTGAAGGCGCTTCTTGCGGGCACGGCGGTCATCGTCGTCGCGTGCCCCTGCGCGCTTGGCCTCGCAACGCCGACCGCCATCATGGTGGGCACCGGCAAAGGTGCCGAGAACGGCATCCTCATCAAGACCGGCGAGGCGCTCGAGACTGCATACAAGCTCCAGGCCATCGTCTTCGACAAGACGGGCACGCTCACGCACGGCAAGCCGGTCGTGACCGATGTCGAGCCGGTAGACGGACACGACACGACGCGCCTCTTCATGCTCGCAGCTGCGCTCGAACGCAACTCCGAGCACCCGCTTGCCGAGGCGATCGTCGCCCACGCGAAAGCGACCGGCGTCGATTTCCCAAGCGTCGAGGGCTTCTCGGCGGTTCCCGGGCACGGCGTGGAAGGGACGGTCGAAGGCGCGCGCGTGGCGTTCGGCAACCGCAAGCTCATGGCGCGTGACGGCATCGACATCTCGAAGTTCGAGAAGCGCATCTCGGCACTTGAGAGCGAGGGCAAGACCGTCATGCTTGTTGGTGTGGGCGGCGACCGGCTCGCGGGCATGATCGCCGTGGCCGACACGCTCAAGGACAACTCGAAAGAGGCCGTCGAGCGGCTCACGGAGATGGGCGTCGAGGTCTTCATGATCACCGGCGACAACCGCCGCACCGCCGAGGCGATCGCCTCGCAGGCCGGCATCGCGCCGGATCACGTGCTTGCCGAGGTGCTCCCCGAGCACAAGGCCGCCGAAGTCGCGAAGCTGCAGGCGCGTGGGCTGAGTGTAGGGATGGTCGGCGACGGCATCAATGACACGCCCGCGCTTGCGCAGGCGGACGTGGGTATCGCGATGGGTGCGGGCACCGACGTGGCGATGGAGACGGGAGGCATCGTGCTCATCAAGAACGATCTGCGCGATGTCGTCACCGCCATCGAGCTTTCGCGGGCCACGATGGGCAAGATCCGCCAGAACTTCTTCTGGGCGCTCGGCTACAACACGCTCGGCATTCCGGTGGCAGCGCTCGGCCTGCTCCGCCCGGAGCTTGCCGGTGCCGCCATGGCGCTCTCAAGCGTGAGCGTGGTGACAAGCTCGCTTCTGCTCCGGCGCTTCAAGCCGAGCATGAGCAAAGCGGCGTAGGAAGAGTGGCTTGGCGTACGGGGGTGGCATCGGCTGATGTCGCCCCCGTCGTGTCCGCCGAGGACCTTCGGGCCGTCTGCGCGTGGTATAGTCCCCGGTACGTAGTGTGCACCTGAGGGGATGAGCATGACCGAGGGTCGCCGCATAGGGCTGCCGCGCTCGCTGCTCTATCACACGTTCCATTCACTGTGGACGACGTTCTTCGAGGAACTCGGGTGGCGCACCGTGACGAGTCCGCCGACGAACCGTCGCGTGCTTGAGCGAGGCGTAGCGCTCGCGGTCGATGAATCCTGTCTGCCGATGAAGGTCTTTCTCGGCCACGTCGAGTCGCTACGCGGCCACTGCGACGCGGTCTTCGTGCCGCGGATCGAGTCGCTCAACGAGACCGAACACGTTTGTGCGAAGTTCATGGGCGCGTACGACATCGTCCGCAACACCATGCCAGACCTGCCGCTCGTCACCTACGATGTCGACGCCGCGAACGGGGTACAGGAACGGGCGAGCATGCTGGCGCTCGCGCGCGAGCTTGGCGCGGGGCCGCTCGTGGCGCGCCGCGCGTACGCACGAGCGAAGGCGGCGCAGCGGGCGCACGACCTCGAGATGGTGCGGCTGCAAGAGTCGCTGCTCGACGTGGGGTCGGCAGAGCGGGATCACACCCGCATCCTCGTGGTCGGCCACTCGTATAACCTCGCTGACGAGCTCATCGGCAAACCGATCCTGGAATTCTTGCGCTCGCTTGATGTGGAGGTCGTCACCTCCGCCGAGGTCGACAAGCCGCAGGCGCGCGCCCTGTCCAAGCGCCTCTCGCCGAGCATCAAGTGGACGTACAACAAGGAGCTTCTCGGCGCGGTCGAGCTCTACCGCGAGGTCGTCGACGGCATCATCCTCGTCGTGACGTTCCCTTGTGGTCCCGACTCGCTCATGGCCGAACTCTGCCAGCGGCGCGTCGAGGACGTGCCGGTCGCGACGCTCATCATTGATGAACTGCAGGCCGAGGCGGGCATGCGCACGCGACTTGAGAGCTTCGTGGACATCATCGAGGCGAAGCGGCATGCGGCGCATAAAGCGGAGGTGGAAGCATGAGCCGCCGACGCGTGACGTTCCCACATATGGGCGAGTACTGGATTGCGTTCGAGACGCTCGTGGAGCTTCTCGGCGCGCAAGCAGTCGTCCCGCCGAGGATGACGCGTCACACCCTGGAGGCTGGCGCGCATGTCAGCCCCGAGTTCGTGTGCGTGCCGTTCAAGTACAACATGGGCAACTTTCTGGAAGCGCTTGAGGGTGGCATCGATGTCATCGTGCAAGCCGGCGGCGGGTGCCGCTTCGGCTACTACGGCGAAGTGCAAGAAGCGATCCTTCGCGACATGGGATACGACTTCGATCTCGTGAATCTCGTGGAAACCACGAACCTTCCGATGCTCGTCCGAGAGCTCCGGCGCATCCAGCCGGGCGCGTCGTATCCGCGCGCCGTGAAGGCGTTCTTGATAGCGTACCGGCAGGCGCAGGCCATCGAGGCGGTCGAGGACTTCGTGCGCAAGAACGTCGGCTTTGCGGTCGACCGCGGCGCGATTGACCGCGTCACCGCACGCTTTCTGCGCGAGCTCCGAGGCGCGCGCACGCTACGCGCGGTGCGCGACCTGCGGTCGACGACGCTGGCCGCGCTTGGCGCCATCCCGCTCGCAAAGCCCGAGAACCCGCTGCGGGTGGGCGTGGTGGGCGAGCTCTACGTGCTCATGGAGCCGTTCGCGAACCACAACATCGAGCGCCGACTCGCTGAGAGCGGCGTTGAGGTGCACCGCTTCGTCACGCTCACCTCGCTCATCGAGCACGGCCTCGCCGGGCGCACGTTCGTACGCAAGACGATCGCCGCGGCAGGCCCGTGGCTGGAGTTTCATCTCGGCGCAGACGCGACCGAGAGCGTCGCGAAGACCTGGGAACTCATGAACGAGGGCTTCGATGGCATGGTGCACGTGAAGCCGTTCGGCTGCATGCCTGAGGTGAGCGCGATGTCGGTGCTCCAGCGTATATCGCGCGAGTACACGTTCCCTATCATGTTCATGAGCTACGACGCGCAGACCGCCGAGGCCGGCGTCGACACGCGCGTCGAGGCGTTCTGTGACATGCTCCAGATGCGGAGAAGGCGACAGAGCGGTGCGTAAGGGCTATCTCGGGGTCGACATCGGCTCGATCTCCACGAAGGCCGTAGTGATCGCCGAGGACCATACGATCCTTGCGAGTGAGTACCTCTGGACCGAGGGCAATCCCATCGCCGCGGTCAAGCGGGTGCTCGCCGCATTGGAGCCGCAGCTGGCGGGCGCCGATGTCGAGGTCGTTGCGGTGGGCACGACGGGGTCAGCGCGTGAGCTGATCGGCTCGGTCCTGGGCGCGCAGGTCGTGAAGAACGAGATCACTGCGCACGCGATGGGAACGCTCTCGCTTCACGCTGACGTGCGCACGATCTTTGAGATCGGCGGGCAGGACTCCAAGATCATCGTGCTGCGCGATGGCGTCCCGGTCGACTACGCGATGAACACGCTCTGCGCCGCGGGCACGGGCTCCTTCCTGTCGTCGCAATCACGACGGCTCGGCATCCCGGTCGAGGAGTTCGGTGATTACGCGCTGCGCTCCACGCGTCCCACGAGGATCGCGGGCCGCTGTACCGTCTTTGCCGAGTCGGATCTCGTGCATAAGGCGCAGATCGGCTATGCGATCGAGGACATCGTGGCGGGGCTTTGTGACGCGATCGTGAACAACTACCTCAACAACGTCGGCAAGGGCAAGGAGATTGAGGCACCCGTCGTCTTCCAGGGCGGCGTGAGCAAGAATGTCGGCGTGGTCGAGGCGTTCAAGCGCATCACAGGCCACGATGTGATCGTCGATGACTGCGGGCATCTGATGGGTGCCCTGGGAATCGCGCTTCTCGCACAGAACACCGGTGCCGAGGAGCGCTTCGACTTCGGCGTTCGCGACCTCACGTTCGAGACGATGGGCGACGAGTGCGGCGGCTGCCCGAACAACTGCGAGGTCGTGTTCGTCCTGCGCGACGGCGAGTTCATCGACGGCTGGGGCAATCGCTGCGCGACCGGTATCGAGCGCGTGCGCCGCGCCGCCGAAGGTGCGCCCACAGTTGGCTGAACGTTTTCGCTTGCATCCGTGACGTCGCCGGACCTATACTTCGAGGAGTGTCGAACTATGTGTGCCCGAGGAGGCATGACATGAGCGTTACGCAGGTCCGTCCTTTGACCGCCGAGCAAGTGGGCGCCGCCTTCAAGGCGCTCGCCTCCGAGCAGCGTCGTTCGATTCTCCGGATGCTCGCGACCTGTCCGCTTGAGCCCGGGGCGCCGTGCGGGACGACAGGCGAGGTCTGCGCCTGCAAGATTTCCGAGCGGCTCAACCTGGCGCCTTCTACGGTCTCGCATCACATGGGGATGCTGCGCGCGGCGGGGCTTGTCTCGGCACGAAAAGAAGGCACCTGGGTGCACTACAGGCTCAAGCGCGACGTCATTGAGCAGGTGGCGTCCGAGCTTCTGGGCTTCTGAACGTTGGTCGCATCGCACCAGGAAGCTCTGTGTGTGCTTGGTTCGACGGGCATCGAAGTATGAGACAGGAGAGGAAGGTCACGCATGATCATCAAGATCCTGGGTTCGGGATGCGCGAACTGCCAGAAGCTCGAGAAGCGAGCCCGCGAGGCGGCCAAGAAGGCGGGCATTGACGCGGAGATCGTGAAGGTCCAGGACTACGTCGACATCATGGGCTACGGCGTCATGTCCACACCGGGGCTCGTCGTCGATGAGGCAGTGAAGGTCTCCGGCCGCGTCCCGTCAGTGGAGGAGATCGCTACAATCCTGCGCGCAAGCAACAGCTAAGACCCTCACACCAACAGGAGTGCCCCGATGGACCCGTTCTACCCGCTGCAACTGCTTGCCGACTGGCTCACCTTCGATCTCATCGGACTCGCTCCGACGAGCAAGGCCGGCCTGGCGGTGGACTTCTTCCTCTTCGACGTCCCGAAGGTCCTCATCCTGCTCGCCGTCGTCATCTTCTTCGTGGCCATCATCCGGTCGTTCTTCCCGCCCGAGAAGACCCGCAAGATGTTGTCGCACTCGCGCTTGTACGCAGGCAACGTGGCGGCCGCCCTTCTGGGCATCGTCACGCCGTTTTGTTCCTGCTCGGCGGTGCCGCTGTTCATCGGCTTCGTCGAGAGCGGCGTCCCGCTCGGGGTGACGTTCTCGTTCTTGGTGGCAAGCCCGATGATCAACGAAGTCGCGATCATCCTGCTCTTCGGACTGTTCGGCTGGAAGATCACCGCGCTCTATATCGTGTCGGGGCTCTTGATCGCGATCACGAGCGGCATCATCATCGGGAAGCTGGGTCTGGAGAGCTGGGTCGAGGAGTACGTCTACCAGATCCGCATGGGCGACGCCGGCGAGCTGCCGGAGCAGACGTGGGCCGAGAAGCTCCGCTACGCGCGCGGCTACGTGGGCGAGATCGTCGGTAAGGTATGGCCGTACGTGATCGTTGGCATCGGCATCGGCGCGGTCATGCACGGCTACATCCCGGATGACTTCCTCGTGAAGTACGCCGGACCGGGCAACCCGTTCGCGGTGCCGATCGCGGTCCTTATCGGCGTGCCGCTGTACAGCAACGCCGCCGGCGTCATCCCGCTCGTGAGCGTGCTCACCGAGAAGGGCATGGCCATGGGCACCGTGCTCGCCTTCATGATGGCCGTTGTCGGGCTGTCCCTGCCCGAGGCGATCATCCTGCGCAAGGTGCTCAAGCCCAAGCTCATCGCGGTGTACTTTGGCGTGAACGCCGTCGGGATCATAGCGATCGGCTACCTGTTCAACGCGGTGCTGCACTAGGCCGCGAGGCGAACTCCACTACCGAGGAGCATGACGATGACTGACAATGCATCACCCACCGCCGATCAGGTTCTAGATAAGATGACCGCCGAGATGGGCAAGACGCCCGAGGTAATGGCGATGCTGGCCAAGATCAAGCCGTCGATGGTCGTCGAGCAGGCGCGCAGCAAGCGCTTCGCGAACGATGACAGCTCCATCCCCGACAAGTACCGTCAACTCATCTCGATCGCAGCCGTTGCGGGCGCGGGCAGCCCGTCGTGCCTGAAGACGCAGATCGGCCAGGCACTCCGCCAGGGCATCGAGCCCGCGGAAATCGTCGACGCGCTTGTCGTCGCGCGTTTCGCCCTTGCATCCACGGTCTTTTCGAACTCCGCCGAGGGCCTACGCATCCTTGTGGACTCTCTCGCGGAAGCAGACCATGGCGATGCCTGAGGCGCATGCTCACACGCACACCGCGCCCGAGACACTCGGCGCGAAACTGCTTGCTGGCGTGGTCATCAATCTGTTCATCGTCGCGATTCAGGTTGTTGGCGGCTTGCTCTCCAACAGCCTCGGTCTGCTCTCAGATGCCGCCCACAACATGAGCGACGTGGTGTCGCTGCTTCTAAGCTACGGGGCCAACCGGATCGGAAAGCAGCCGCCGACACCGCAGCGCACGTTCGCCTTTCGTCGGGCCGAGGTGCTCGTCGCCTTCGTGAACGCCGGCGGTCTAATCGCCGTCGCCATCTTCATCGCCTACGAGGGAATCGGACGTCTTCTGCACCCTGTCGAGGTGGGAGGTATTCCGGTCATGCTGATCGCCGGCCTCGGCATGGTCGCCAACGCCGGCTCCGCCTGGATGCTGAGGGGGCACGATGACCTGAACGCGCGCAGTGCCTTCCTGCATCTCATGGCCGACGCGGTCACCTCGCTTGGCGTCGTTGTCGGGGGCGCACTTGTCTGGGCGTTCCACATCAATGCCGCGGACTCGATCGTGTCGATAGCGCTCGCGGGATGGATGGTCAAAGAAGCGTGGAGCATCCTGAGGGAGAGCGCGAACATCCTGCTTGAAGGCGCTCCCGATGCTATCGACTTTTGGGAAGTGACCGAAGCCATCATGGCCGAGGAAGGCGTGCTCGATGTACACGAGCTCCACGTATGGGCCATCTCGTCCACTGAATTCGCGCTCTCGGCGCACATCGAGGTTGACGACGAGCGGCTTTCGGACCTTGCCGTGGTGGTGCGCCGGGTGAAACAGATGCTGCAGAGCCGGTTTGCCATCGCGCATCCCACACTAGAGGTTGAGTGCGCGACCGGAGGCTGTTCCCAGGGCCTGTGCGCGGCGCCCATCGCGCGTGATGGGGACCGCGCATGACCGTCACCGATAGTGCGATCCTAGGGGTGGCCGGGGCGCTTCTCGTCGTGTCCGGCTTCCTAAACCGCCAGAAGACGGTCAAGGCCGTGAAGATCGGCCGCAAGCAGTTCGGCAACACGCTGGTGTTCTTCGTGGCCATCTTCGCGGCGATCGGACTTCTTGAAGCGCTCGTTACGCCCGCGCAGATCCAGGCGGTGCTTGGCTCCGGTCGCGGGATCTTCGCGCCGCTCGTGGCGGCGCTCATCGGCGGGCTTGCGGCCGGTCCGCCTGCGGCAGTGTATCCGCTCGGCAAGTACCTGTTGGCGCAGCATGCCAGCACGGCGGCCGTAGGCACGCTGCTCATTGCATGGGTGGCCGTCGGCACGATCTCGCTTCCTGCCGAGGTACGTTTCTTCGGCGCGCGGTTCGCGTTCACGCGGTGGGGTGCGACGCTCGTGCTCTCGATCGTCGCCGGTATCGTGATGGGGTGGCTCCTGTGAGACGCCTCGAGAAGTGGCTCGCGAAGAACTGGCTGGTGGTTCCGGTGGGCCTCGTCTACGCGTGGCTCGCCGTGACGCGTCCCGCGACCGCGGCGCGCGCCCTCAAGCTGGCGGCAACGACCTTCATCGACACGCTTCCCACGCTCATCGCCGTCTTCGTGCTCGTCGGATTGCTCGCCGTCTGGGTCGAGCAGCGGTTCGTGGTCAAGCACCTCGGCGAGGGGAGCGGTCTTAAAGGAATCGCGATCGGGGCCGGGCTCGGGACGGTCCTTCACGGACCGCTCGTCGGCGTCTTCCCGCTCCTCGAGGGCCTGTTGAGGAAGGGCGCGCGTCCCGCGGTAGCGATCGCGATCGTCTCGACGTGGGCCATCAAGCTGCCGATGATCCCGCTTGAGCTGCAGCTCTTCGGCTGGAAGTTCACCATTGTGCGCGAGGGACTGCTCTTCGCCTCGGCGTTCGTGCTCGCGCCACTCATCGAGCTGGCGATCGGCAAGCACTGGATCGAGCGGTTCCGCGAACCGGCCGAGGAGGGGGCGCTATGACAGACGAACCAGCGCGCTTGAGCGGTCGGGCCCGCGTCCTTATCGGGGTGGCGATTCTCGTTGTCTTCGCCGTCATTCTCGGCGTCAAGTTGGCCGCACCTCAGACTCCTGCCGGGGCTCCGGCCGAGGCCGCGGTGAAGCCGTCCCAGGTGCGCGACGATCCGGTGGCTGCGTACGATGCGGCCCTCTCGGCGGGTAAGCCCGTCTACGTCCTCTTCCACTCCCTCACGTGCGACCCGTGCATCGAGATATCGGCGGTGGCGGACCAGGTCATTCCCGAGTACACGGACACAGTGACCTTCGTGAACGCCATCACCGATGACCCGGCGGGCCAGCAGCTGGCGGCCCGGTTCTCCTTTGAGTACATCCCGACTTCGTTCTTCGTGCTCCCGGATGGCACCGTCGCCGACTCCTACACCGGCGTCCTTGCTGCCGAGGAGATGCGCGCCCGCCTCGACGCGCTGGTGGCCAAGTGATCTCGATCGCGACACTCGCCTCGGAGTTGGGCACCGGTGTGATCGCGGGTCCTGCGGCGTACGGGGTCGCTCTGCTCGGCGGTCTGGTCGCGGGATTCGGTCCGTGCACCCTGCCGATGCTGCCGGCCGTCTTCGGCTACGTCACCGGCACGGTTGCGGGAGGTGACGGCGTCGCGTGGCGCCGCGCGCTCGTGCTTTCGTCGGTCTTCGTGCTTGGCACAAGCCTGGTGTTCGCGGCTATTGGCGCTCTCGCGGGCGCGCTTGGCCGAGCAGTGCTCGTCGACGTCTGGGCGTCGTACGCGGTCGCACTGCTGTGTCTCCTCCTCGGCCTGCACTTGATCGGTGTGATCAGCCTGCCATTCGATGCGCTCAACCGGTTCGTGCCGACGAAACGTCCGGAGCGTCGTGGAGTGCTCGGAGCGTTCGTCTTCGGCATGCTCTTCGGCCTTGTGGCGTCGCCGTGCTCAACGCCGATCCTCGCGGCGATTGCCACGATGGCGGCTGCGCGCGGTTCGGCCGTTCACGGTGCGGTGTTGCTCTTCGTGTACGGTCTCGGCAAGGGGCTTCCGCTGCTGATGCTGGGGCTGGCATCGGGCTCGCTCGCCACAGCGCGGTGGTTGTCTCGGGCAACGTCAGCGCTTACGAAGGTTGGCGGCGTCGCCCTGCTCGGCGCGGCGGCGTATCTTGTTTGGACGGCGTAGGAGAAGATGGTTCGGTCAACGAGCGCAAGGAGAACGACATGACCACGTGGGTATACCGATGCACCGAATGCGCGACGACCTTCGCGGTCGAGGTAGAGACCGGAGCCGAGGCACCCGAGACAGCGACGTGCTCGGAGTGCGCCGATGGCGTGGCGGAGCGCGCGTTCGCACTGCCCGAGCCTTCGGGCGGTTGCGGTTGCAGCTCCGGGAGCGACTGCGGCTGCTGAACTTTGGCACGATGCGCGATGGGATCTGGACGCAAACGGCAAGGAGACACCATGGATGAGATCGTCGTATACGTCGTAGACGAACCCTGCGGTTGAGGCGGCGATAGCTGCGGCGACGACATGGCACTGCTTCTCGGCACAGAGCCCGAGAGCACGTCATGCGCGGTCGTGCTGCAGGATCCTCTCCAGGTCCTGGAGAGTGCGCTGGAGTCCGCGAACGAGCGACCCGTCACCATCATCTCGACCGACATCTACGGCGTGGCCGGCGATGCGCGTCACACGGCCCTCGACGCGCTCATCGAAGGCGCCGTGCTCCCCTATGTGATCGTGGACGGCGCGCTCGTGAGCTCCGGCGGAATCGACGTCGCGGCGACTGTGGCGCGCGTGCGAGCGCTGTAAGCGGAGCGGCGTCAGGCCTCGTGGTCTGTGCGTCCGCCGCTGTCGGCTAGCAGGTCACTCGCCAGACAGGTGTCCTCGATCCGCGCGACAGCATCGTCCGCCTCGGCCAGCATCTCGGCGCCGGTCGGCGAGAGTTCGTCGGGAAAGTAGCGGCGCCGGAAGGCGAGCGCCACGTTCACCAGGCCGATGAGCACCGGCACCTCCACGAGTGGCCCGATGACGGCCGCGAACGCTGCGCCGCTGTTGATGCCGAACACCGCGATACATACGGCGATAGCGAGTTCGAAGTTGTTGGATGCGGCTGTGAACGACAGCGTCGTCGTCTTCGCGTACTTCAGGCCGATGGCTTTGGCCACGAAGAACGTGAGGAAAAACATGATTGCGAAGTAGAAGAGCATCGGCACGGCGACCCGCACGACGTCGAGCGGAATCTGCAGGATGAGATCGCCCTTGAGCGAGAACATGGTGAAGATCGTGAACAGCAGCGCTACCAGCGTGACCGGCCCCACGCGGGGCACGAATACCTCGTCGTACCAGCAGGCACCTTTGAGCTTCCGCAAGCCGAACCGCGACACCAAGCCGGCGAGGAACGGTATGCCGAGATAGACCCCGACTGTGCCGGCGATCTGGCCGATGGAGACATCGATGACGGCACCCTTAAGCCCGATTGCGGGCAGCAGCACCGTGATGAACGCCCATGCGTATACGCTGAAGAAGAGCACTTGCATCACGCTGTTGATGGCGACGAGTCCGGCGGCGAACTCGGTGTCGCCCTTCGCCAGCCCGTTCCAGACGATCACCATCGCGATGCACGGCGAGATGCCGATGATGATGAGCCCTACCATGTACTCGGGATAGCCGCGCATGAACGTGACGGCGAGGGTGAACATCACGAGCGGCGCGACGATCCAGTTCATGAGCATCGCGAGACCAAGGGCCTTCTTGTCGCGCATGGCCTTCGGGAGCTCCTCGTAGTGCACCTTGGCGAGCACCGGGTACATCATGGCGATGAGCCCGATCGCGATGGGGATGTTCGTCGTTCCAACCGCGAACTTGCCGATGAACGCCGGAATGGCCGGCAGGAACGCGCCTGCGCCCACGCCGACGCCCATCGCGAGGAAGATCCATAGCGTGAGGTACCGATCGAGAAACGAGAGCCGCTTGCTCACGGAGTCGGGCATCGCTCACTCCTTCGCCATGACACGCATGTCAGGGACCGAATGCACTCAGTTTACATTGATGAGCGAGTCAGTCGGCGCGAATGCGTCGGAAAGTTCCGGCACGTCCGCAACCGGCACGACCTCAGTCCAAAGGTCGGCCCCGTACTTCTCGAAGCCGGGGATCTGCACCCGGCCATCGAGCCGACTCTCGATCCTGTCGAGAAGCGTCTCGCGCGACACGTTAGCGTCGCTCGCGAGCACGATGATGTTGCGGTTCGCTTCGCTCGTGGAATCGGCGCTGATGCCGATCGGGAACGACCATACATGGTCCCAGACGCCGCTCGCCGTGCGGTACATGCTGCGGAACAGGTCGCTCTTGGCGCCTTGCACGGGCGAGATCACGTTGTAGGCCACCACGCCGTCCGGCGCGAGTAGGGCCTTCGTCTCTCGGAAGAACTCCGTCGTCGTGAGATGGAACGGCAGCGAGTCGGCGTAGTACGCGTCCACGATGATGACGTCGTACGCTTCTTTCGTAGTTTGCACGTAGCGCCGCGCGTCGGCGACGCTCACGCGCAGCCGGGGATCCTCGGGCAAGCCGAAGTAGCGCCTGGCCACATCGACGACGACCGGGTCGATCTCCACCGAGTCTATCCGCATCTCGGGGTAGTCGTGCCACATGCGCTTGGTGACAGCGCCCGCGCCCAGGCCGAGCACGAGCACGCGCTTTGCGTCTGGCTTCACGGCAAGCGCGAGGTGCAGGTAGTTCGGGTACGCGATGAGGCTGCTGTAGCCGTCCGAGAGGTCGATCACCGACTGCTTGCTCTTGTCGAAGCGCAGCGAGCGGGTACCGTCGGCTTCCGTGACGGTGATGCGGTGGTACTGGGTGTCGGCGCGGAAGAGCACCTGTTCGCCGTCGGCGTTCACAGGCGCGGGCTCGTTCACGACCATGAACATCGCGAAGCTCGCCACGCAGCCCGCGATCGCCAGCACGAGCACCGCATTCGTGGAGCGCAGGCCCAGCTCGCGCGGAGCGAGCTCCGGCTCCTCCTCGGCGGAAAGGCCGAGGGTGAGGAGCGCCGTCATCGCGAGGAGCGCGCCGATGCCCACGATGAGCGGCTCGACCTGCAACAGCGGGATGAGCCAGAACGACGTCGCGAGCGTGCCGACGATGCTGCCGGCGGTCGAGACCGCGTAGAGGCTGCCTGCCGAGCGGCCGATGTGCGCGATGCCGCGTGCGGCGGCCAGCCGCACGCCCATCGGCGAGACCATCGCCAGCAGAAGCGCTGGGCCGAAGAAGATGAGCGTTGTTGCCACGAGCGGCCCCAGCCGCGGTCCGAGGCCCGCCGACCACTCAAGGCACGCGTTAGCGGCGAGCGGACACAGTGCCGTCCAGATGCCGGCGGCCGCGATGACCACGCCGAGGCTTCTTGGCGCGCCGTACCGATCCGCGACTCGCCCGCCGAGCCAGTAGCCGACCGAAAGCGCGATCATGAAGCTTGAGATGACGCTGCCCCACACGAAGATCGAGTTACCCATGGTGGGTGCGAGCACGCGTGCGCCAAGGAGCTCGAGGCCCATAAGCGCCGCACCGCACAGGAAGACGATCGCGTTGAGGATCATGATAGTTCACCATTGTGCACGATTGCGGCGTTCCCCGCGATGCTCGGCCAATACGCGGCTACAATGAGGGTGACACCCGGCGCCGGGAGGATGCATGGACGACATCGAGGTCCGGTTCGAGCCGCACGGCGCGGTCGTTCGCGTCGTTTCAGGGACGACAGCGCACGCCGCCTCGATCGCCGCCGGTGTCGCGATGGATGCTCCGTGCGGAGGGCTCGGCCGGTGCGGGCGCTGTGTCGTTCGCGTCCAAGGCGAGGTCTCCCCGCCGACGGTGGACGAGGTCGAGCTGCTGGGTACGCCACAGGTCGCCCGCGGCCTTCGTCTCGGTTGCCGCGTACGGCTGCTCGGCAATGCCGTCGTCGCGCTTACCGCGCCCGGGTCCATCAGGGTCGTCGGCGAGGGTGTCTCGGCGGGCTTGGAGGTGGAGGCTCCCTGGGAGCGGGGCATCGAGGCCGTCGAAGGACGGCCGTACCTGCTTGGCGCGGTCGTCGACATCGGCACGACCACGATCGTGGCGGCGCTCGTCGACCTGGACAACGGCGACGAGCTTACGCGCGGCGGCGCGCTGAACGTGCAGTACCCGTGGGGTGCCGACGTCATGACACGCATCACAATGGCCGCGCACGACGGTGCCGAGATCTTGCATCGGCCGCTCGTGAGGCAGGTTGAGCGTATGCTGCTCGCGCTCCTCGAGCCGCTCGGGGCGCTGCCCGAGGACATCCGCGAGATCGCCGTCGCCGGCAATACGGCGATGACGGGTTCGTTCATGGGCGCGGACCTCGCCCCGCTTGCCTCGGCGCCGTACGAGGGCGCCATGACGGAGGCGGTGTACAGCTCTGCACGGCGGCTTGGCATGGAGCGCCTGACGCAGGCGAAGTGCTACGTGCTGCCGGGCGTCTCGGCATTCGTGGGCGCCGACGTCGTCGCCGATCTGCTGGCGACCGCGCCCGACCCGGCTGACGGGCCGGTGCTGCTCCTTGACCTCGGGACGAACGGCGAGATCGTGCTCGTGACCGCTGACGGGATGCTCGCGGCCTCGGCGGCGGCGGGGCCCGCGCTCGAGGGTGCCGGCATCGAATCGGGGATGCGCGCGGAGCCGGGCGCGGTGGAGCGCGCGTGGATCGAGGGCGGCGAACTCGTCGTCGCCACCATCGGGGGCTTTCAGCCGGTGGGCATCTGCGGGAGCGGCGCGCTTGACCTGGTCGCGGCGATGCTCGACGCGGGCGTGCTCGACGCGAGCGGGCGCATGCACGACGACATCGGCGGCGCCATCGGCCGTCGGGTCTTCGAGCGCGACGACGTGCGCGCATTCGTGGTGGACGCGGAGTTCCTGGTGGTCATCACGCAGAAGGACGTGCGCCAGATCCAGCTCGCGAAAGGCGCGATCCGCACCGCTATCGACCTGCTGCTGGCCGAGGCGGGACTCGATGCCGCCGACGTGCGCGACGTGCTTGTGGCCGGCGGTTTCGGCTTGCATGTGGACGGGCGCGTCCTGGCGCGTCTCGGCATGATTCCAGCCGTGTGGGCCGACCGGCTCACGTTCGTTGGCAACACCGCGAAGGAAGGCG
Source organism: Actinomycetes bacterium (assembly GCA_021373175.1). Classification (GTDB taxonomy): domain Bacteria; phylum Actinomycetota; class Coriobacteriia; order Anaerosomatales; family Anaerosomataceae; genus UBA2286. Next base: position 22,469 of record JAJFTE010000011.1, read on the forward strand.
CACGCGTGGCGCTCGTGAGCAGCGCGGCACGGCGCCGTGCCGAGGAGATCGCCGAGCGCGTGCGCACGCTCTCGCTGGCCACGCATCCGGACTTCCAGCGCCGCTATATCGCGTCGCTCGACTTCCCGGCGTAGCATGCCATTGACCGGAGTGATGTCCGCACGCCTTCGACCTTACTCCCTGCCCCCGTATCGCCTACAATGCACCCAGAGCCGCGCGGAAAAGCACACCGAGCGCCGCCGCGGCTGTCCGCCACAACCCCCCGGGAGGAATCACGTGCAGCTGCCCGAACTGAAGCCCGACACGCAGGGCAAGGTCCGCGACATCTTCGACCTGGGCGGCGAGCTGCTCATCGTGGCGACCGATCGGATCAGCGCATTCGACGTGGTGCTCCCCGATCCCGTCCCGTACAAAGGCCAGGTCCTCACGCGGATATCGCTCTTCTGGTTCGATCAGCTTGCGGGCATCATCCCGAACCATCTCATCTCGGCGGACGTTGAAGATCTGCCGGAAGAGTACTCGGCGTATGCGGAGTCGCTGGCCGGCCGCTTCATGCTCGTGCGCAAGGCCGAGGTCTTCCCGGTGGAGTGCATCGTGCGCGGGTATCTTGCGGGGAGCGGCTGGAAGGAATACCGGGAGCGCGGCACCGTGTGCGGCCAGGCGCTGCCGGCGGGTCTCGTTGAGTCGCAGAAGCTGCCCTCGCCGATCTTCACGCCCTCGACCAAGGCTGCGCTTGGCGGTCACGACGAGAACATCAGCTACGAGCGCATGGCGGAACTCCTTGGGGAGGGGAACGCTGCCCGCCTGCGTGACGCTTCGCTCGCCCTGTACGCACGAGCAGCCGAGCACGCCGGACTCGCTGGCATCATCATCGCCGACACGAAGTTCGAGTTCGGCCTCATAGACGGCGAGATCGCGCTCGTCGACGAGGTGCTCACGCCCGATTCCTCGCGATTCTGGCCGGCGGACACGTATGAGCCGGGACACGGTCAGCCCTCGTTCGACAAGCAGTTCGTCCGTGACTGGCTCGAAGCGAGTGGCTGGGACAAGCAGCCCCCGGCCCCATCGCTTCCGGAGGACGTCATCACCATCACTGCCGAGAAGTACATAGAAGCGTACGAACTGATCACGGATGAACCATTCATCCCGGAAGGTGACTGAACATGGCACATCGCTCCGCCTTGAACGAACGCTATCAGAAGCAGAACGCGCATGCGGGTTCCACACGCAAGAGCGCGTCCTCGGCCAAGCCCAAGCGCGAAGCGGGCACGCATGCGAGCGCACCCGCCAAGAAGGCGCCCGAAAAGAAGAAGAAGTCGAGCTGGTCCGAGATGGTGCCTACCACGCCTGAGATCAAGAAGTGGCGACGGGTCTGGTACGTCCTGCTCGCCGTGGCGCTCGTCGCCTTCGGGATCGCGTACTGGGGCCAGCGCATCGGGAACACGCTTATGTCCGGCATCGGGTTCGTCGTCGAACTCATCGCCGTGGGTGTCGCTATCGCGATCGACCTCATCATCATCCGCAGACTGCGGACGCAGGAGATCAAGGACCGGGCCGCCGCGAAGAAGGGCAAGCCCGGCAGCGGGAAGAACGGTTCGGGGAAGGACGTATCGTGAACCTGAAGAACGTGCCGCCGCACGTTCGCCGCTACATGTACATCACGTGGACGGGCATGGCCGTTGGCGCGCTCGGCATTCTCGGCTTCATCCTGTCGTTCTGGCAGGTCGGAAGTCCGGCGCAGGCGACCGTTGACGTTCATACCGACACGCCGTGGGGCGCGTACATCTCGATCGTCGCGTGGGTCGTCGGTTTGGCGGTCGCGTGGTACGGGCGTCGGCGGCTTGACGCGGCGGTACGCGAGCGCAAGAAGGAGCTCGCCGCGGCCGCGCGTGTGGAACTCGACTGAAGGAGCGGCGCGCATGGCACGGTTCCAGATCTTCGTGACGTACAAGAAGGGCATTTTCGATCCGCCCGGCGCAACGGCCGAGCGTGCGCTTGTGAGCCTGGGATACGACGAGGTCTCCTCGGTCAAGATCGGCACGTTCATCGAGCTCGAGGTCGAAGACGGCACGCCCGAGGCTCGCATAGCCGAGATGTGCGACAGGCTGCTCGCCAACCCGGTCATCCAGGACTACCGCATCGAGCTGGTCGGGGAGGCGTAGGCATGCGCTTCGGCGTCGTCGTCTTCCCCGGCAGCAACTGCGAGCAGGACGTCGTCCACGCCGTGGAGGTGCTCGGCTTTGAGGCCGGATACATCTGGCACGGCGACACCGACATCTCCGGCTACGGCGCGATCGTGCTTCCCGGCGGCTTCAGCTACGGCGACTACATCCGCTGCGGCGCCGTGGCGCGCTTCTCGCCTGTGATGGCCGAGGTCGTCCGCTTTGCCGAGCGGGGCGGGCCGGTCATCGGCATCTGCAACGGCTTTCAGATTCTCACCGAGGCGCACCTGCTGCCAGGCGCACTCCTGCGCAATCGCGGCCTGAAGTTCATCTGCCGCGAAACGACGCTGCGCGTGGAGGAAAGCGCCTGCCAGTGGATGGACGCCGAAGCTGGGACGGTGCTTCGCATCCCGATCAATCACAATGAGGGTAACTACATCTGTGACCCGGCCGCGCTCGAGCGTATGCAGTCCGCAGGGCAGATCGTGCTGCGCTACTGCGAGCCGGACGGTTCACGTGCCCCGGGGGGAAGCGCCCCCAACGGTGCGCTCGACGACATCGCGGGCATCTGCAACGAGGGCGGCAACGTCTTTGGCCTTATGCCTCATCCGGAGCGGGTCGTCGACCCGGTCGTTGGCGGTACCGATGGCCAGGGCGTGTTCGAGAGTATTGCTCGCCGGATTCAGGAGGTGGCAGGTTAGATGCAGACGATCTCGCTCGTTGGTCCGCTCGCGGTCTTCCTCATCGCTCTCGCGTTTGGGCTTGTGGTCGCGGCGCTCGTGGTGGTCGTGCATGCACTCGGCCGTCGGGCGGACCGTTGGAAGCATCCGTGGATGCGCTGGATCTGGGTGGCGTTGGCTGCCGAGTACATCCTCGCCTTCGCCGTAGCTTTCATGGTCAGACAGGATGTGACAGCCACCATCTTCGGGTTCTCGTACGTGGTGGCCCTCGTCGCGGACATCACGTATCTGCTGCGGGTCGTCTTCCCGGCGACGCCGGTACCGGAGCGCACGCCTCCTCAGTCGTCGGCGCCTGATGCCACCGTGATGTCAGACACGACTCCAGGGGAGCAGTCGCCGGATGCGTGAGGACCTCGCTCCTGAAGTGGCGCCACGGCTTGCCGAGGAACTTGGCCTCAAGCTTGCCGAGTACGAGAAGGTCGTGGAGATCCTCGGCCGCACGCCGTCTCTGACCGAGCTCTACATGTACTCGCTCATGTGGAGCGAACACTGCAGCTACAAACACTCGCGCAAGGCGCTTCGCATGTTTCCGAGCGAAGGTGAGCACGTGCTCCAGGGTCCCGGCGAGAACGCGGGCGTCATCGGCGTGGGCGACGGTTGGGCGCTTGCGTTCAAGATGGAGTCGCACAATCACCCCTCGGCCATCGAGCCGTACCAGGGCGCGGCCACCGGCATTGGCGGCATCATCCGGGACATCTTCACGATGGGCGCCCGCCCGATCGCCAGCCTGGATTCGCTGCGCTTTGGCACGCTCGGCAAGCCGCGTCAGCGGTACCTGTTCGAGGGTGCCGTGGCCGGCATCGGCGGCTACGGGAACTGCCTCGGCGTGCCCACGGTGGGCGGCGAGGTCTACTTCGACGACGCATACGAGGGCAACTGCCTCATCAACGCCATGTCGCTCGGGATCATGCGCGAGGAGCGCCTCATGCGCGCGGTGGCCGCAGGACCCGGCAACCTCGTGCTGCTCATCGGCTCGACGACCGGCCGGGACGGCATCGGCGGCGCGTCCACGCTGGCCAGCCAGGAGTTCGACGAGAAGGCCGAGGACAAGCGCCCCAGCGTCCAGGTGGGCGACCCGTTCGAAGAGAAGCTGCTCATCGAGGCATGCCTCGAGCTGCTCGACGAGGAGCTGCTCGTTGGTCTCGGCGACCTTGGTGCCGCGGGGCTCACGTCCTCGGCAAGCGAGATGGCAAGCCGCGGCGGCGTGGGCCTCGACATCGACGTGACCACGATCCCCGCGCGCGAAGAGGCGATGAAGCCGTTCGAGTTCATGGTCTCCGAGAGCCAGGAGCGCATGCTGGCCGTGGTCGAGCCCGAGAAGCTTGCGGCGGCGCAGGCCGTGTGCACCAAGTGGGGCCTACGCTCCACCGTCATCGGCACCGTCACCGACACCGGGCGGTTCGTGGTGCGCGAAGGCGACGAGGTCGTGGCCGACATGCCGGCCGTCACGCTCGCGCACGACGCGCCCATCTACGACCCTGCCATGACGCGTCCGGCGTACCTCGACGAGGTCCAGGCGTTCGATCCGGTCACGCTTGGGCATCCGGAGACGCCCGGGGCGCTTTCCGACATGCTGCTGCGGCTGCTGGCGAGCCCCAACATTTGCTCCCGGCGCTGGATCTGGCAGCAGTACGATCACCAGGTGATGCTCAACACGGTGGTGCTCCCCGGCTCCGACGCAGCGGTGCTGCGCATCGGCGACACGGGTCGCGGCGAGGTGACCGGGCGCGGCATCGCCGTCTCAAGCGACTGCAACGGCCGCTACTGCTACCTCGATCCATACCTGGGCGCGCAGATCGCCTTCGCCGAGGCGGCGCGTAACGTCGCGTGTTCCGGCGGTCATCCGGCGGCCATCACCGATTGCCTCAACTTCGGCAATCCCGAGAAGCCCGAGGTCTTCTGGACCTTCCACGAGTCGGTCCGCGGACTCTCGGACGCATGCCGCGCGTTCGGCGTGCCGGTCATCTCGGGCAATGTGAGCTTCTATAACGAGAGCTTCGGCCAGCCGATCTACCCGACGCCGACGGTCGGCCTCGTGGGTGTGCTCGACGACGTCTCGAAGCACTGCACGCTGTCATTCAAGGCCGAAGGCGACGTGATCGTGCTGCTCGGTGAGACCGAGAACGAGATTGGCGGGAGCGAGTACCTGAAGCTGGCGCACGGCATCGTCTCGGGTCGTCCCCCGGCCCTCGACCTTGAGCTGGAGCAGGCCGTGCAACACAGTGTGCTTGCCGCCATCGACGCGGGTATTCTGCGCTCGGCGCATGACTGCTCGGAAGGCGGGCTCGCGGTGACGCTCGCCGAGTGCTGCATCGCCGGAGGGCTTGGTGCCGACGTCCACCTGGGTGATGAGCTTCCGCTGTACGGCGCGCTCTTCTCGGAGACGCAGAGCCGGGTGGTGGTGACCACGCTGCCGCAGGACGCCGAGCGCTTGATCGAGCTCGCCCTCGTGCACGAGATCCCGTACGCCGTCATCGGAACGGTGGGCGGCGGCTCGCTTCGTGTGGAGGACGCGGTGGACGTGACTCTCCAACAGATGCGTGAGGCCTGGGAGCCGGCGCTTGAAAGAGCGCTTGAGGACGTTACCTAGACCCCCTCGGCCAGCTCCCGCACGCGGCGCGGCCCGTCTCGGCGTGCTCCGCGCTCTTCGTGCAATCGTGGTATGCTACCGCGCATCGGCCGCTTCAAGCAGGAGTCCCTCGACGCATGCACCTCGATTCTTGCGTTCCCACACATCAGTGCGCTGACGAATGGCTCGCGGACGAGCGGCCGGATCGCCCTGAAGAAGCATGCGGCGTGTTCGGCGTGTACGCTCCCGGCGAAGACGTCGCGCGGCTCACGTATTTCGGCCTCCATGCACTCCAGCATCGCGGCCAGGAATCAGCGGGCATCGCGGTCGCGGACGGCCACACACTCACGGTCGTGAAGAGCCTCGGACTGGTGTCGCAGGCGTTCAAGGAGAGCGACCTGGTCACGCTGCAGGGGCATCTCGCCATCGGGCATACGCGGTACTCAACGACCGGATCCGGCAATGCCTGGGAGAACGCGCAGCCGATGGTCTCCTCGATCGGAGCGACTACCATCGCGCTTGCGCACAATGGCAACCTGGTGAACACCATCGAGTTACGTGACGCCCTCAAGCACCGGGGCATCCGCTTCCGGTCGACAACCGATTCCGAGGTCATCACCACCCTCGTGGACCATTTCACGCAGGAGCACAGCTCGATTCGCGGCGGCATTCGCGAGACGATGAAGTACATTCGCGGCGCCTACTCGGTCGTGCTCATGTCCGAGGAAGCGCTCTATGCGTTCCGCGATCCGTACGGCGTGCGCCCGCTCGCGCTCGGCAAGCTTGGCGAAGCGTGGGTGGTGGCGTCCGAGACCTGCGGCTTTGACATCATCGGCGCCCAGTACGTGCGCGATGTCGCCCCCGGCGAGATGATCAAGATCGGTCCCGCCGGTCTGGAATCCGAGCAAGCGGTGCCTGCCGAGAAGCCGAGCCTGTGCGTGTTCGAGTTCATCTACTTCGCGCGCCCCGACAGCGTTCTGAACGACTGCGGCCTGTACGAGGCGCGCATGCGCATGGGAGCGGCCATGGCTCGTTCGGCGGCTGTAGACGCCGACATGGTCATCGGCGTGCCCGACTCGGGCGTTCCCGCCGCCGTCGGCTACGCCAAAGAGAGCGGGATCCCGTACGGCGAGGGGCTCGTGAAGAACCGCTACGTGGGGCGCACCTTCATCTCGCCGAGCCAGTCGCTCCGCCAACAGGGTATCCGCCTCAAGCTGAATCCGTTGCGCCACGTCATTGCCGGCAAACGCCTCATCGTGGTCGATGACTCGATCGTCCGGGGGAACACGTCGCGCCAGCTCGTTGCGCTGCTCCGCGATGCGGGCGCGGCCGAGGTGCACATGCGCATCACGTCCCCGCCCGTGAAATGGCCGTGTTTCTACGGCATCGATACCGACACGCGAGAGCAGCTCATCGCCGCGAGCAAGTCGGTCGAGGAAGTCCGCGACTTCATCGGCGCTGACTCGCTCGCGTATCTCTCGGTGCCGGACATGTTCGCTGCTACTCGAGGGGATGCCGCGGAGTACTGCGCCGCCTGCTTCACCGGCGAGTACCCGGTAGAGATTCCCGAGTCCGTCAAGCGTGGCAAGCTCGGCCTGGAGCCGGTGGGGTGAGCCTAGCGGCGCTCACGACAGGCGTCGCCCGGGCACTGTGGCAGGGCGTGCGGCTCGGCATGGCGTACAACCCTGTGTTCGGCATCGGTGGAGCCCTCGCCGCCGCGGCGCTTCTCGGCTATCCCCGCGCGCCTCGCGAGCGCCGGTTTTGGGCGGGTGCGGTGCTCGTCGTGGCGTGGCTCGCCGGTGACGGGCTGCAGGTCCTCGGCCGCACGCGCGACGTGGTCGACGGCGTTGGCGCGTTCGCGCACGTCGCGCCGGCCTGGGCGGCGTACGTGCTGCTCGCCGCGTGGGCGCTCATCTCGCTTGGGCTGGGGTACCTCGCACCGGCGTGGGCGGGCATCGTCGTGGGCCGCCGCGTCACGCATGGCACCGGCTGGCTTGCCGCGATGGCGATAGCCGTGGGAGTCTCGCTCGGCATCTCGACGCTCGTGGCGTCGCTGGCGGCGCTCGGGTAACGGCTGGCGTGTCGCGCTTCCCTGCTAGAATGGCAGTGCAGCCCGCCGAACGGGAGGATCGCATGACCGACACGCCCGATAAGCCCATCTCGTACCGCGACGCCGGCGTCGACATCGACGAGGGCGCGCGCGCGGTCGAAGGCATCCGCGAGGCCGTGCGCTCCACCTACCGGCCCGAGGTCATCGGCGACATCGGCGGCTTCGGCGGGATGTTCTCGGCGGCGGCGTTCAAGGAGATGGCCGAGCCGGTCATGGTGAGCGGGACCGACGGCGTGGGCACCAAGCTCAAGCTCGCGCAGCTGCTCGGCAAGCACGACACCGTGGGCATCGACCTGGTCGCGATGTGTGCGAACGACATCCTGGTGACTGGCGCCGAGCCGCTCTTCTTCCTCGACTACATCGCTGTCGGCAAGCTCGACGCCGCGCGCACGACCGCGATCGTCTCGGGCATCGCCGAGGGGTGCCGGCAGTCCGGCTGCTCGCTTATCGGCGGCGAGATGGCCGAGCACCCCGGCGTCATGGACCCGGATGACTACGACCTCGCCGGCTTCTGCGTGGGCGTCGTCGACCGGCCGAAGGCGATCGACGGCTCGGCGATCGTCCCTGGTGACGTCGTGCTCGGCCTCGGTTCCAGCGGCGCGCACAGCAACGGCTTCTCGCTCATCCGGCGCGTGCTTGTCGAAGGCCACGAGGACGAGCTCGCGCTCCCGAGGGTTGACCTTGGCGGCGCATCGCTTGGCGACGTGCTGCTCGAGCCGACGCGGCTGTACGCACGCTCGATTCTGCGGCTGGCGCGCTCCGGCGCCACGGTGAAGGGCATGGCCCACATCACCGGCGGCGGCATCACCGAGAACCTCAACCGCACGCTCCCGGACACCTGCGACGCACGCGTTGTGCGCGCGTCGTGGAAGGTACCGCAGGTGTTCGGTCTCGTCCAGCAGGCCGCGTCCCTCTCGGATGATGAGATGTACCGGACGTACAACATGGGCATCGGCTTCGCGATCGTGCTCTCGGCCTCCGAAGCGCCCGAGGCAGCGGTCACGTTGCGTGCCGCAGGCGAGACCGTCTCCGAGATCGGCGAGATCGTGAGCGGAAAGGGGGAGGTCGTCTATGGATGACGTCGCAGTTCCGGGTAGCGAGCTCTTCAAGCCGCGTGGCGACGCCGACCGTCTGCGTGTGGGCGTGCTCATCTCGGGCAGCGGAACGAATCTCCAGGCGCTCATCGACGCCGTGCAGCGCCACGAGCTGGACGCGAGCATCGCCGTTGTGGTCTCCAACAAGCACGACGCTTTTGGACTTGAACGCGCGCGCCGCGCCGGCATCCCCGCGCTGTTCGTCGACCGCACCGCGTTCACGACGATCGCGGCGTACAACCATGCGCTCGCCGAGGCGCTCAAGGCGCACGCGGTGGAGCTGGTGGTGATGGCGGGGTACATGCGCCTTCTCGGGCAGGAAGTGCTCCGCGAGTTCTCGCATCGCGTGATGAATCTTCATCCCGCGTTGCTGCCCGCCTTCGCCGGTGCATCGGGGATCAGAGACGCGTTCGAGTACGGCGTGAAGGTCACTGGCGTCACCGTGCACTTCGCCGACGAGCGGTTCGATCGCGGTCCCATCATCGTGCAGGAGCCCGTCCGCATCGCCGAGGACGACACCGTCGAGTCCCTCGAGGCGAAGATCCATGATGTGGAGCACCTGCTCATCGTCAAAGCGGTCCGGCTGTACGCACAGGGACGGCTGGTGATCGAGGGTCGCCGGGTGCGGATCCTGCCCGGCGAGTAGCGTTCTTCGCGTGCGGAAACCCCGTCTGAGCAGCCGGTCTAGATTCAGTTGAGTGCGGCATGCCATGATGATGCCGGGCCGCCGTGAGGGGGCGGGTCGCGGTAGGCCCCCCTTCGGGGGGCTGCGGAGCGGTGCGCGTTGTGGCCGAGGCGGACCCCGCGATTCCTTCCCCTGCCGGCTCACACGTCTGACCCGTTGTGTTGCACAATGGTTCGTACATGTCGTCTGGGAAGGGGCACTCTCGTGGATCTCGTCAAGGTCAAGCGCGCACTCGTTTCGGTCACCGACAAGACAGGCGTTGTGGCGTTCTGCCAGACGCTCTCCGAGGAGTTCGGCGTGGAGATCGTCTCCACCGGCGGTACGGCGAAGGTGCTCGCCCAAGCAGGCGTGCCCGTACGTCCCATCGACGAGTACACGGGCTTCCCCGAGATGATGGACGGGCGGGTGAAAACGCTCCACCCGCGCGTGCACGGAGGGCTACTCGCGCGCCGCGACCTTCCCGAGCATATGGCAGCCGCCGAGGCGCATGGCATCGGCATGATCGACATGGTCGTCGTGAACCTCTACGCCTTCGAGGCCACGGTCGAGCGCGAAGGTGTGACCGAGGAAGAGGCCATCGAGAACATCGACATCGGCGGGCCCAGCATGCTCCGCTCGGCAGCGAAGAACTTCGCGAGCGTTGCCGTGGTGACCGAGCCCGGCAGCTACGATGCGATCGCCGAGGAGATGCGTGCGAACGCCGGCGCCACGACGTTTGACACCCGGCGCGCGCTTGCCGTGGACGTGTTCGCGAAGACGAGCGCGTACGACAACGCCATCTGGATGTACCTGTCCGGCTACAAAGGCCAGGCATTTCCCGACGAAGTGCGGTTCCGCCTGAAAAAGGCTCAGGACCTGCGCTACGGCGAGAACCCACACCAGATGGCGGCATTGTACCGCTTCATCGACGCGAAGCCAGAGACGCTCGCCCGTGCCGAGCAGCTCCAGGGCAAGGAGCTGTCGTACAACAACTTCCTCGACACCGACGCCGCGTGGACGGCGGTGCGCGAGTTCACTGATGAGCCCGCGTGCGTGATCGTGAAACACATGAATCCGTGCGGCACCGCGGTGGCACACGACATCGTGGTCGCGTATTCGCGCGCTCACGGCGCCGACTCCGTGAGCGCGTACGGCGGCGTGATGGCGTTCAACCGGCCGGTCCCCGGCTCGCTCGTGGAGGCGATCTTTGAGAACGGGCAGTTCGTGGAGGTCATGATCGCGCCCGAGTTCGAGCCGCGCGCACTTGAGCTGCTCGCGACCAAGCCCAAGCTTCGCGTGCTGCGCACCGGTCGTATGCGCCCCGTTGTCGGCCACTACGACAGCCGCAGCGTTGAGGGCGGCATGCTCATCCAGACGAGCGACAGCGTTGCGGAGACTCCGGCCGAGTTCAACGTCGTGACCCGCCGGAAGCCGACCGCCGAGGAGATGCAGCAGCTGCTTTTCGCCTGGAAGGTCGCCAAGAGCGTGAAGAGCAACGCCATCCTGCTTGCGAAGGACTTTGTGAGCGTGGGTGTGGGCGCTGGTCAGATGAACCGCGTGAACTCGGCGCGCATCGCGGTGGAGGCCGCGGGCGACAAGGCGTCCGGCGCGGTGTGCGCGAGCGACGCGTTTATGCCGTTTGCGGACTCGCTCGAAGTGGTTGCCGCTGCCGGGGTCACCGCGGTTATCCAGCCGGGAGGCTCGATCCGAGACGGGGAGGTCATCGCGAAGGCCGACGAGCTCGGCGTGGCGATGGTCTTCACCGGGTACCGCCACTTCCGGCACTAAGGAGTCGCCTGGAGGGTTGAGCCGGTCTCAGGCCCGGTTTGGCCGCATCTTCGACGATGAGCACGTCGTATTGGTTGAACACATCGACCGGCCTCGCTGAGCGGTTCGCTCTCTACGCCTGTCGCACGATCCGCTGCGGGAAGGGGAACTCGATCCCTTCCTCGGCAAAACGGGCGTGCAGGCGCTTGATGAACTCGCTCTTGAGCGCGTACTGGTCGCTGTAGTCGAGCACGCGCAGGATAACGCCAGCCTGCACCTGTGACTCGCCGAAGCCCCGGAAGCGCACGACTGGCTCCCAGTCCTCGATCTCCGGCTGCAGCTCGGCCATCACGCTCTTGGCGGCCTCGAGCGCGACCTGCTCCACTCGGCCAAGATCGCTGGCGTATGAGACGCCGAACTCGACCGTGACGGAGAGCGGCTGCTCGGGGAGTTGAAAGTTAGTGACGATCGCCTGGCCGAGCTTGGCGTTGGGGATGACGACGAGGTTGTTCGACTGCGTCCGAAGCGTTGTGTAACGCCACGCGATGTCCTCGACGGCACCCTCCTGCCCGGTCTCGAGCAAGAGGTAGTCGCCGGGCCGGACCTGTTTGGACGCCACGATCTGCAGCCCGGCGAACAGGTTGCCCAGCGTGTCTTGCAGCGCGAGCGCCACGGCCAGGCCCCCGACGCCGAGCGCCGTGAGCACGGGGGTGATCGAGATATTGAGGGCGTTCAGAACGATGAGCGCGCCGAGCAGCACGACGGCGACGCGTGTGAGGTTGATGAAGATGCTCGTGGAGGGCAGCGGCCCGCTTGCCGAGACAGCGTAGTTGCGCACGAACCCGGTGGCGATCCGCATCGCGGCATAGGTGACCGTGATGCCGGCGAGCATCACGAGCGTGCGATCCGCGAGTATTGAGAGACGGGGGCTCACAGTACCGTCCTGGAGTCCGAAGGCGGCTCCCGCCAGCGCAAACCACCACACGGGCATGTGGCCGAGGCCCTTGAGCGTGAGCGACCAGGGCAGCCAGCCGTGCGTACGCGCTAGACTGCGAAGACCGCCGAGCACCAGCCAGTCGACCAGCCAGCCGACGGCGAGACCGGCGGCAACATAGAGCGCGAACACGCCCAGATCGATAGCTTCGGTCCCCAGGATCGTCATGCGTGCCCTCCTCGGCGGTTGCTCAATCGATTATACGGTACAGGCGGCTTGGCGCGTTGACCCTCGGTTCCGGCGTGGGCTACACTACGCCTTGCGCTTTCTGGCCGGAAAGGCCGTGCGTGGGCACGCAGCGTGCTCGAATGCGGGCCGTTAGCTCAGTCGGTAGAGCAGGGGACTTTTAATCCCAAGGTCATAGGTTCGATCCCTATACGGCCCACCACATACTTCACAGGCCCCCATCGTCTAGCGGCCAAGGACTCCGCCCTTTCAAGGCGGCAACAGGGATTCGAATTCCCTTGGGGGCACCAAATTTCGATAAGCCGCAGGTCAGATGACCTGCGGCTTATTAGCTTTGTAGCCCAAATGCGGGGCACTTGTCCGCTCCCGCCTCCGAGTGCGCCATCACGCGGTGATTCCGCACGGCTCGATTCTATCGGGATTGTTCGCGACGCAGATGTCTTTGAAGCCGGGGTTAGTAATCGCCATGGCGCGCGTTGAGGTCAGCTTGCGTATCTTCACCTTCCTTGAAAGCAAGTCACGGTACGGCACCTCGAATGGGGTAGACGCACCCGTGTGCCCTCTTGCGGGAATGAAGTGGGCGTATTGCTCGTCGGCCTCGATGATGTCGCACTCGACATCGCCGGGTCTGGCGGCGCTGTCGGGTTCGACGCCTTCTGGCATCTGATCTCCGAAGGAGACAACTACTCGTGAGGCTCGCTCAAGCTGTCTTCGGACGCGATCCTTGGCAATCTCTTCAGCACGGATATCGGTGGCGGAGCGGTAGAACGCCACAAGCTTCTCTTCGGTGAATGCCGGATTCGCTCGGGCTTCTTCGGCAAGCGCCTGATTGAAGTCATCTGCTCCGGTCAGCGTCTGCCAGTACCGGTCGAGCAGGTGCTCGGCGGCCGCTCGACCAACTGGCCGGGAGTGCTCCTCGAGGTACTCGCTGTTGCGGCTGACCGGGTGGAACGTTGGAGAGTGACCCAGGGTGGCTGCAGCCATTCTTGAGCTGCCTGTGGGGCCTAAAGCACCACGAGGCTGGAACCGTGCCGAGGCCCTTGGTACGACGGCCGGAATTTCGTGCCTATGAACCGCAACTTGGTTGAAGAACAAACGTTCGCTACAATCAATTGACCTAACTCACGAGACTTGAGCCTGCAATGATGCCCGCGGAGAACCTCAGCTCTGGAGGAATACGACGATGGCAGAGCCGGTCTACAGGAACGCCGCGGACGCCTTTTGCGGTCAGCTATCTCGCATCATGAGCAAAGGTTCCCTGGTAGACCCGCGGGGGAAGGTCACCAGAGAACTCGTGGGGGAGAGCTTTACGATCTATGCGCCGCTTGAGCGGTTCATCATCGTGCCTCATCGAGCGAACAACCCCTTTGCGACCGTCGCCGAGAGCATCTGGGTGTTGAACGGTCGCAATGATATCGGCTTTCTAGAGCCGTATCTGCATCGTGCGGCGCAGTTTTCCGATGATGGCACCACCTGGCGAGCCGCTTATGGGCCGAGGCTCCGCGGGTGGAATGGTGTTGACCAGATACGGGCAGTTGTCGACTTGCTCACCGAAAACCCATCGAGCCGGCGTGGCGTGATGGCGATTTTCGATCCAGATCAGGACTTCGTTGAGAGCAAGGACATCCCCTGCAACAACTGGCTGCACTGGATGGTGCGGGATGGATCCCTGGATCTCTCCGTAGCCGTAAGAAGCAACGACATCGTTTGGGGCTTCTCAGGGATCAACACGTTTGAGTGGAGCATGCTCCAAGAATGCATGGCGCATTGGCTGGGCGTGGCAGTGGGGCGCCAGCACTGGCTTGTCAGCTCCATGCATATCTACGAGCGTCACTGGGAGAAAGCCGAGAGGATACTGGCCTCGTGGGCGAGCTACTCAGGTATCTATGCGTCCGCCAGACGGCGAATCGCATTTGACACTGATCTCGAGCGGTTCGATGCAGTTCTTCAGACTTGGTTTGAACTGGAGAGCCAAGTGCGAACGGATCCCGACGCGGTTACTGACGTGGGGCTCTCTGAGTGTCCTGACCCTCTGCTGCGCGCGTTTCTCGTCATGCTGCATGCCTACTGGCTCGCCGAGTCGGGGAGCGGTCTAGGGTCTGCTCTGAGAGCACTGGCCCCACTCGAAGGGACCGATATCCATGCGGCGGCCACATATTGGCTGCGAGAGCATCACGCGTCGGAGCAAGCAGGACAGCAGGTTCCAGGCATCACGCACGTTGACCAAGCCTGGTCATGCGGACTGAACGCCTCGATCGCTGCTTTGCACGCCGAGAAGGACGCGGGGTACACGGACAGCTGGAAGAAGCGAGGTGAGCTGATCTCTATCCTCGCGAACATCGCTCGCAAGGTTGACCGGCTCGGCAACTTGCTGGCCGGTGCGCCTGAGGGGGCGGAGCCGCTGTACGAAACCGCGGTCGATTCCTTCGTTTACTGCCTCAAGTACCGGACATATCTTCTCGACCAAGATGCCGAGTTGAGACAGCGTGAGCTTGGGGCGGAGTGGCTGGGCTCGAGCGCCAGCGACGGCACTGCGGGTTTCGACGCCTTGCTGGCTCACTACCGGCCGCCCCTGCCGACCAGAACCGTGAGCGACGTGGGCGGAGACCTCGTTCTGTCGTTGTCCGTAGCCGAGGCTCTCGCTTCGGATGGAGCGGCGTTGGAGGAGAGGTACGAGATGGCCGGGCGCCTAAGTGACTTGGCATACGAGCTTACTGTGCTTTGCGCATCGCCTGACCTGATCGTGGACCAGGCCTGATGAAACGCGAGATCCTCGCCAAACTCCTCGACGACGTCCTCCAAGAGTCCTACAACGGTTTGCAGAGTCTAGCTGTTATCGGCCGAGCAGCCGATGTGCTCAGCGGCCCACGCGGCCATTGAGGCAGTGGTCGACAACACCGTTATCGGTGGCGCGATTGTGCTGGACCACTTCACTGACGAGCAGAGATTTCGCTATACGCTTGGTGAGAGGATGGCAGCCAAGGAATTGCTGGTTCCGGATTCTCGGTATTTCGACCTTCAGGGCACGGGCGTCTTCCTCAGGTGCGAGTCCTAATGAGAGTCACGGGAGTATAATAGGAACATGACAAGAACTCCGATTCCTCGTCCGGGCGTCTATGAGACGTACTGGTATTTTGCGGCCGAACGCCAAGCGATCTTTGAGCGCAGACTAGCGGGACAGCCCGGTCCATGGACCGATGATCCTATACTTCAGGAGTTCAAATTCTGCAACGTCTTTCGCGCGACGGATCGTGTCAGTCAGTACATGATTCGCACAGTCTGCTACCCCGAAACACCAGTGGCTCCTGCCGATGCCGTGTTTCAGATCGTGGCTTTTCGCACCTTCAGCTGGCCTCCGACCTGGGAAGCAATCAAGAAAGCGCTTGGTCGGTATCCGACCTTAGACGACTTGGCCGACGGTTCATTCGAGAGGGCTCTGACGTTGCTGCATGCCACTGGCACTAAGCTGTATACGGGAGCATTCATCCTGTGCGCAAACGATGCCTTTGGCCGAGGCCTCAAATACCTCAATCACGTCGAACTCTTCCGCTACATGTTCCTGAAAGACGGGGCCAGTCAAAGGATCCTGTCGGCTAGTGGCCTCAGCGAGGTATTCGACGTTTTGAGGAGGTACCCGCTGTTCGGCGACTTCATGGCATATCAGACGGCGATCGACTTGAACTACTCGCCCTACGTGAACTTCTCAGAGAACGAGTTCACCAAGGCCGGTCCCGGGGCGCTGCGCGGAATCCAGAAGGTGTTTGTGTCGACGAATGGGCTGTCGCCGTCGGAGATCATCATGTGGATGGTCGAGAACCAAGCGAAGGAGTTCGAGCGACTAGGCCTGGTGTTCGACGGACTCTGGGGCCGCCGCCTCCACGCAATTGATGCTCAGGGTCTGTTTTGCGAAACCGACAAGTACTGCCGGTTGGCCTTTCCCGAATTGGCCAGTCAGCGCAAGCGAATGAAGGCGAAGTTCTTTGAGACGCCCAAGCGAATCGACTTCTTCCTTCCGCCGAAATGGGAGCTCGAGGAACGCGTGCGCTCCAGCTGAACGGGTCCAGTCGACTGAAGGTCCTAGCATGGATCGCACGACTGTCTGAGGCCGCGCGAGGCACGTGGGTGTGATGTTCCGCCCGTGGGCGTGGCGCTCGCACAAGTGGCGAGAGGTGAAGTCGCTCGGATCGCTCTGAGGCTGTCGCAGAGTCTATCGGGTTATCGTGCGCCGACTGCCGGGCATCCGGCGTGGATCCTCGGTCGGGAGACGGCCCTTTCACTCCAGACTGTGCGAATTCGCCACAGACGCGTCACGCGGGTGTTTGACTTTCTAACACCAGGGGCATAGATTGTTGTCGGGATATCGGACAACGTCTGTAAGAAGGAACGACGATGACGGAGGATGAGATCAGAGTTCGCTTCTTGGAAGAGTTGGCCTACGTCGCTGGCAAACCCCTTGAAGACATCTCGTATTCAATCGAGTTCGATGGTGACTTCAGAATCGACTCACCTCAAGCCGCTGCGATGATGGGCTGGGCCCAGGGCGTGCTTCGAGCTGCGAAGTTCGATCTCGCGGACATCGATCGGCGAGCGCTCACGAGCGCAGTCGCCCTACTTGCGTGCGTGATTGCCCATACTCCGCACTTGGTTGGAAGCGAATCGTAGATGGCGACCTTCATTTCTGCACCGGATATCTCAGAAGGATGGATTCGCGCTGTTGAGCAGCTTCTCAAGGAGGGCGGGCGCCTTCACAATCTCGTCGTAAGTATCGACAATCCGCTGACGGAAGACCTCTCGGTCCGATCGGAGGTTGAGGCCCTCATGGTATCCGCGGCCGCGGGATCGGCGCGGGTTAGCTCGATTGAGACAGTGGCTAACACCATCTTCCCTCGGAGTCTGTATCAAGGGAAGGGGACCGCGCAGCGTTTGTACGATCTCTACGAACTCTCGCTTCCGGTTCTGCGCACCTGTCCCAAGAACAGCTGGGGCCTCTACTTCGAGCGAATGGTGAGGTGGCCCGAGCCGGATCGCAAGGGAGAGTATAGAAATCAGCTCGACACGGCGATCTCCAGCATTCGCAGCAACATCCCGCGCGAGGCGCACAACAGTCGCCACGCTCTTGAAATCGGTACCTCCCTGCCTGAAGACTTCGTGGTCTCAGACGTCCGAGTCGAGGATTCGGCGCGAGATGCGAAGAAGCGGCTTGGTTTTCCCTGTCTTAGTCACATCAGCCTCACGCTCGAGAATCGTACGCTCCATATGGCAGCCACATACCGAAGCCACTTCTTCGTCGAGAGAGCGTACGGCAACTACGTCGGCCTCGGACGCCTTCTTGGGTTTCTGTGCGAAGAGACCGGTGCGCACGTCGGAGAGCTGGTCTGCATCTCGTCATCTGCCCAGATCGAGCGCGCCAAGACGGAAGTCCGGCGGTGCGTTCAGAGTGTCCGCGGGAGAGAGTCATGAGAGCCTTTTCCCTGAATGGAATCGGTATTTCGCTCGGAATTGACATAGTCGACCTCCGAGAATTTGAGCGTGTGGTCAGTGAACCCGGAGCGGCAGAACTGATCTTTACGCCAGCGGAGCTTGGTGAGTGCGTGGGCCGAATTGAGTCCCTTGGTGGGCGATTTGCAGCCAAAGAAGCGGTTTCCAAGGCGATGCGTACCGATCTGAAGGACATCGATCTGCACGAACTTCAGGTGCTCACTGGTGGGGTTGGCGCGCCGATCGCGACAGTCGATGGGGATTTGGAATCTCGGCTAGCGCTGAGTGGCGCGGAACACCTGGGTGTGTCGATTACCCACAAGTCGGGCTACGCGATAGCGCTCGCATGGCTGGTGACCGAAGATGAAAGGACCGGGAGCATAGATGGCTGAGACCAACAAGATTGGCGACGAGCGTGATGAGCAGCTGCTCGCTGCAAGGCTGAAAGCAGCACGGGAGTTCCTTGGTCTTTCCCAGGAGGCTGTTGCAAAATGGATGGGCATCCCTCGTGCATCTGTATCCGTCATTGAGTCCGGCAAGCGACGGGTGAGCGCGGTGGAGCTCGCACGATTCTCGACGCTGTACCGGGTGTCAGTCGGCGACCTGCTCAGTCCGAATCCAGAAACGGCGGCCGACGATGAGACGATAGCCGCGCTGTTCCGAACAACGCGCGCGCTTCCTGACGAGGATCGTCAGCAAGTGCTGCAGTTCGCTCGATTCCTCAAGGCGGGGGCGACTCAAGAGCCGGAGAGCCGCGACTAAGGGGGCGTGGATGCCATACGATGATTGGGCCGCGGAGCGCCTCCAGGGTATGGCGACGGCTGCCCAAGAGTTGACAAGACTAGGGCTGGACAGATCCCGCAGGATTGACGTCTACCGAGTCATCGAAGATGTCGGCATCTCTCTCATGTTCCAGCCAATGCGCGAGCTATATGGGGCCCTAATTCGCGAGGGCGCGCAGACCGGAATAATGGTCAACAGCCAGCATCCGGTTGGGTTGAGACGGTACACGGCGGCTCATGAGCTTGGACATTGGGCGCTCGGCCACGAGACCCTCTTAGACACGCAAGAGCAGGTCGAGAATCACGGGATGGACCCTAGGGAGATTGCTGCTCAGGCGTTTGCCGGCGCATTCTTGATGCCTGCGCCGCTTTTGAATTCGATACGGAAGATCGATCTGACCAGTCCCGATGAGCTCTACCAGGCCGCCGTGAGATTTGGCGTCACATACTCCGCGCTTCTCACCCAACTCACGACGGTGGGCCAAATCACATGGTCGGATCGCGATCGACTGGCCTGCAAGACCCCGAAGCAGCTGAAGACACGAGCGACTAATGGTCGCCAACTGTCAAATCCTTGGCGTGATGTCTGGGTCGTCAGGCAGAAGGAAGACCTGCGGGATCTTTGTCTGTCCGAAGACGACGAGGTCCACCTGTATCTTGAGGAGATGCCATCCTCTGGCTACATCTGGTGGACAACCGGCGCGGGCGCGAGTGCGATGTTCGTCGATGAGTACATCTCAGGCGACACGGGCGACGCTATTGGCTCTCGATGCGTCCGCCATTTTGGCGCGCGAGCGACTCGCGATGGTAAGCGCATCACACTCACGTTGAGTCGCGCAGCACTCGGAGATGAAGCGGCGGGGAAGCTTGTCGTTCCAACAGCGACGTCTGACGAGGCGCTCCTTGGTGATAAACGGGGTCTGGCGCCCCGTGACCAGAGGCTGCTTCTCGCAGCGAGGGCGTGACCGTGGGCGTCGATCTGCGGAGTGAGTTGCCGCCCGTGCGTGACCAGGGGCAGAGTCCCTTCTGCGTAGCTTTTGCGCTGACGGCCGTTCACGAGAACGGCGCATCCGTCGAGAGGCTGAGCGAAGCGAGCTTGTTCGACACGTGCAAGAAGGTCGACGGGCTACCGGTCGACAGTGGCACGACTATTGATGCAGCCACTTGGGCCCTTGAGGCTTGGGGACAATGCCGTGCCGAAGACTGGCCGTTGGACAGTACCCCTCCGGCCGCACTGCGTTTCGCCGCTGGGCTGGATTTCCCCGATGGCAGCAGACGGTGCCTATTGAAGCCGCATGCGACTTCGACAAGCAGCTTGATCGCCGCGCTCGATGCGAGGAAGCCGATTGGGGTAGTCGTTCAGCTGACCCGGGAGTTCTACCGCGCGCAGAAGGGGAGGGTGGCTCTTACCGCAGGCGACGAGGCAATCCCCGCCCGGCATGCGCTCGTGCTGGTCGGATATGACCTCACTGGGTCGACGTCAGGCGGCGCGTTCATCTTTCGGAACTCATGGGGTTCTGCTTGGGGGGAGCATGGCTACGGCCGCGCCACCTTCGAATACCTCGAGCGCTGGGTCGCGCCGAGAGGAGTGGTGTTCGATTGCACGCTCTGAGTCCGTGAGGAAAGCCTTAGCCGAGTGTGTCCCTGTGGTCTCACCGACGAGTGTGAACCCAGCGGCGTGCTGGGCCGGGACCGCCGCTTGTAGGTGATTGGTGCGGGCACGACGCGAAGCGGAGCGGCGGCCTCAGTTGGGTGGCCGTTGGGAGACGCGCGAGGCGTTGAGCGGACTGGACAACAGGCGCAGCGGTAAGGACGTCGGGTTACTGAAGGCGCGTCGCGGGCTCGACCGTGCCTTGGGTTAGTTGCGTCAGCCCCGGGATCACGTTGAAGTCCGACCAGGACTCAACCCGGTTGATCCGTTGAGACCGCTCGCATGTCAGATCCACGTGATAATAATGGAGCTGACGCCGACGCACGCGAGCCGGGACCGAACACCACTTCTAACTGCGGTTATATGCCGATTGGTACAATGCGTGGGAAGTGACTGAAGGAGGAGCTATGACGCACGACGACCATGTCAAGACATATCGAATCTACATAAATGGAGTCGAGAGGACTGTCGATCACGACGTACTCACGTACGGTGAGGTCGTGAGTCTATTCGTCGCTCAGCCCGTCGAGGGCACCATCTATGCGGTGAGTTTCGAGCACGCCAAGGACCCCAAGGAGGGAGAGCTGGTCGAAGGTGGGTCTGTGACGATCAAACAGAACACGGAGTTCGATGTCGATGACACTGGTCGATCGTAGTCCCGACTTGTCGCGGCTCGTCGAAGATGGGTACGACATTGAGATCCGCGACGGAAACCTGCTCGTACACCATGTGCCATACGTGACAAGCGAGGGTCACGTCGACTACTGCATCCTCGTATCTGAGCTGACCCACAACGGTACAACCACCATCGCGCCAGGCAATCACCAGGTGTGGGTCGTGGGCGGCATTCCACATGACCACCTAGGCAACCGCGTCAAGATCGTGCTAGACCAACCTCACAATTACGGCGAAGGTCTCCAAGCGAGTTGCAGCATGTCCGGCAAGCCCGGCGGGGGTATGCCGCGCGACTATCATCACAAGATCAGCAACTACGTCATCAACGCGCTCGGACCCTATGTGCGGGCAATAGACCCCTCCGCCACTCACACGAACTACCCACCGCGAGAATCAAACGCCGAGGAGTCGGTGTTCAGGTATCACGATGCAGCAACGAGCCGGGCGGGGCTGAGTGCAATCGCCGCGAAGCTGAAGCTCGGCAAAGTGGCAATCGTTGGTCTCGGTGGGACGGGCTCATACATTCTCGACCTGGTCGCGAAGACCCCCATCAGCGAAATTCATCTGTTTGACGATGACGTTCTGTATGCGCACAACGCCTTTCGCGCTCCTGGCGCCGCATCACTTGCGGAGCTTGAAGCGTCGCCGCTGAAGGTTAGCTACTACGCCGAGAAGTACGACCACATACGAAGGGGTATTGTCGCGCATCCCGTTTGCATTACGGACGAGAACGTCAACGAACTCCAAGCGATGGATTTCGTATTCCTGTCGATGGACGCGGGCCCCATGAAGCGTGCAATTGTCGAGGCTCTCCAGGGCTGGGGTGTCCCATTCATCGACTGCGGTATGGGCGTCCGGCGACAGGATGACTCTTTGCTTGGCACTCTCCGAGTCACTGCCGGAACCAATGGTCACTACGACCATCTGTCGCGACGCATCTCCTACACGGACGTCAATGCAAATGAGTACGATTGGAACATTCAGACCGCGGACCTGAACATGCTCAACGCCGCGATGGCGGTGCTGAAATGGAAGAAGTCCGTCGGCTACTACGCTGACAGCAAGAAGGAGTTCAACACTACATATAGCGTTGCTCGCAACCAGTTGATGAGCGGGGAGTTCGAATCATGAGACAGGATTCGTTTGTTCCCGAGTACGTGGAAGCCATGCCCCAAACTCTTGAACCTGGACGGCTGTACATCTCGAAACGGTTCCGGACGGCGGCGCACCTGTGTGCGTGCGGATGCGGTGGTCGCGTCGTGACTCCGCTGAAGCCTGCGAAGTGGCAACTTACCGAAGTCGGTGGACTTGGTTAACGTCCCCGGAAGTGGTGTACGAAGGCCCGGTCGCCTGACATGAGGCGGCCACTGCTCCATCCTCGAGGGTGATTGAAGCCCGAGACCGAGGAGGAGACAGTGACCAAGGACAAGATGGACCGACTGACGTGGCTGCGCAAGACGCTTGAGGACGCCGACATCGACCTGATGCGCGAGATGCTCAAGGTCTTTGCCGAAGAGCTCATGGGTGCCGAGGCCGATGCGCTGTGCGGCGCCGGCTTTCGCGAACGGAGT
>JAJFTE010000029.1 GCA_021373175.1 Actinomycetes bacterium
ATGCTTGAGGCCGGCGACGTTCTGGGCGAGGCGCTTGTGGGTATCGTCAACCTGCTCAACCCGAAGCTGATCGTGGTGGGCGGTGGCATTGGCGAGTCTGCCGACATGCTTGTTTCGCGCGCCGCGGAAGTGATCGCCCAAAAGGCGCTCGCGGGGCGTCGGGACGTGAAGGTCGTGCAGGCGCAGCTCGGCAACGACGCCGGTGTGCTCGGTGCCGCAGCACTCGCTTTCGACGAACATGACAGCCGGGAAGGACTACACCGATGACTCCGACTCCAGCGAAGGTTCTGTTCGCACCCATGCGTTCGCAGATGAAGCGCAGCATGATCACTCGCGCGGGGAGCTTGCTGCAGCGGGCCGGGCTCAAGAGCGTGATCGCCGAGGGCGGCCTCGTCGCGATCAAGTTGCACTTTGGCGAGCAGGGGAATACCGGCTTCGTGAACCCGGTGTACGTCCGCGAGGTCGTGCGCCGCGTGAAGGAGGCGGGCGGCCGTCCGTTCCTCACCGACGCGAACACGCTATACAGCGGCGAGCGCTCGAACGCCGTCGACCACCTTACCTGCGCGATACACCATGGGTTCTCCTACGCCACGATCGAGGCGCCGCTCATCATCGCTGACGGCCTCAACGGGCGCGACGCCGTTGATGTACCCGTTTCGGGGCGGCATTTCGAGAGCGTGCGGATCGGCTCGGCGGCGGTGAACGCCGACGCGATGATCGCCGTCACGCACGTGAAGGGTCACGAGGCCACCGGCTTCGGCGGCGCGCTCAAGAACGTCGGGATGGGTCTGGGGTGCCGCTCGGCCAAACAGCGCATGCACGCCGACTTCAAGCCTGAGGTCACCGCCGAGAAGTGCACCGCGTGCGCTCGTTGCGTGAAGTGGTGCCCGGTGCATGCGATCGCGATCACGCCCGAGCGGGTGGCTGCCGTCGACTACAACGTTTGCTATGGTTGCGGCGAGTGCGTGGCCGCGTGCCCGTACGGCGCGATCGCCTCGCAGTGGAAGACTGACGCCACCATGTTGCAGGAGAAGATCGTCGAGCACGTCGCCGGCGCTGTGGCCGGTAAGGAGGGCAAGACGCTCTACCTGTCCTTCGTCACTGCGGTCTCGCCGGATTGCGACTGCTGGAGCTTCAGCGACGCGCCCGTCGTCCCCGACATCGGCGTGCTCGCCTCAACGGACATCGTCGCGATCGACCAGGCGGCGTACGACCTCGTGACGGCGGCGACCGGTCTGACCGGGTCGCGCGGCGAAGGGATGGCGGCTGGCGACGACAAATTCACGGCGATCACAGGCGTGGACGGCACGCGCGCGATGGCGTACGCGGAGGAGATGGGCCTGGGGACGCGGCACTACGATCTCGTGCGAGTCGAGTAAGGGTTCTCACGCCGCTTCGGAGGGGGAGACATGGATTACTTCGACATCATCAAGCGCGCGCTGAAAGTCAGCTGGCAGCACAAGGCGCTGTGGGTCCTCGGCCTGTTCGTGGCCAGCGGCGGCGGCAGCAGCGCGAGCGGTTATAGCTCCTTCAGCCTCGCAGGCGGGACGGGATCTTCCGCCAGCGGGGATCCCACGCTGGCGTTCCAGGAGCTCGCAGGCTGGGTGGAGTCCAACGTCGCGGTGCTCGTGGTGCTTGCGGCCGTGCTCGTCGTGCTCGGTGTGGCGTTCTTCATCTTGTCGATCGCAGCGCAGGGCGGTCTCGTCTATCTCACCAACGAAGCCGAGGAGAACCGCGATGTGCCGTTGCGTGACGGGTGGCGTACGGGATTCCACCGGTGGGGCCGCACGTTCATGATCGATCTGGTCATCGCTGTGCCGATCGTCGTGATGATCGCGCTGTTCGCGGGGGTGTTCGGTGCCTCGGTGTTCGGCTTCACCGGCGGCGACGCCGCGGCGACCGGCGGATTCGCAGGGCTTTTCTGCGGGCTTCCGCTGCTCGCCATCGCCATGGTGGTCGCCAGCGTGCTGCTCGGCGTCGTGCAGTCGCTTGCGCTGCGCTACGGGGTGCTCCATGACGTCTCGTTCGGTGCCGCGCTGTCGCGTGCTTGGAGCGACCTGATGGCCAAGCGAGGCGCGTTCGTCTTCACGCTCGTGATGCTCCTCCCGGGCGCCGTCTACAGCGCCGTTGCCGGTGTGCTCGCGCTGTTGTTCGCGGTTCCCGGCGTGCTCTTGATGGTCTCGGGACGGGTTGTGTCCGGCGGCGCGCTCTTCGTGCTGATGGCGCTCGTCATGATGGTTCCCGGCGCTGCATACGGCGCGTTCTCCTCTTCGGCCTGGACGATCTTCTTCCGCCGGATGAACGGCATGGAGCGCGCGCTTGAGGTACGGGAGCCCGCGCCTGTCCTCGGCAACCTGCCGCCGGTCCCGCCCGCGCCTGAGCCGCCGTCGCATGTCTGAGGTGGGCCGGCTCGTCGTTTGCGCAACGCCGATCGGCAACCTCGGCGACGTGACCTTTCGCGTTCTCGATGCGCTTCGCGGCGCCACCGTGATCGTCGCCGAGGACACGCGGGTGACGCGCAAGCTGCTGGCGCGCTACGACATCCATACGCCGCTCGAGCGCTACGACGAGGCCACCGCCCGGGCGCGTACGCCGGAGCTCGTCGAACGCATCTTGGCGGGTGCCAGGATCGCGCTCGTAAGTGACGCCGGGATGCCCGGCATCTCGGACCCCGGAGAGCGGCTGGTGGACGCGTGTCTGAGCGCCGGGCTGCCGGTCGACGTGCTCCCCGGCGCCTCCGCGATCGTGACGGCGCTCGTGGCGAGCGGTTTGCCCACGCGCGCCTTCTACTTCGGGGGCTTTCTGCCGAGAAAGGCCGGCGAGCTCAACCGGACGCTTGCCTCGCTCGGCGCGCTCGACGCCACGCTGGTCTTCTATGAGTCGCCGAAACGGACGGGGGCTACCCTTGCCGCAATCGCGCGGGTCTTCCCGAAGCGGCAGGCGGCCATGGCGCGCGAGCTCACCAAGCTCCATGAGGAGGTGTCGCGCGCCACGACCGTGGAGCTTGCTGCAGCGATGGCGGGCCGCGAACTCAAGGGAGAGGTCGTCGTGCTCGTCGGTCCGCCGAGCGCCGATGAAGCGCCGCTCCCCGATGAGGCCGCCGTGCGAGAGGCGGTCGGGCGGCTCATCTCGGAGGGCGCGACCCGTAAGGACGCCGTACGGCGTGTGGCCGACGAGCTCGGCGTGGCTCGCAACGAAGTGTACCGGATCGCGCTTGGCGCCTAGCCGCTAGCGACGCGTCTTGATCTCCTCGATGCAGGCCGCGCATACCGGACGGTCCTTCACGTCCACGACGTCATCTTTTGAGCCGCAGATGACGCACGCCTCGTGGTACTTCTCGAGGATGACACGCTCGCCTTCCAGGCTGATCGACATCGGGTCTTTCACCTTGATGCCAAGCGTGCGGCGGAGCTCCATCGGGATCACAACGCGCCCCAGGTCATCGACCCGCCGGACGATTCCTGTATCAGTCATGCTCCCTGCCTTTCCACGCAGCGGCGACGGTCTGTCTGCCGTGCGCTATCATTATCTATCCAGACCCACCTGCACTTCCATAAATGCCCAAGCCGTCCGACCGCGAAACCGTCGATGGAGCCAGAGCAATCGCATGAGCGACAAAACCTTCTACGTCACAACGCCGATCTATTACGTGAACGCGGAGCCGCATCTTGGGACCGCATACACCACGATCGCCGCCGACACCATCGCCCGATACCGTCGCATGACCGGTCACGACGTCATGTTCCTGACCGGGCTTGACGAGCATGGCCAGAAGATCGCCCAGGCCGCCGAGGAGCACGGCATGGACCCGCAGTCATGGGTCGACGCCATCGCGCCCAGCTTCAAGGCCACCTGGGAGATGCTCGGCATCAGCTACGACGATTTCATCCGCACGACCGAGCCGCGGCACAAGCGAGGCGTGCAGGCCTTTTGGACGGAACTGCACGACCGAGGCTACCTGTACCAGGGCACGTACGAGGGCTGGTACTGCGTTCCTGACGAGACGTACTGGACCGAGGAGCAGCTTGATGACGGCACGTGTCCGCAGTGCGGCCGCGACGTGCAGTTCATTCGAGAGGACAACTGGTTTTTCGAGCTGTCCGAGTTCCAGCAACCGCTGCTCGACTTCTACGAGTCTCACCCCGGATTCGTGCAGCCAGAGACCCGGCGCAACGAAGTTATCTCCTTCGTTCAGGGCGGGCTCAAGGACCTCTCGATCTCGCGCACAAATTTCACGTGGGGCGTGCCGCTGCCCTTCGCTGACGATCACGTCACGTACGTGTGGATCGATGCGCTCCTCAACTACATCACCGCGCTCGGTTATGGCGGCGACGATCCCGCGAAGTTCGATCGCTACTGGCCGGCTGACTTCCAGTTCGTCGGCAAAGACATCATCCGCTTCCATTGTGTGATCTGGCCCGCGATGCTCATGGCTGCGGGCATCGAGCCGCCCAAAAGCGTTTTCGCGCATGGTTTCTTGCTCACCAAGGGCGAGAAGATGAGCAAGTCTAAGGGTAACGCGCAAACCCCCGCGTCGCTCGTCGAGCGCTTCGGCGTGGACGCCTACCGCTACTACTTCCTTAGAGACGTCCAGTTCGGCCAGGACGGCTCGATCTCCATGGAGTCGATGGTGCAGCGCTACAACGGCGACCTTGCGAACGACTGGGGCAACCTCGTCTCGCGGCTGCTCAATATGACCGAGAAGTACCTCGGCGGCATCACGCCGAAGGCGCCGACAGCATCGGCCACAGATGCCGACGCCACACTTCGAGCGCTCGCCGGTTTCCTGCCCGAGAAGTACGAGGCCGCGATGGCGCGCCTCGACTATGCCTCCGCGCTCGAGGCCGTCTGGGACGTCATCAAGGACTGCAACCGCTACATCGAGAGCGAAGCGCCGTGGAACCTCGCCAAAGCCGGCGACGACGATCGTCTGGCGGCTGTGCTCTACAACGCGCTCGAAGCGGTCCGCATCGCCGCGCTGTTCACGGCGCCGGTCATGCCGAACACCTCGGCGGATGTCTGGACGCGGCTCGGTCTTGGCGAGGTGAGGGCGGTCACCGATATCGCTGTCGTGGCCGCGTGGGGACAGCTCCCGCCGGGGCTGCGGGTGAGCAAGGGCGAGGCCCTGTTCCCTCGCATCTACGAGGAAGCGTAGCATCGGTGAGCGCGAGCACGCCGCTGCCGCCGCTGCCGGAGCCGGGAGCCCCGCTCTGCGACGCGCACGCACACCTCGACATGCTTGAGGACCCCGCGCGCGCTCTCGCCAACGCCGCGGTCGCGGGCGTCGCGCTCGTGGCGACCGTAGTGGACCTTTCCGAGGACGAGCGCACCTTCTCGGAACTCGACGCCTGGCTCGCCGGCGCACGCGAACTCTTGGACGCATCCGGGCATGACGCGCTCGCGGTGCCGGACGTGCGTATCGTGGTAGGCGCACACCCTCACAACGCGAGCCTGTTCACGCCCGCAGTCGCGTCCCGGATGCGCGAGGCCACGACGCTGCCGCGCGTCTCGGCGTTCGGTGAACTCGGGCTCGACTTCCACTACGACCATTCGCCGAGAGACGCACAGCGCACCGCGTTCCGTCAGCAGCTGGTGATCGCACGCGAGGTCGGGTTCCCCGTGATCGTCCACGTGCGCGAGGCGCACGATGAAGGCCTCGCCATCCTCGCCGAGCAGGGCCTGCCGCCCGCCGGGTGCGTGATTCACTGCTTCACCGAAGACGCGGCTATGGCCGAGCGGTTCCTGGAGCTTGGCTGCATACTCTCGTTCGCCGGGCCGGTGACGTTTAAGAAGGCGCAAGGCATCCGAGAGGCTGCGGCGATCACGCCGCTTGACCGCCTGCTCGTGGAGACTGATGCCCCGTTCCTGGCGCCGGAGCCGCTTCGGGGCCGCAAGAACGAGCCTGCGTTCACGGTCCTCACCGCCGTGGCCGTCGCCGACGCGAAGGGGATACCCACCGCGGAGGTCGCTTCCGCGGCGCTCGAGAACGCGCGTTGGCTCTTTCGGCGAGGGTGAGGGCCATGTCGCAGCCGGTTGTGCTCGGGTTCGCCGGCAGTCCACGGCGCCGAGGTAACAGCGAGCAGATGCTGGACGCGTGCCTGGCAGGTGCCGAGGACGCCGGTGCGCGCGTCCACAAACTGGTGCCGGCCGAGATGTCCATTCACTGGTGCCGCGGCTGCAACGGCTGCTCGAGGAATGGCGCCTGCGTGGTGCATGACCAGATGTACGAGGTGTACGAGGCCGTCGATGCAGCCGCCGCGATCGTCTTCGCGACCCCCGTCTACTTCGCCAGCGTGCCCGGGGTGCTCAAAGTCATGCTCGACCGCATGCAACCGTACTGGGCGCGAACCCATGTGCTCAAGCAGCCGAGACCCCCGCGGCGTCCCGGAGGACTGTTGCTCGTGCGCAGCGGCGGCGACCCGTACGGCTTCCCGGGCGCCGAATACCCGCTCAAGAGCGTCTGCGGGGTTCTCGGCATCGACATCGAGGGCGAAGTGAAGACGGCGGGCGCGGACGCCGCGGGTGACGTGAGCCGCCAGCCGCTCGCGCTCGATCGCGCTCGCTCGCTGGGTGCCCGCATCGGCGCGGCTTCGCTCGGCGGTCGGCTGGACGCATAAGGTTCAGACGAACGGGAGAATGCGCAGGTGAGGCATCACCGTTCGTCAGGTAGTCTGCCACAGAGCTGTGGTCGCGTTGTTGACGAGTCGTTGCTCGGCTATAATCAAGCGCGTTGCTCTACGTCATGTCCCCGACGCGGAAGGGCTTTATGAGAACGCCGGCTTCACCGGCCCGTCTCCTGAAGACCCCCTACATCACCCTCATACTCGTCGTAGCTCTCGTCGCACCAGTATCTGCATCCGGATTCGCTTGGGCCAGGAAGGGCGTCACCGTCGTCGTTGACGGCGGGACTGTTTACTATAGAACGCAAGCCGACACCGTGTCCGACGTGCTCGCCGAGGCGAACATCAAGGTCGACGTGCATGATGTCGTGAGTCCTGCGAAGGATACGCCCATCGAAGACGGCACGATGATCGTGGTGCGCCACGCGATCCCCGTGAAGATCGACTGCAACGGCGAGCTTCTCGACCTCGATGTCGTCGGCTCCACCGTCGCCGACGCGCTCGTTGCCGCCGGACTCGATCCGTCCCTCGGCTTGAATGTGGAGCCCGAGGTCGCGGCACCGCTTCGCGCGAATATGACGATCGTCGCCAAGGACGTCTTCCTGCGCATCTCCCAGGAAGAGGTCGAGGTGCCCTTTGATGTCATCCAGAAGCCCGATTCGTCACTGTCCCTTGGACAGCACAAGGTCACCTCGGAAGGCAAAGCCGGACGCGCGATCCGCGTGTACGAGATCGTCGTGACCGGCGGGGTTGAAGGCGCTCGGTACGTGAAAGCTGAGCAGGTCCTCACCGAGCCGGTGCCGCAGGTGGTCGCTGTGGGGACGAGGAAGGTCTCGCGGGGCATCCCGGTCATCTCCGGCATCGCGCACAAGGGCGCCAGGAAGACCGCGAAGGCTCCGGCCGACGGCGAGAAGCTGACGGTCACCGCTACCGCCTACACGCCGTGGGACGCCGGGTGTGGCGGCCTGCCGGTCATCCAGCGCAAGCTTGCCGCGTACAACGTGCCTGACGGCTGGGGCATCATCGCCGTCGATCCCAGGGTCATCCCGCTTGGCTCGAAGGTGTACGTTTCCGGCTACGGGAACGCGATAGCCGCCGATACCGGCGGTGCCATCAAAGGCAATCGTATCGATGTGTGCTTCTGGACCGGAGGCGAGTCCGCGGCCCGCAGGGCGGCGCTCAATTGGGGAAGCCGCCGCGCCATCACCATCACGATCATCAAGTAGGAGACGCCGCATGGCTCACTCGGCGTTGGCTACGCCGCGGGCGACCATCGCTGTGTTGCAGCGCCATGGTCTTGCCACGAAGAAGTCCCTCGGCCAGCACTTCCTCGTTGACGACAACATCGTCGGCCGCATCCTCGCGCTCGCGCGGCTGAACGGCTCCGAGCGCGTGCTGGAAGTAGGCCCCGGCATCGGTACGCTCACGGTAGCGCTCTGCGCCGCGGCAGGCTCCGTGGTGGCGGTCGAGCGCGATCGCGACCTGCTCGGCGTGCTTGCCGAGACCACCGCGGCGTGCACGAACCTGCGCGTCATCAACGCCGATGCGCTGCGGCTCGACCCTGTCGACCTGGTCGGCGAGGACGGCCCGCCGACCGCGCTTGTCGCCAACCTGCCCTACTCGGTCGCGGCGACGCTCGTGCTGCGTGTGTTCGAGTCGGTGCCCTCGATCGCATCGGCGACCGTGATGGTGCAGGCCGAGGTGGCCGACCGTATGACGGCCTCACCGGCCACCAAAGCGTACGGCGCGTACACCGTGAAGCTGGCGCTTCGTGCTCGCGCGGTGGGGCGGTTCAACGTCGGATCCGGCTGCTTTCTGCCGCCTCCGCGTGTTGACTCGGCGGTGTTGCGTCTCGACCGCCTTGGAGCGGGGCTGCAGTCCGACGAGGTCGCGCGCGCCTCGCGGGTTGCGGACGCAGCGTTCTCACAGCGGCGCAAGACCATCCGGAACAGTCTGTCCGCCGGACTCGGCGTCCCCGCGTCATCGATTGAGGGGGCGCTTCGCTCGGCTGGTATCGAACCGGGCATCAGAGCAGAGGCGTTGGTGCCCGAGATGTTCGTCAGACTCGGAGCCGAATTGCATGGACAGGGCCTTCTACCTTGAGTTTTGTCACCCCAGGGGGTATACTGACACTCTCTCGAGGAGGAATCGAATGGAAGGTATGAATCAGCTCGAAGTCGTTGGCCGGATTCGCACCGACCTTGAAGCGCTGATGGGCAGCCGTATGCGGTTGCGCGCGAACATGGGTCGTTCGAAGATCATGGAGCGCGAGGGAGTCCTCGAAGAGACACATCCTGCGCTGTTCGTACTGAAGATCGACGAGAAGCGTGGCCGCACGGCCCGTGTCTCCTACAGCTACGTGGACATCCTCACCGGCACCGTCGAGCTCACCGATTGTTCGTCCGGCGAGTGCGTATTCCCCTGGCTCAACTAGCGACGTTGCGTTGCCATCGTTTCACGCGGGGCCGCATGTGCGCCCCGCGTGTCGTGTTTGGG
>JAJFTE010000050.1 GCA_021373175.1 Actinomycetes bacterium
ACGATGACGCGTCAGGACGAGGCCGAGGTCGTCTCGGCGCTCTCCGCGCTTGCGGGGCGCTGAGGCGTGGCAGCGCCTTCGCTCGTGCTGGGCACCGCCGGGCACATCGATCACGGCAAGTCCTCGCTTGTGCGCGCGCTCACCGGCACCGACCCGGACCGCCTGCCGGAAGAGAAGGCGCGCGGCGTCACCATCGAGCTCGGCTTCGCGCAGCTTACGCTGCCCAGCGGGCGCACGATGGGCATCGTCGACGTTCCCGGGCATGAGAAGTTCGTGCGGCAGATGGTCGCCGGCGCCACCGGCATCGACGTTGTGCTGCTGGTGGTCGCCGCCGACGACGGCGTGATGCCGCAGACGCGCGAGCACCTGGCGATCATCGATCTGCTCGGCATCCCGAAAGGCGTTGTCGCGCTCACGAAGTCCGATCTCGTCGATCCCGACTGGATCGAGCTCGTGACGGAGGACGTCCGCACGCTGTTGCGCGGCACTTCGATCCAGGGCGCGCCGATCGTGCCAGTCTCCTCGCGGACCGGCGCCGGGCTGCCTGAGCTTCTCTCGGCCATCGACAGCGTGGCCGGCGAGGCGGTCTCGCGGCTGGCGAACCTGCCGATGCGGCTGCCGGTGGACCGCGTGTTCACGATCGCCGGCGCGGGAACGGTGGTCACCGGCACGCTGTGGAGCGGCGCGGTGGAGCGCGACGCGCAGGTCGAGGTCTACCCGTCCGGCGTTCGCGCGCGGGTCCGCTCGGTGCAGATGCACGGCGCGCAGGCCGAGAAGGCTGTCGCGGGCAACCGCGTGGCGCTCAACCTCGCCGGGGTGGAGCGCGATGAGATCGCGCGCGGCGACATCGTGGCCGAGCCGGGCAGCCTGTCGGTCACCGACCGCTTCGACGCGCACATCACGTACCTGGCAAGCGAGGAGAAGCCGCTTGAGAGCGGCACGCGCGTGCACGTGCACCACGGCACGCGCGAGGTGCTCGGCCGGGTGCTGTTCATGGACGTCCCGGCGCTGCTGCCGGGCGGACGCGGCGTCGCGCAGCTCAGGCTTGAGGAGCCGCTCGCGCCCCGGTACAGCGATCGCTTCATCATCCGCTCGTATTCGCCGATGCGGACGATCGGCGGCGGCGTGGTGCTCGACGCGCTCCCCCCCCGGCGCACCACGCTGAAGCCCTACGAGCGCGAGCTGCTTGAGGCGCTCATCGCGCACGATCTCTCCTCGGCGGCGATCGGGCTGCTCTCCGCACGTGCGCTTCCGATGACCTCGGCGCAGGTGGCGCTCGCGCTCGGCGTGCCACGCGCTGGCGTCGCCGATGACCTCAACAGGGAGCCGCTCGAGCGCCTCAAGGTGGGAGCCGACACCTACTTCGTGACCGGCGAGGCCGAGCGGGACCTGCTCGCCGCCATCGAGCGCGAGCTGCTCGCGCTCTACGCGCGCGATCCGAACGCGACCGGCATCGCGGCGCTTGCGTTGCGCGACCGCGTGGACCGCCGGGTGGAGCCGAAGGTCTTCGACGCGCTGCTGGGCCTCGCAGTCGAACGCGGGATCGCCGTGCTTGCCGGTGGCGAGGTACGGCAC
Organism: Actinomycetes bacterium; assembly: GCA_021373175.1. Lineage (GTDB taxonomy): Bacteria > Actinomycetota > Coriobacteriia > Anaerosomatales > Anaerosomataceae > UBA2286. Next base: position 1,576 of record JAJFTE010000050.1, read on the forward strand.
CCGAAGGCCGCCTCGAGCGCGCTTGCCGAGGAGGAAGCGGCGCGCGAGGCGCTCGTGCCGCTGCTGCGGTCGCAGGGGCTTGCGCCCGGGACGGTCGCGGAGCTTGCGACGGCGGTGGGCATGGATGCGGGTGTCGTGCGCAAGACGCTCACCAAGCTTGTGGCCGACGGCACGCTCGTGCGGGTCGGGCCGGAGCTGCACTTCGACGCGGGCGCGGTGGCGAGCGCGCGCGAGCGCATCGCGGCGTACCTCAAGGCGCACGGCGAGATGCTCGCCAAAGACGCGCGCGACATCACGGGCAGCAGCCGCAAGTACATCGTGCCGCTGCTGGAGTACTTCGACGCTCAGGGGGTCACGAAGCGTGATGGCGACGTGCGCACGCTCGGGCGGCGCGGCTAGGCGGGCTCTGGTTCGGCGCGACGAGGCAGGCGGATCGTGAAGACCGCGCCGGGGCCGCCGGTGTTGTTGCGGGCCTCGATCGTGCCGTGATGGAGCTCCAGGAGCCGCCTGGTGATCGCCAGGCCAAGCCCGCTGCCGCCGCTCGCCTCGTCGCGGGGGCCGGGCGCACGGTAGAAGCGGTCGAAGATGCGCCCGAGGTCCTCGGCTTTGATGCCCGTCCCCGTGTCCGAGACCGAGATCGCCACCATCGCATCGTTGGCGTCCGCTTTCGCCGAGATGGTCACGCTCCCGCTTGAGGGCGTATGCCCGATGGCATTGCGCACCAGATTCATGAGCGCGGCTTCAAGCATGTCCGGATCGCCCTCGACCCACAGGTCTGGCGCACTGCTCGCGACGATCGACGGCCCCCCGATCGCACGCCCGCGCACGGCCGCCTCCTCGACGAGCGTGGCCACATCGAGCGGCTGGAACGGCCGCTGCGCGCCGCGATCGAGCCTGGCGAGGGCGAGCAGGTCGTCCACCAGGCGCTCGAGGCGTCCGGTCTCTTCCCTGATCGCGCCAAGCGCTTCTTGCTTGGTGTCAGCGTCGGTCAGCGGATGCTCGATCAGGTCGAGATTGCCGCGCACGACCGCAAGCGGCGTCCTGAGTTCGTGCGACGCATCGGCCACGAAGCGGCGCTGCTCGGTGAAGGCGGCCTCAAGCCGGTCGAGCATCTCGTTGAACGATTCGACCATCACGCCCACTTCATCGCTCGGCCCGTCGTAGGGGACGCGCCCGCCAAGGAAAGACTGCGTGATGCGCTGTGCGGTGGCCGAAACCTCGCGAAGGGGCTTCAGGCTCGCGCGGGCGGCCCATGCCGAGAGGATCGCGCCGATGACGACCACGATCGCGCCCCCGATGCCGAGCGACCCGCCAAGGCTGGCCGCGACGCTTTGGACGTAGGCGGTCGAAAGCCCCGCTTGGAAGACGCCAGCGGCTTGGCCGTCCGCCGAGACGATCGGGGCCGTCGCCACACGGTACCGCTCGGGGCCGAGCGTCACCGTGCTGAACCCGGCCGGCGGAAGCGCCACGTTGCCCCTGGCTGTCTCGAGCCGGATGTCCGAGTTGGAGATCACCCGTCCGTCGGTGAGGCGCATGAGCAGGATCGGGTGCGCGCCTGACTCGGCTCTGGTCCGTGCCGAGAGGTACGCGCGCGCGATGCCGACAAGGCCCGCGGTAGCCTCCTCGGACTCCCCGCTGCGGACCGCCGCCATGAACGCCTCGGTCTCGCGCAGCAGCCCGCGGTCGATATCGGCCTGCAGTCCGCGGGAAACGGCGACGTACGAGGTGAGCGAGAGCGCAATCACGCCGGCGGTCAAGGTGAGCGTCATCGCGAGCGCGACGCGCCCTGACGCCGTGAGCCGCCTACGGCCGGACACGGTATCCCGCTCCGCGAACCGTCTCGATGACCGACGGCTCGTCGCGGCGGTCGAGCTTCCTGCGCAGGTAGCCCACGTACACATCCACGATGTTCGACGCGCTCTCGAACCCGAAGCCCCACACGGTGTCGAGGATCTGCTGCCTGGTGAGCACCTGACCGGGGTGGCGCATGAGGTACTCGAGCAGCGCGAACTCGCGCGAGGGAAGGTCGACCGCTCGGCCATGGCAGGTAGCGATGCGCGTTCGGATGTCGAGTGCGAGGTTCCCGGTCTTAATGGTGCGCGAGCTTTGCTGGCCGTGCCGGGCAGCCGCGCGCACTCTGGCGGCAAGTTCGGCGAACGCGACGGGCTTGACCAGGTAGTCGTCCGCGCCGAGGTCGAGAAGATCGACCTTGTCGTCGATCTCGCCGAGGGCGGTGACCACGATGATCGGCACCTCGGTGTCGCAAGCCCTGATCGTGCGAAGCACCTCGCGCCCGTCGCCATCAGGCAGCACGAGATCGAGCAAGACGAGGTCGTATTCGCTTACGGCGAACACGCCAAGCGCCTCGGCCGCCGTCGCCACGCGCTCCACGGCGTGCCCCTCGGCCGTCAGCCCGCTTGACACGAACGATGCGATGCGGTCCTCGTCCTCGATGAGCAAAATCCTCATAGCGACTCCTCGCAGGTGGGCCGACGCGCCATGCCTAGCCGGTGTCGGCGGCCGCTGTTTCTACCGAGGATGATTCCCCGTCGCCCGGCTTCGCATCCGAACCGCGCTCGTGGTCGTCGTCGTCCTGCTCGCGCAGTTTCGGCCCGACGACCTCACGATGCGGGGATTCCGCGCCGTCGACCGCGGGTGAGGGTGCGGCTACCGGTGTCGTCGGGGCGGACCCGGGGACGCCAGTGGTCGGCGCCGAGACCGGGTCGACGGCGCGGGAGAGTCCGATCACCGGCAGGTCAGTGGCCGAGGGCTGCCCGATGCTGTTGAGCGAGATGGCATATGCGCCCGCTCCAGCCAGCAGCAGGACAGCCGAGAGGCCCGCCAGGATGCTCAGTCTCGATCGCGACACCGTGTTGTCAGCTCCTTCGGGCTTGACGAATCACTCATTGGAATATGCGCTCCTGCCTGCGATCCTAGTCGTCCGGCGTGCTGTCGTGACACGTGGCGCACGATGCGGATCCGTAGCCGTTCGGGTGGCAGCTCGTGCAGGCGAAGCTGCGGTAGGTGTGCTCGCCACCAGGGATGCTCGGATGGGAGAACGTCGCGCTGCTCCACGCCCTGCCCGGCGCGTGGCAGTTCGCGCACCTGGTGCCGTAATGCTTCGAGGGAGCCGAGTGGCACGACGCGCATGACTTCGAGGACGGGTGATAGAACTTCCAGGACACGCCTGGCCGGTGACACGTCACGCAGGACTTTGCCGAGTGGCCCGAGGGACGGCTATGGCAGTTCGTGCACGTGGCGGTGCGACCCGGGTGCGTGAACGTCGCGTTCTTGAAGGGCAGCTTCGGCGAATGGCATGCCGAGCACGTGCCGGCGTAATGCCCTCTCGGCGCTGTGTGGCAGTTCGTGCACGTCGCGGATGCCGCGGGATGCTGAAACGCCCAGGACGCCGCAGTGGTGTGGCAGTTCGTGCACGACGAGGCTGCGCCCGCGGCGGTTGTGCTCACGCTCGCGAGGGTAGGATGCGAGCGGGCTTCCGTGGTGTGGCAGTTTGCACAGCCGGTCTGGGCAAGGCCATGACAGTTGGAGCAGACGATCGCCACATGGCCGGGCAGGTTGGCCGAGCCGGAGCCCGTCACCGCGATCCTCAGGCGCTCGCGCGCCTCAGCCGCGGCCGGATCGAGGATGCCCGCCTCGGCAAGTGCGGCTGAGGTGACCGTGTGGCCCGCGCTCGCGTGGCAATCCACGCACGAACGATCGCCGCGATGGGCTTCGTGCGAGAAGCCGGGGATCTTCGGGTCGATCGCCTCGTCGTGGCATGCCAGGCAGCGGCTGTCGGGAATCGTGGTGACCGCTCCGGGGAACTTCGGCTCGGTCGTGAAGTGGTCGTAGACCTCCTTGAGGGCGGTCACTTTGTGCGATACCTGCGCCTGGAATCCGGGATCCACATGGCACGACACGCACGAGACGCCGACATGCGCTCCGGCGTCCCAGGCCGCGTAGTACGGGCTCATCTCGTGACAGGACGTGCAGAATGCGGGCCGACTTGTGTAATCGGTGACCGCGATGGTCCCGCCCGCGAGTGCCGCAAGCACCACAACGATCCCGATGGTGGCCAGAAATGGCTTGTTTCGCAGCGCGGCAAGCAGTCGTCTCATGGGCTGGCTCCGTCTCTGCAGGTACCCTTTGCCTCTGAGCAGTATCCAGAGGTCCCATGAGACACCGATGAGCACCAGATGAGACTCCTTTCATCTGGGCCAAGAGGCGCGGTTTGACAGCGGCAGGGCAGCTCCCCACAATACCGCCCTGGAGGCGAATGGGGCCTGGTGGCTTCCGCGGTCTTCAAAACCGTCGTGGGGGGTGAAGAGCCTCCTGGGTGTGTTCGATTCGCACGCGCCTCCGCCAGAGCATGAGCCAGCGGGCGCCCTTTCGGGGCGCTCGCTGTCGCGCGGGTCCCGGCACGACGAACGGGCGCCCAAGCCCTACTCTCGCGCCCGCAAGAGCGGTACTCTCGAAGATGCCGACCTCCGCGAACGTACCGTGCGCACGTCTGAGGAAGGAGACCGGGATGGACGCACTTCAAGCGATCCTGTCGCGCAGGAGCATTCGCGCCTACACGGGTGAGCCCGTTTCCGCTGAGATGATCGAGACCGTGCTTCGCGCGGCCATGGCCGCACCCTCGGCTGGCAACCAGCAGCCCTGGCGCTTCGTCGTGCTCACCGAACGCGAGCGGCTTGACGCGGCGGCCACGACCACGCCGTACGGCGTGGTCCTGCGCAGGGCGCCGTGCGCGATCGTCGTATGCGCCGACACGCACGACCTCAAGCACGAGGTGATGTGGCAGCAGGACTGCTCGGCCGCGGCCGAGAACGCGCTTCTGGCCGCACACGCGCTCGGGCTGGGCGCGGTGTGGCTCGGCTTCTGGCCGAAGCAAGAGCGCGTCTCGCCGCTCAAGGCGGTGCTCGGGCTGCCTGACGGCGTCGAGCCGCTCACGGTGCTCGCGATGGGTCACCCCGCCGAGGAGAAGCCCGCGGCGCAGCGCTACGACGCCGGGAAAGTCCGGTTCGAGCGGTGGGAGTAGCGACGGCGCTTCTGTCGGCACGCGAGCTGACGGCGACGCGGGCGGTCGATGGCCGCGATGTGCGCGTGCTCGACGGCGTGAGCCTTGAACTCGCCGCTGGCGACATCGCGGAGCTGCGCGGTCCCTCGGGCGCGGGCAAGACCACGCTGCTGCTCGCGCTCACGCGTCTGCTCCCGGGCGCTGTGGGCGAGCTCGCGCTTGCGGGCGTGCCCGCGAGTGCGGTTGAGCCCTCGGCGTGGCGCACGGAAGTGGCGCTCCTGCCGCAACGCACCGCGCTTTCGGGAGGGACGGTCGAGAGCAACCTGCTGCTGCCGTTCAGCCTCAAAGCGCGATCGAGCGTGACGCCTCCGTCGACCGAGCGGCTACGCGAGGCGCTCGACGATGTCGGGCTCACCGATGTCGCGCTCGATCGTGATGTCGCCCGGCTCTCGGTGGGACAGGCGGCGCGTGTCGCGCTGCTGCGCATGCTGCTCACCGCGCCGCAGGTGCTGCTGCTCGACGAGCCCGACGCGAGCCTTGATGATGCCAGCGCGGCCGCCGTGGCCGCGATGACGGCGCGATTCGCGGCCGATGGTGGCGCGGTCCTGCGCGTGAGCCACCTGCGCAGTGACGCCGCTGCGACCGTGCGGCTGCACCTCGAGGGCGGCCGGCTGACGGGAGGCGGTCGCGATGACGCCTAACGGCGTGGTCGCTATCGGTTGGCCGCAGCTTCTGCTGGCGGCCGGATTCATGCTCATCACGGGCGCGCTGTCGCTTGCTATCGGGCTCGGGCTCGTAAAGGACCTCGCCGTCGCGTCGGTTCGGACGTACGTGCAACTCCTTGCCCTCGGCGTGGTGCTGCGATGGGTCTTCGCGGTGCGGCTGTGGTGGGTGGTCGTGCTGCTCCTTGGCTTCATGACCGTGGTGGCAACGCGCATTGTTGTGAAGCGGGCTCCTGATGCGCCGCGCGGCCTGTTCAGCCCGGCGCTCTTCTCGATGGTCGTCACGGCCATCACGGTGACGTTCGCCGTGACGGCGCTCATCGTCCGCGTTCCGGTCTGGTATGAGCCGAGGTACGTCATCCCCATCGCGGGCATGGTGCTTGGCAACTCCATGACCGGGATCGCGCTCTCGCTCGAGCGGCTGTTCTCGGATCTTGATGCACGCAGCGGCGAGATCCTCGCGCTCACCGCGCTCGGGGCCGACCGCTGGGAGGCGGCGCGTGCCTCGGTGCGCCTCGCCCTCAGAGCTGGCCTCATCCCGACGATCAACTCCATGGCTGCGGCCGGCATCGTGTTCATCCCCGGCATGATGACCGGGCAGGTGCTCGCTGGCGCCGATCCGCTCGAGGCGACCAAGTACCAGATCGTCGTGATGCTGATGATCAGCGCAGCCACCGCGATCGGTTCGATTCTCGCCGTGATGCTGTCCTACCGGCGCGCGTTCACTGCCGAGGGCGTGTTCCTGGAGAAGGGGTTACGCGGACCGGCGGCGTGATCGGAAGGTAGCGGCGTGGAAGTTGCCGAGATGTTATTTTCGCTGGAGACGCTTGTATACTGGTGCGTACGCGGCGGGCGCATGATGCTTTCCGCGCCGCCTCCCGAGGAGAAACATGACCGGCTTTGAACTCTACCTGAGCCGCAACGCGAAGAAGTTCGACGACTATCTGCTCACCTTCTTCGAGAACGGTTCGCATCCCGACATGGACCGATACCTTTACGACCCGCTGCGGAGGTTCTCGGACAACGCCGGCAAACGGCACCGCCCGCTCATCTGTCTGCTCGGATGCGAAGCGGTGGGCGGCGATCCTCAGAAGGCGTGGCCGTCGGCAGCCGCGATCGAGCACTTCCACACTGCCGCGCTCATCCATGACGATATCGAGGACTCGTCGCTCACACGCCGAGACGAGCCGTGTATGCACATAACCGAGGGACTCGGCCTTGCCGTGAATGCCGGTGACCTGGCTCTCGCGCTCGTCTGCGGGACCGTCATCGATGACGACGGTCTTGAAGACGATATCAAGCTGCGCGTTCTGGGTGAGCTCGTGGCAATGACGACACGGACCATCGAGGGTCAGGCGCTCGATATCGGCTGGGCGCGCGACGACCGTTTCGACCTCTCGGTAGCGGACTATCTCGTGATGGCGAATCACAAGACCGCCTTTTACTCCGGAGCCATCCCGCTAGCCGTCGGCGCCATGATCGGTGGCGGCTCGGAAACCCAGGTTGAGGCGCTGCGCGACTTCGGCATGGCCTCCGGGCTTGCGTTCCAGATCCAGGATGACGTGCTCAACCTTGTCGGCACCAAAGAGTCCACCAAGAAGGATTTCCGGAGCGATCTGACCGAAGGCAAGCGAACCCTCGTTGCCATCCACGCGCTCCAGACCTCGACCCGTCGCGAGCGCCTGCTGGAGCTTTTGTCCTCACGCCCGGCCGATGCGGCCCAACTGCAGGAGATCGTGGACATCATGCAGGCGGCAGGCTCGATCGACTACGCGAGGGACTACGCGCGCGAACTCATCGTCGGCGCCAAGCAACGCCTGAAAGAGGCTGTTCCCAAGAGCAGGGCCCGCACCCTGCTGCTCTCGATGGCCGACTTCTTCGTGAGGCGCTCGTCGTAACGCCCGCTTCGGGTACACACATCACGATATGTGCAGGATGGAAGGAGCCGCAATGCGAGCGGTACCGGTAACCGACGGCATCTGGTGGGTGGGCGTCATCGACTGGGGCCTGCGCGACTTTCACGGCTACGAGACCCCCCGCGGGTCGACCTACAATGCCTATCTCGTGCGTGGCGAGAGCACGTGGGCGCTTATCGACACGGTGAAGACCGCGTTCGTTCCCGAGCTGCTGTCGCGTGTGGCAGACGTGATCGATCCGGCCGAGGTGGGGCTGATCGTCGTCAACCACGTCGAGCCCGATCACAACAGCGGACTCCGCGGCGTGATGGCTGCCATGCCTTCAGCGCGGGTGGTCGCCTCGGCCACGGGCGTAAAGGGCGTGGCCGAGTACCACGACGGCCTTGTTGTGGAAGCGGTCGCGCCGGACGTGGCCATCGACCTGGGCGGACGGACGCTGCGGTTCATGCCGGCGCCGATGGTGCACTGGCCCGATTCGATGTTGACGTACTGTCCCGAGGTCCGCGTGCTTATGCCGAACGACGCGTTCGGCCAGCACCTGGCGTCCTCGGGCAGGTTCGCCGACGAGGTGGGCGTGGACCTTGCGATCGAGGAGCTGGGCATCTACTACGCGAACATCCTCATGCCGGTTCACGCACAGGTGGCCAAGATGGTCGACAAGATCACCGAAGCCGGCTGGGAGCCCGAGGTCATCGCCCCGTCGCACGGCGTCATCTGGCGTGGGGATGCGCTTGCTGCCGCGTATCAGGCATACGAACGGTGGACCTCCGGTGTGAAGCGCGACAAAGCGGTGGTCGCCTACAGCACGATGTGGGGCTCCACCAAGATGCTTGCCGAGGCGGTCGTTGACGGCATCACCGCCGCTGGCGTGGAGGTCGGTCTGTACGACCTTGCGGTCACGTCTGGCGCAAAGGTCACCTATGAGCTGCTTGAAGCCAAGGCGCTCGTGCTCGGCTCGCCCACCTTGCATCACGGCATGCTCTATCGTGTGGCCGGCTTCATCCAGTACATCGAAGGTCTCAAGCCCGTCGATCGGATGGCGGCGTTCTTCGGCTCCTTCGGGTGGGGCGGGGGTGCGGTCAAGCAGATGCGCGAACGCGTCACCGCGATCGGCCTTGAGGCGCCACTGGAAGACTTCTCCGAGAAGTTCAAGCCGACTTCCGATGATCTCACGGCCGCCGAGGCGTGGGGTCGGCAGATCGGCGAGGCGGTCAAGGCGCGCGCCTGACGCTTACGGGGAGCGTGCGTTCGCGGTCACACCGTGCGCGTTTGTGGCTCAAGTGAGGGCGACGAACGGACAGTAGCATCGTTAAGCCGGTTGAGCTCCGGGTCGGAGCCGCGTGCAGTGCGGTGCGCCGTAATGTCACGCAACGAGCAGGGGTGGACGTTGGTTGAGCTGATGGTCGTTGTGCTGATCATCGGTGTGCTCGACTCGATAGCCGTTCCCATGTTCGGCGAAGCGCCGGCCAAAGCCGGGCTTTGCACATGCCAATCGAACCAGCGTGCCATCGAAGGCGCGTGTCAGACGTACCGCGCCTATACGAGCGCGTTGTGGACGCAGCGCTGACCTGCTGGCGCCCGGATACTTCCTGAACGCGCCCAGGTGCCCGACAACGCATGACTACTACTACTACGTAGATGATGCCCGCCGGAAACGTGACCGGAGACACCGCAGCGGCCAGCTGGACCTGGCCTAGAGGCCCCAGCTAAGGCGTGTCCTTCGACGAGCCCGCCGCATGGACCCGGCGGAAGGGGACTCAAGATGATCGTGATCGGCATCGACCCGCATATGAAGACCCACATGGCGATCGCCATCGACGCGGCCACCGGCCGCAGCGTCGGCGAGAAGACGGTCGCCTCTACCGAGGCCGGCCACGACGAGCTCCTGTCATGGGCTCGCGCCCTCGACGCGGAGAGCGTCTTCGCCATCGAGGACTGCCGGCACGTCTCGGGCAGGCTCGAGCGCCACCTGCTCCCGGCAGGCGAGCGCGTCGTGCGCGTGCCGCCCAAGCTGATGGCCGGAGCACGGGCGAGTGCGCGCGCGTACAGGAAGTCCGACGGAATCGACGCGACGTGCGTCGCCCGCGCCGCGCTCCGGGAGCCGGACCTCCACGAGGCGTGCCTGTCCGGTCCCGAGCACGACCTCAGGCTGCTCACAGACCACAGAGACGACCCTGGTGAGTGAGAGTGCGCGGATCCAGAAGCGCCTGCGGTGGCGCTGCCACGACCTCGAGGTCACCCTCGAGCTCCCGCCCCGCGTCCTCGACTGCTACGTGTGGCTCGACCGGCTCGAAGCCGCGCTGCGGGCACTGCCTCAGAGCACCCGGTGCCGGATCGCGCTGTGCGAGCTCGCGCGGTGCCGTGAGCTCACGGTCGTGTGGGGACCGACTACTTCGTGAGCTATGAGAAAGCGTGGCCGCCGATCGTCTGCCCCTTGTGTGAAACCAGATTGGCCACAGGGCATGGGTGGCTCTACGAACAGGAGCCTCCAATCCCGCCAGCTGAAGATGCTCGCCGGCCCGTCGCCGAGGTATTCGTTCACGCTGATGGAGATGACTGCGTTCGCGACTCTTTGCGTCCCAGCGCGGATTCTGAAGCGCCCCGGGTTTGACGGAGGCTCCGTTTCTAGGATTCCCTGAATCCTAGAGGAAGGAGTCTGTGACCCATGGGAGTGTCGAAGTACCCGCCCGAGCTTCGTGAGAGGGCCGTACGCCTGGCCCGCGAGTCCGACCGTTCGATCAGCGCGGTCGCACGCGATCTGGGCATCCATCCGGAGTCCCTGCGTGTCTGGGTGCGCCAGGACGAGGCCGACGACGGCACGCGCGCAGACCGGCTGACGACCGCCGAACGCAAGGAGCTCTCCGAGCTGCGCCGGGAGTGCAAGGACCTGAGGCGCTCCAACGAGATCCTGAAGGCGGCGAGTGTGTTTTTGGCCAAGGAGCTCGACCAGCCCCGCCCGCGGTGAGCGCGTTTGTCGATGAGAATCGCGCACGTTTCGGGGTCGAGCCGATCTGCCGGGAGATAGAGGTTTCCGCGAGCGCGTATCGCGCGCACAGGTCGGCTTTGCCTTCGACGCGTGCCGTGCGCCACGGGTACCTGCTTTGCGAGATCCGTCGCGTCCATGCGGAGTCGAACGGCGTCTACGGCCAGCTCAAGGTGTGGGACGAGATTCGCGACCAGGGTGTCGATGTCGCCCGCTGCACCGTCGAGCGGCTGATGCGCACGCACGGCATCGAGGGTTGTCACAACGCAAAGTCCCAGCGTACGACCATGCCCGGGCCGAACCCGGTCGCTGCCGAAGACCTCGTGCGCCGTGACTTCTCCGCCACCCGTCCTGACGAGATCTGGCTCTCGGACTTCACCTACATACGCACCTGGGAGGGTTGGAGCTACGTGGCCGTCGTGCTCGACGTCTTCACGAGACGGATCGTGGGCTGGCAGATGGCGAGTCACATGCGCCAGTCGCTCGTCTCGGACGCGCTTGAGATGGCGATCGCTTCAAGGGGGCAGGATGCGGGCTTGACGATCGGTCACTCGGACAACGGAACCCGGCCAATACACGAGCTATGAGTACACCGAGCGCTTGATCAGCGCCGGCGTAGCTCCGAGCAGGGGCCGCACCGGCACGGCACTGGATAACGCGATGGCGGAGAGCATCATGTCGACGCTGAAGCGCGAGCTGACCAAGCGCTACACATGGAGGACCAGGCTCGACCTCGAACTCGCGCTCGTGACCTACATCGGCTGGTACAATGCCCGCCGGAAGCACCGCTCACTGAAGACCGTCGAGGATGGTCGCGTCAGACGGCTCTCGCCGCAACAGGTGCTTGAACGCTACAATCAGGAAGTCGCCGCGATGCTCGTGGCTTCCAAGTGAGCGAGCCGACGTGAAACCCGGGGCGCTTCATTCGGTCCCGGAGTCGAGGTGATGGTCTCATGCCGCGTGCTGCATACTGCTCCAAGTGTCGTCGATACGCGTGGGTTGCCAAAGATGGTGGTTGCGTAGCCGGCCACCAGCGCTGCTGTCTTAGGGACGAGCGAGAAATGGAACGGGATTCCGACTCTGGGCTGCCGGTACCTTCGGAATCGCGCGACGAAATCCACCCAAGGCCTACCGACCTCAAGGCAGCAGTCGCCCTGCTTACCAGCGGAATTGTGGCCGTCATTGGGTCGGTTGGCGTGCTGCTTCACCATACCGCGGACAGAGCCAGCCCGGTCGTCGATTCGAACATGACGGCACCTCGCCCCCAAGCTGTCGTCGTAGCTGCAATCGGGATTGCGCTGGTCTGCGTCGGAATCGCAGTGGGTGCCGTCGTTGGCGCTCAGAGCAGTCCGGACTCCAGCCCCACCACAACGACAGCGCCAGTGCGGTCTCGTTCCGTCGAGCAGCGGCAGCCGGTAGCGACTCCCTCCTTGCCCTCGGGTTCGGACTGGAGTTCTCCGCGCAGTTCTCCCGCAGAGCAGCCGCGTAAGTGCTACGTGTGCGGCGGTCGGGGCTCCTCTAAGTGCATCATGTGCGATGGCACTGGACTGCGACGTTGCCTGGCGTGCGGCGGCGATGGCACGACCTATGGTGGGGGCAAGTGCTACTCGTGCGACGGTCTCGGTCATGACTCTTGCATCAGTTGTGACGGTTCCGGTCGCAACGTGTGCATGTCGTGCGATGGGGCCGGAGTCGTATGGTGAGCATCCGTGTCAGGCAGATTCGGCACTCACTAACCCGCGGATCAACCCGACTCGCTTCGCTCGCGGGTTATCCGCAAACACGTTGATATGAGATGGCCGGTCAACCCGTGATTGCTCACGGTGGTCTCGATCTTGGGGTCGCTGCAAGCGGGCGGGCACATGGGAACGGCGCTCGACCATGCTGATATCCGGGGATTTTAACCCCACATCTCGGTCGGACCGGGGATGAGCCTCAAACGAGGCGCGCGCTTCAGTGAGTCGCATAACGTGATGGAGGATCTCCCCGGAATATGGCGCCCGCCCGCGTGCATGACGGAT
>JAJFTE010000096.1 GCA_021373175.1 Actinomycetes bacterium
GGCAACAGCGTCCACGCGTGGGCTGCGACCGATCGCCAATCCAAGCGGCGTCGCGGTGGCGGCACCGATCGTCATCGACGCCACGACGCGCCACGCGCTGATTCCCGCGTGCGGCAGCAGGTCCGAGATGAACAGCCGGAAGAAGTCCGCGAGCGCCGGCACCGGACCCGGAAGCGCCTGCGAACCGACAGCCATCGACAGCAGCTGCCAGCCGACGAGCAGGATCACCGACGCCGCTGCATAGCCCGCCAAGCGGCGCATCCACACGCTCATGACAAGCTCCCTGCCAGCGAGGTCTGCGCGAACGCACCCTCGGCCGCAAGAATGCGCCTGAGCTCCACACAGCGCTCGAGGAATGCGGGCGTATCGCGGTACCCGTCCTCGCCCATCCCGACGTTGTCGACGACGGCCGCGACGCGACCCGGCCGCGGCGACAGCACGACCACCCGTCTGCCGAGGAAGACCGCCTCCTCGATTGAGTGCGTCACCAGCACGGCGGTGTGGCCGCGCTGTCGCCATATCTCAAGGAGCAGGTTCTGGAGGTCTTCACGCGTGAGAGCGTCGAGCGCCGAGAGGGGCTCATCCATCAACAGCAGGTCCGCGTCGAGCGCCAGCGCGCGCGCAAGCGCGAGCCGCTGCCGCATACCGCCCGAGAGCTCGCCCGGGTACGCCTCGGCGAACTCGGCAAGGCCAAGACGCTCGAGCGCTTCGGCCACGACCGCGCGCCGGGTGCCGGCATCCGCGCCGCGGATCTCAAGCCCGAGCCCGGCGTTGTGGGCAACCGTCTTCCAGGGCAGAAGCCCGAAATCCTGCAGGATGAGCGCCGTGCGGCGTCGGGGTCCGGTGACCGGCTCGCCGCCTATGATGACCTTGCCACCGTCGGCGGGCAGCAGCCCGGCCAGCGCGAGCAAGAGCGTGGACTTGCCGCAGCCGGAAGGCCCGATGATGGCGATGGGCTCGCCGTCGGCGACCTCAAGGCTCAATCCATCGAGCGCCCGGACATCCCGGCCAACGCCCGCGTACGTGATGGCGAGGTCCCGGACTGATACGGCGGCCACAGGGATGCCCTTACTCGGGCAGTGCCTGAACGAGATCGGCGTAGGTCACGTTGGCCTTGAGCAGGTTCCTCGACTTCATCCACGCGAGCACCGCGTCGACCTCGGCCTTGGTGGGGGGCGCGGCCTTGGGGTACGTGTTGACCGGGTACGCTTCCTTGAGCGCCTCGGGCAGGCGCGCCTTGTCCACGAGCAGGGCGCGGAACGAGTTCGGATCCGCGTTCACCAGGTCGACGCCCTCGTTCCAGACCTGCAGCAGCTTCTTCACGGTGAGCATGCCACCCGGCGTCGCCAGATACTTGTCCGACACGCCAAGCACGGTCTGCGTGAGGTTCGCACCCTTGGTGTCGTCGGCGATGAGCACGGCGCCCTGCGAGATGGCGAGCGTGAGGAACGGCTCCGGCAGCGCAGCGGCCTCGAGCCTACCGTTCATGAGGAGCTCGAAGCGAACGGGCACCTTCGCGACGACTTCCTTCTTCACCTTGCCCGCAGGGACCTTTGCCTCGGCCATAAGCCCGTCGAGCACGTACTCCTGGATGCTTGCCGAGGACGTGGCGATGGGAACGTTCGCGAGGTCCGCGAGCGTCTTGGCCTTGGAGCCGGGCTTGGCCACGATGCCGAAACGGCCCTCCTTCGCGGTCGCGCCGAGCATGACTGTCACCATCGAGACCGGCGAGCCGCCCGCTTCAAGCGCCGCTGAGGCGATGATGTCGCCCATGAACGCGTCGATGGCACCTGACGCGAACGCCGCGTCACGCTCCTGCGCGGCCTGGAAGGTGACGATCTCCACTGTCAGGCCCGCCTTCTTGAACAGGCCTTTGTCCTCGGCAACCCACAGCGGCAGCGCGTCTTCGGTGGGAAGCGTGCCGATCTTGATCGGCTCGGGCGTGGTGCTGATCGACGTCGTGTCCGAGACGGGCGCTTCGGTCTTCTTCGCGCAGCCGAACAACGCCCCGGCGGCCAGCGAGACGACAAGCGTCAGAGCGATCACGCCGGTGTGGGTGGTTCTCATGGGTCCTCCTCGGTAGGGATGATACCGAAAGCGCTACGGGCACACCGGGCGGCGAAGTCGGATCTCGTCGCGCACCGGGATGCCTGCGAAGCCAGGGATCGCTTCGCCGTGATGGTCGATCAGGATGCCGGTCTCGATCTCGTAGATCGCGAAACCGTGCCGCTGGTAGAAGTGCAGGGACGGGATGTCGTCGTTGGTGGTAGCGGTCTTGAGCGCCGTCACACCCTTCTGGGCCGCGCGGCTAGCAGCAGCCTCGACAAGCGCCGAGCCAACGCCCGAACCCTGAAAGCCCGGGTAGACCGACAGCAGCACCAGCGCGAGCTCTCCGCGATCAAGCGCGAGCGACACCAGGCCGGCGAACGCGCCCTCACGCTCGGCGACAAGGTTCTCGGCAGAAAGCACGTCGAAGGTGCGGCCAAAAGCGTCGATGTCCGTCTCGCCCCAGGCGCGATCGCAGATCTCCTCGATGTCGTGCCGGTCTGCCGGAGTCGCGGGGCGGACCGTGTAGTCAACGTGGACGCGACCGGCACGATGCTCCTGGCACGTGACGGTCAGGCGCGCCTCGGTAAGCGGCAGGTCCTTGTTGCAGACGGCGCACCGGTACTGCGGATACGGCATCTCAAGCGGCTCATCTGCCCGATCGGATGTCATCGGGATCCCTCCATTGTGAAAGCGCCCGGCGGGCGCGCGGCTCACATTATAGAATAGTCGCGTGCCATGCGATGCACCCTACCTGCCGAGGAGCGAAATGTCCCGCGTTGTGCCCTACCTCGATGAGTCTCCGCTCGCCGCCGATGTGCTCTCGCACGCGAGGATCACGTTCACGGATCTTGACGGCACCCTGCTGGGGCTTGGCGGGTCGGTGCTGATCGACGCCACCGGCGCGCCCGCGCTCACGACCGTCAACGCGATCGTTGACGTGAACCGCGCAGGGCTCGACGTGGTGGTGTGCACGGGTCGCAACCGCATCCAGACAGGCGAGGTGAGCCGCATCCTGGGGTGGGACTCCTTCATCGCCGAGCTCGGCTGCATCGTGATGTACGACAGGCGCAAGCCTGCCCAGTATCTGCTCGGCGAGTGGCCAGCCGGGGTGCTGCTTGCGGACGAGACGCCGCATCAGGCGATGACGCGCTACGGCGCGCTGCGGGTGCTCACCGAGACGTTCCCCGGCAAGATCGAAGAACACGAGCCGTGGCACACGGACCGGGAAGTAACGCACGTGCTACGCGGGAGCATCGACCGCACGATCGCGCAAGAGGCGCTGGACACGCTCGAGGTGCCGATCGCGATCATCGATAACGGCATCATCCACCCGCCGCGCCACACGCTCGTGGATGTGGATGAGATCCACGTCTACCACCTCGTGCCGCGGGGAACCTCGAAGGAGCGCGCGATACGGGTGCTGCTCGAACGTCGCGGCATCACGCCTGCCGACGCGGTCGCGATCGGCGATTCGGCCACGGACGTGGAGATGATGGGCGCCACCGCGCTGGGCGTCCTGGTCTGCAACGCGCTGCGCGATCCCAAGGTGCTTGCCGCGACCGAGGGGCTCGACACGATCGTCGCGACACGCGGCGAGCGGGGCGACGGCTGGGCCGAGTTCGCGCACGCGTGGCTGGCGGCGATGCGCTTGTCGTCACCGACCCCACGCGCACGTAGGGCGTAGCCGCGACACGCAATCGTTGCATAACCGCTGCTCAAGGCATACAATCGTCGGTGCCCCTCGGGGACATTGACAACGTGTTAGGCTCCGTTCCGTTAGGTGCGGCTCCTGTTCGAACAAAGGCCACTGCCCGGAAATGTCGAGAGACGCCAATGGGTAGAACAGCCCTCGCCGGCTTAAGGCGAAGGATAAGGTGGCTGGGCATCATCGGCCCTACGTCGGACAGTGCTCAAACCATGACGAGGGAAGGGACGCACCGGACGTGAACCAGCGCCCGGGCGACTCGCGCGGCTCCGTTATCGCGCTCCTACGCCCCTCGTCCAAGCGGATGCAGGGGTTTTTCATTGTCGTCAGACCTATAGCCGTGAGACAAGGATCCTCGTGACTCCGTTTAGTCCGTAGGTCCCGGCTCCCGATCTCCGGGGGCGCGGGACCCCCGTGAGCACCTCTCGGACGCCGTCCGAAAGGAGGGAGCTAGCGTGTTCTACTTGACCCGCATGTTGGGCAGGCCGGTGGTCGACGCCGCAGGTGAGACCATCGGCCGCATCAGCGATGTGGCCATCGCCACCCGTGAGGTCTTCCCGCGAGTGACCTCGCTCGCGTTCCTCGGCCCCGAAAAGACGCCGTTCATGCTCTCGTGGCGCAAATTCGTGTCGGCCATCGACGACGAGCGGGTCACCCTCAACGTCACCCGCGATGCGCTTCGCTTCAGCTACCTGCAGCCCGACGAGATCCTGCTCGCGCGCGACCTGCTCAACCAGCAGATCGTCGACACGCAGGGAATGAAGGTCGTGCGCGTCAACGACCTCAAGCTCTCCGAGTCACGCAACCAGCTCCGTCTGCTCGGCGCCGAAGTGGGCATTCGCGGGATCCTGCGCGGGATCCATCCGGCACTCGAGCGCATGGCCGAGCGCATCCTGAGGCTCTTCGGAGCCGAACTTCCCGAGGACCTCATCGCCTGGAACTACATGGACTTGCTGGATCGCGATCTGTCGCATGTGCAGCTCTCGGTCACACACAAGCGGCTGCACGAGCTGCATCCCGCCGACATCGCCGACGTGCTCGAGCAGCTCTCGCCCGCACAGCGCGCGAAGATCTTCGAGCACCTCGACAACTCCCAGGCAGCCGACACCATCTCGGAACTGGAGGACGCGTTCCAGGCCGATGTTATCGGCGACCTCGGCAGCCAGCGTGCCTCGGACATCCTCGAGATCATGGACCCGGACGACGCCGCCGACATCATCGGCGACCTCCCTTACGACAAGGCCGAGGCGCTCCTGCACCTGATGGGCGTGGAGGAGTCCGGTGCGGTTCGTAGCCTGCTGGGCTATCGCGAGAAGACCGCCGGCGGCATCATGACGCCGGAAGTCACGACGGTGGCCGCTGGGATGACCGTGCAGCAGGTCATCGACCACCTGCGCGGCGAGGCCGCCGAGAACGAGAGCATCTACTACCTCTACGTGACCGATGAGGACGACCACCTCGACGGCGTCATATCGCTTCGCGACCTCGTGGTGAGCGACCCCGAGACGCTGGTGGCCGACATCGTCAAGAAGGACGTGATCACCGCATACGTCGAAGACGACCAGGAAGACGTGGCCGAGACGATGAGCAAGTACGACCTTCTCGCGATGCCGGTGGTGGACGAGAACAACAAGCTGCTCGGCATCGTCACCGTCGATGATGCCCTCGACGTCCTCGAAGAGGAGTCGGCCGAGGACCTTGAGCTCGCGACGGGACAGCGAGCGAAGGCCGGCATCACGGGCATCTGGCGCTGGGTGTCACGCAACGGCTGGCTGGTGGTGTGGTCGATCCTGGCGGTTGCCGCGGCAGCGACTTCTTCGGCAACGCTCGTGCTGCTGCTAGCGGCCACCGTCATCCTCCGTATCGCCGAGGATATGGCCTCGCATGCGCTCTCACGCGTCATCGAGGCCGAGGACGAGGAGGAGAAGCTGCCCGCGTGGCGCCGCTTCGCCGGCGACGCGCTCGCCGGCGTGGGCCTGGGGCTCATCGTCGGTCTGGTGACGGCCGCGATCGCCTGGCTCGTGTCGAGCGAGCCCGGAGTGGGGATCCCCGGAGTCGGGCTGGCGCCGCGCTTCGAGGTCGCCGTCGCCGTCGGACTCGTGTACGCGCTCTCCGTGCTGCTGCTCTCGCTTGCGAGCACCGTCATCGCGCGCGTGGCCGAGCGGATCGCGGGCCGCGGGCATCGTGTCTCGGGCATGGTCGTGACCGTGAGCCTCATGGTGGTCGGTGCGGTCTCGTTCGCCGGGTTCGCATACATCGCATACAAGATCGTGCCCACGCTGAGCGTGGTCGGCTAGAAGCGGGGCCGCGGCTGTGACCTCTACGACAGAGAAGCGGACGAAGACAGGCATCTTCGCGCTTTTCGCAGTCATCGGCCCGGGGATCATCGCGGCCTCGGCTGGCAACGACTCCGGCGGCATCTCCACGTACTCGGTGGCAGGCGCCAAGTACGGCTACACCATGCTGTGGATGATGCTTGCGATGACCCCGTCATTCGCCATCGTGCAGGAGATGGCCGGCCGCATGGGAGCCGTCACCGGCAAGGGATTCTCGGCGCTCATCCGGGAGCGCTTCGGCGTGCGTCCGACATTCTTGGCGATGCTCCTGCTGCTGGCGAGCAATGCGGCGACCACCATCGCCGAGTTCGCCGGGATCGCCGCGGCGATGCAGCTCTTCGGCGTGTCGAAGTACCTCTCGGTGCCTATCGCGGCGGTCGTCGTGTGGCTGCTCGTGGTTCGCGGCTCGTACCGCAATGTCGAGAAGGTGCTGCTTGCGCTTTCGTCGGTCTTCATCGCGTACGTGGTGGCGGCCTTCCTCGCAAAGCCAGATTGGGGCGCCGTAGCCGTCAGCTTCGTGGTGCCAAAGATCGTGCCCACGCAAGCGTTCATCGCACTGGCCATCGGCCTTACCGGTACCACCATCGCTCCGTGGATGCAGTTCCTCGTGCAGAGCAACATCGTCGACAAGGGCACGACCGTAAAGGAGTGGGCCCTCGCCCGCTGGGACGTCATCGTAGGCGCGATCGCGGCCAACGTGATCGCATGCTTCATCATCATCACCACCGCGACCGTGCTGCATCCCGCCGGCATCCAGGTCACAAGCGCCGGTGAAGCGGCGCGGGCACTCGCCCCGCTCGCCGGCCACTACGCCGAGGCGCTCTTCGCGATCGGCCTGCTGTCGGCGTCAGTGCTGGCAGCGGCCGTGCTCCCGCTCACGGCAAGCTATGCGATCTGCGAGGCGTTCGGCTGGGAGTCGGGACTCGACCGCTCCTGGAGCGAGGCACCGCTGTTCAACGGCCTCTACACGTTCGTGATTCTCACGGGTGCGGCCGTGATCCTCCTGCCCGGGCTCAACCTCATCTCGATCATGCTGGTCTCGCAGGTCGTCAACGGCATGCTGCTGCCGTTCCTCCTGATCTTCATGATGATCATCGTGAACGACCGCAAGATCATGGGCCGTCACGTGAACGGCCGCATCAACAATCTCTTCGCGTGGACCACGATCGTGGTCGTGATCGCGCTCACGGCCTTGCTGCTGGGCATGACGCTGCTTGGGATAGGGTGATCATTCACGCGATGCACATCCCGCAAGCGCGGGACGTGTCAGACAGCTGCGCTATACTTCCTACGTCGAGGGGAAGTCACCGGCATGGCCGACAGCGAGAAGATCGCCTACCAGAAATCCGAGATGCGCCTTCGGGGGCGTGCCGCACGTCGGGCCGTCATGCCCGAGCAGCGAGCGGCGGCATCGCATGCCGTTACCGAGGCGGTCCTGGGCCTACCGGAGATGGCGGTTGCGCGTGCGGTGCTGGTCTACGGCTCCATGCCTGAGGAGGTCGACACCACCGAGCTCATCGAAGCGCTCTGGAACCGTCACGTGCGTGTGGCGTTGCCCCGCGTACAGGCACGCGGTGAACTGCGGCTGCATTGGTACGAGCCGCACCACGAGTTGTGCACCGGCGCGTACGGGCTGACGGAGCCATCTCCGGAAGCGCCCGTCGCGCTCCCATCCCAGATGGACATCGTGGTCGTGCCCGGCGTTGCGTTCGACCTTCAATGTCATCGGCTCGGACTCGGCGGCGGGTACTACGACGCGCTGCTCGCGCACATGCGCGGCTCCGTCGTGACGGTCGGTGTGGCGTTCGACGAGCAGGTAACCCCGCTCGTGCCATGCGGCGATCACGACGAGCCCGTGGACATTCTCGTCACGCCCACGCAGCTCGTTCGCCGGTAGCCCTACCAGCGAGACTTCGGCGCGCTCGGCAAATCGTCGAGCAGCACGAACTCATACCCCTTCTTGCGCAACTCGTGGATGATCCACGGCAAGGCCTTGATGGTCTGGCTGCGGTCGCCGCCGCCGTCGTGTAACAGGATCACCGAACCGGGCTTGGCGGCCGCGATCACGGACTTCGCGATGTGGCTCGCCTCAGCGCCCTTGCGCCAGTCCTGAGGGTCCACGGTCCACAGCACGGGCCGAAGTCCTGCCGCTTTGATCGCGCTGTACGCGGGACCGTCGATCCTGCCCATCGGCGGACGGAACCACTTCGGCGTGGTGCCGGTGACCCAGCGGACCATGTCGTTCTCGCCACGTATCTCCCGACGCAGGACATCGGGCTTTGCGCCGGTCAGATCCATATGGTGGAAAGTGTGGTTGCCGATGGCGTTGCCTTCGGCCACGATGCGCTTGGCAAGCTCGGGCTCGCGCTTCACCCGCAGCCCCACCGTGAAGAACGTCGCGAGGGCCTTCTCGGCCTTCAAGATATCGAGGACCTTGCCGGTCTGATTCGGCCACGGACCGTCGTCAAAGGTCAGCGCGACGACCATCTTGCCGCCTCCGTTGGTGCGGCGCAGCACCATCGGAGTCGCAGGCAGCACGGTCTCGCTTGCTACAACGTCGCCGGAAACGGCTCCCACGACAAGGCGCTCGATACCCGCCGAACCGGGAGCCGCCATCGTGACCATCGCGCCGGTGCCGACGACCTCGGTGGGCACGGCGATCGCGCGAGTCTCTTCAATCGTCGGCTCCAGCGTGTCCGCACCGCGCGCGGTCTGGACCAGATCGCCCGGACGGACGCGGGCCGAGAGGGGCACGGAGCGCCCGTTCACGCGCACGCGCACCTCCTCGCCACCGCCAGGAACGATGACGTGCCGGTCAGACGCGGCAAGCAGATCTCCGGGGTGAGCGTCGTGTGGACGCTCGGCGACGATCTCCGCGATGCTGTCGCCCACGCCCACGACACGCGGGTGGCCGTCGATCTTCACGGGGACGCGGCCCAAGGCGGCCTGCGCGAGGAACACGAAGATGACAAAGGCCGCGGTGATCCAGACGGCTTTCGGCACGATACGAACGGCGTGTGTGTCGCTCTCGGTTGTCATGGCCCAGCGACTATCGCGCGATCGCGCCGAGCTGTCCACCCGTGACGGCAAGCAGTTGCGGAAGCGTCACACGCACCATCGAGCTCGGCGTGCCACCGGCGGGATAGACGATGTCGAACCGCGTGAGTGACTCGTCGACGAAGACCGGCAGGTCCTCGGGCAGCGCGAAGGGCGAGACGCCGCCGATGGCGTACCCGGTCGCCGAGCGTACTGTCTCGGCGTCCGCGAAGACGGCGTCCTGCGCGCCCATGAGCCCGGCGATGGCGGCAGCGTCCCCGCGACGGTCGCCGGCAACGAGCGCCAACAGCGGCCGGTCGTCAGCGACGAAGACGAGCGACTTCACGATCTGGCCGAGCTGGCAGCCCATCGCGCCGGCCGCCATCTGGGCGGTCTTGGTGGACTGCTCGAAATGCACGACGCCGTCTGCAAGTCCGTGATCCTCGAGAAACGTGAGGACCCGTCCGGCCGAGCCCGTGCGCTTTGGTTCCACCCTGCCGCTTTGCCCGGTCATGCGTCGCCCCTCTGCCTCAGGTTCGGCACCGGCCTGCGCTGCGGCACGCGCAGCGGGAGTCTGAGTGTCTCCAGCATGCTCTCGAGGTTCTCGGTCCACACAGCGAGGGAGCGCAGGTCGAGCTGCATGAGCGGCATCGACGGGTGCGGCCGGGCGACGGTGAATCCCATCCTGAGCAGAAACTGCATCCCGGCGACCGGCGAGAGCGCGTAGTCACCGTACCCGGTCGTCGCATACGCCTGCACCGTGCGCTCGCCGCGGGTGACAAGATCGCGCCAAGCGGCCTGCATCAGCAGCTTGCCAAGACCATGCTGACGCGCTTCCGGCGTGATGTGCATACAGGTGATGAGCACGGCCTTGGGATCCGGCGGCCCGGCCGGCATCACCTGCGCCTGCGGCACGAGGGAGCCCGGCGCATACTTGATGAAGCCGAGGATCTCGCCATCGGCGACGGCGACGCGCCCGCAATCGCCCCACTCGGCGTTCACCCGCTTGAGCCATGCGCGCGCAAGCTCGATGTCGCAGCGCTCGCCACACCGCGGCGCCAGCGGCTCTGCGGTCTCCCAGAACGCGCACCCGGAGCACCCGGGCGGCAGCGTCTCGAGCAGGTCAACGGTCAGAGGCCGGAACTTTCGGACCACCGTGGAGCCTCATTCCTTGTCTTCGCGCGTCATGTCCTTCAGCTTGTCGAGCATACGCCGTCCGGTGCCGCTCTTGAACGACTTCCCAACGGCGATCGCCGCCGACATGCCGGCATCGTACGCCTGCTTCGCCACGCGAGCGCCGGTCTCCTTCGCCACAGCCGCCCCTTTTGCGGCCGCCTTCGCGGCACCGCCGGAGACCTCGAGGTCCGAATACGTGGCCGAGACGACCACCGCGTCGGTCACAAAGCCCTCCACAAGCTCGCCAGGTACCTCCAGACGCCCGACGGCCACGTCGCCCAGAATACCGGTCGAAACCCGCATGGATGACACGGCGCCGCCCTCGAAGTCAAACGTCACGTCATCCACCGCGCCAATCACCCCGCCGTCCGAAGAACGGACCGGCATGTGCGCCCAGTGCACGGTCACGTCCCAGCTGTAGCCGAGGAACTGCTCGGTGTCCTTCTCGGAAGGAAGCGACTTGCCATCGAAGACGAGGCCGTCGGCGCGCGCCGTGAGCGCGCCGAGCGGAACGTACACCGGCGGCCTGGCCACAACGCCGGCGGTCCTCGGGCGCTGGACCATCACGCCGATGGCGCGCGGCTCTGACGGGTGGAACAGCACGGCGGCCACGCTGCCAAGGACCTTCCCCTGGCTGCCTGTAACGGCGGTTCCTTCAAGAGCGGACATGCGTGGCACGACGGCACTCCCTGTTCGCGGACGAGGCCGACCGCGTGGCGGCCGACCTCGGACAGCACGTGATATACAGAGTCTACTCGGGAAGGTCCACCCGGGGCTCGGATTCCTTCGTGCCGGTCCGCTCGGCCACCTTGTCCAGCAGGTCCTCGGCCTTGACCTCGGCGGTCTCAACGCCGGTCTTCACGGCTTCGCCGACCTTATGCACGGTCTCCTTTGCGGCCGGGGCGTACTCGACAACCTTGTCTTTGGCCTGGCCCGAAACGGTCTCGACTTGCTCGCGCAGGCGATCGCGCGCGCTGTCGATCTTCGCGCGGAGCTCCTCGGCGGTCTCGGTGGCCTTGTCCTTGCCGGTGCCGTAGACCTCGGAGACCTTCTCGCGACCACTCTCGTAGACGTCCTTGCTTTCGCCCCAGTACTCCTTCGCCTTCTCGGCGATCAGGTCGCGGTTCTCCTTGCCGGGACGCGGCGCGAACAGCAGTCCGAGGACAGCACCAAGCATGCCGCCGAACAGGAACGCCCCGAGGATGCTCTCACCTCTGCGATTGTCGTACATCACACACCTCCGTCATCGGGCAATCATGCGGGAACGAAGTCGTTTCCGTACCTAGTGCTATACCCATCACTCTATCCCATCGAGCGCCGCGCGAGCCAGAAGCTCTACCAACTCTTGGAAAGTGATGTCCACCGCGGCTGCGGCCATCGGAAGGAGCGAGGTCTCGGTCATGCCTGGCGACGTGTTGCATTCCAGCACCTGCGGCGCGCCGTTGGCGCCTACCACCATGTCGACGCGGCTCACGTGTCGACAGCCGAGCAACAGGTGCACGTCGGCCGCGAGGCGGATGACCTCGGCCATGACGGCCTCGTCAAGCCGCGCCGGAACGTAGTAGTCGGTCTCCCCCGGCGTGTACATCGCCGAGAAGTCGAAGAGGCCCGAGAGCGCGACCATCTCGACCGGCGGCAGCACGCGCGGACCTTCGGGCCCGTCGAGCACCGAGACGGCCAGCTCGACGCCGTCGATCCAACGCTCCACGATCGCCTTGTCGCCGTACGAGAGCGCGTTCATGAGCGCGCCGGGAAGCTCGGCGGGCGCCGTGACCCGTGTGAGCCCGAGCGCCGAGCCCTGCTCGGCGGGCTTGACCACAAGCGGGAAACCGCCGAGAACACCGGGCAGCAGGTCGAGCGCGGTCGCGGCACCCATCTCCTTGAATGCCGAGGCGGTGAAGGTCACCCACGTGGGCGTGGGGATGCCATTCTCGCGGAACAGCCGCTTGGAGACCGCCTTGTCCCACGCAAGCGCCGAGGCGACAACCCCGGGCCCGGTGTACGCGATCCCGAGGAACTCGAGCAGCTCCTGCACGGTGCCGTCCTCGCCATCCTTGCCGTGAAGCGCGATATAGACCGCGTCGGGACGCTCAGAGCGAAGCGTCGCCACAAGTTCGGGCGTGACGTCGAGCGGCACCACTCGGTAGCCGAGCTCTGCCAGCGCATCGCAAACGCGCTTGCCGCTGGCAAGCGACACCTCGCGCTCGAGCGAGCGTCCGCCCATGAGGACCGCGATCTTCTCTTTCATGCGGACATGACCTCCTCGTTCAGCACGCCGGCCGCCTGGAAGGCGCGGTAGAGCTCCAGCCTGTCTTCGAGCACCTCCGCCAGACGGCGTACGCCCTCGCGCAAATCGTCGGGCTCCGCGAAGCAGAACGCCAGCCGCATGCAATTGCGGCCGCGCCCGTCGGGATAAAACGCGTCGCCGGGCACGTACGTGACGCCCGCTTCGACCGCCTCGGCAAGAAGCGGCTTCACATCGAGGAACTCGGGCAGCTCGACCCACACGAAGAAGCCGCCTTCGGGGCGCGTGTAGCGCACTTCCGGCGGGAGGTGCTCGGCGAGCGCTTCGAGCATCGCATCGCGGCGCTCGGCGTACGTGCGCGTGAGGTCCTGCAGCACGCGACGCCACCGTGTGCCGCTGAAGTACTTCTCGGCGGTGACCTGCGCGTAGGCGCTGCCGCACAGGTCGGCCGCCTGCTTCGCCAGGAGCAGCTTGCCAAGGATCGGCGCCGGCGCCGCCACCCACCCAAGGCGCAGCCCCGGCGCGAAGATCTTGCTCATCGTGCCGAGATAGATGACGTCGTCGTCGAGCGCGCGCAGCGGCTTGGCGTGCCCGCCCTCGAAGCGCAGGCGCCCGTACGGGTCGTCCTCCACGAGCGGGATGTCGTATTCGCGCGAGAGCTCGACGAGGCGTCGGCGGCGCTCCGGCGTGAGCGTCACGCCCGCCGGGTTCTGGAAGTTGGGAATGGTGTAGATGAACTTCGCGCCGCGCGGGCCGAGCCGTTTGAGCTCGGCTTCCAGCGCATCGACGCGCATGCCGTCATCGTCCATCGGGATGCACACCACGTTGGGCTGATATGCCGAGAACGCCTGGAGCGCGCCCAAGTACGTGGGTCCCTCGGTGATGATCGTGTCGCCCGGGTCGATGAAGATCTTCGCGAGGAGATCGAGCGCCTGCTGCGCGCCGGCGGTCACGATGAGGTCCTCAGCTTTGAGGCGCACGCCGTTCTCGGCCATGAGCTCCACGATAATCGCGCGCAGCTGCACGCGACCTTCCGAGGAGCCGTACTGCAGCGCCTCGGCGCCATGCTCGCGGATGGCGGCGGATGCGGCTCGGGCGACGGCCTCGGCGGGCACGCGCGCGACGTCCGGCATGCCGCCCGAAAGCGAGATGATGTCAGGGCGCGACGCGGCGGCGAACAGGTCGCGCACTGCCGAGGAGCGCACGGCCTCCATGCGCTTTGCGTAACGGTCGTCCCACCGGTCGAAGACCACTCTCGCGGTACCCATCGCGATCACCCTCACCCGGAACTGTCTCCGGAAACGAAGAAACGGCCTCCCCTGGGAACAGGGCGAGGGCCGCTCACGGTACCACCTGTCTTCACCGGGCGCCGCTAGCGCGCCTGGTCTCGAATCCGGGGATAACGGCTCAGGAGAGCACCGTCCGCTTCCTTCGACTCCCGGGAGTCGCCCTGGCGGAGAACCTGTGGAGGGGTGGCCGGGCCGATGATGCCCTCTTCCCTCACGTTCACGAGCTGTGATCGGCGGCAAGGCGCCGAGTGTTGGGGGACAGAGTAGCGCGGAAGGTGAGCGGAGGTCAACCGCCCGAGAGCGAGCAGGGCTGCTACGCCCGGCGTGGCGGGTAATACACGCCAATCGCGCTGAACTGATCCTGGTGCTCGAAGTGAGTGCCGACAAATAGGTGAATATCACGCGTCTCCACACCGAGCTGAACATTGAAATGCTGCTCGACATCGTGCGCCGCAGCAGCAGCATCGCCGCGCTTGTCTAGTTGACGACGATAAAGCGCGTACGCCTCCCAATCGAAGAGCTGAACCTTATGCCCCCGACACGACTCCTGACAGTAGAACTCGTACATGAACTTGACCGGCACTCGTTCAAGCGGCCGGCACTTCTCGTCGAAGAGACTCTCTTGTGTAATTGCCAACCTTTGCCGCTCTGTCCACTCGCCAGGAGATGAGACGACACGCAGGCGCGCCGGAGCGTGCACCTTCACAATCCCGAGCGAGCAGCTGCGATTTCGAGCCTGAATCTCGAGGTCCTCGATTGTCGACACAAGCGGGAGAATCACCGCGTTCCGTTTCGCCCAGCTGGGCGGCTTCCCGGGCTTAGTGTCAATGTGTCCTACCGTCTCAAAGTCCCCCTGCGGCGTCCATGTGTCGCCACGAACGTCGGAGGACTTATGGAAGGCGTCGAACTCAAGAATGTCCCACTTCTTGAATTGAGATGCGTACGGCAGATGTCGGAATCTCACCGGATACAGCCGGATGAACCTCCCGGTATCGAGGTCGACTCCAGCCGTGCACACGGTCTCCTTGTACTTGGTGCTCGGGTTGGGATACGTCTTTACGGTGACGAGAACCCGTTTACGGACAGACAGCATGGCGGAGGTGTTCCACCGTGAGGGCAGCGTCGGATGCACCGACAACGAACTCCGCGACGATGCTCCGGTGACAAGTCGTCGGATCCTCTTCGAAGCAGACTAGACAGATGCGGCTACTCTCTGCGAGGGCAGCCAGCTCCAGCAGTTCGTCATGCCGATGGCTCAGAAGTTCGCGGAACTGCGGAGCGAAGTCGCGGAACTCGAGCGACCCGTCCTTCAGCGCATGTCGAAGGTCGCGCGGGTTCCCAAGCGACCGTATGTGGCGGTATTCGATGCCGTCAGCAGCAAGACGCTGTGACAGCGCCGTTTTCGAAAACCCTCTACGCCTGCTAATCGGAACGTCCCGAACATCAACAACCACCTGGACCCTGGCGTGGACCAAGGCCTCGACCCACTCGTCGAGTCCTCGTCCCTCATAGCCGAGCGTGCAGACCGCGCTCAATGCTCTCCCCTAATCCTGTTGCCCTTCGAGAGCATACCGCACGCACATAACCAGAGTCTTGCCGTACTCCAACCTTGATGCGCTAAGGCCGCCTGCGGGCGAGTCGACGACGCAGTTAGTGCGCTCGGTCACCACCCGCTACGCGTGTTCATCTCGATTTGACCGAGCGTTATCATGCCTTCAGCCAATGAGCGCAACACGAGCGTGCCGAGGTAGCTGAATAGCAAGGCAGCCCCGACTGCGAGGAACGGGAGGATAATGGCGGGAGCCGTGCTCCCGACTAATGCGCTCAAGGCCGATCCCAAAATCAAACCGGCCACCGCGGCCCCTATCGTACTCAGAACAATGAAGACAACAGCGATGCCCTTCGGTGTCCCGGCGAGCCGCACGATTCTGTTCGGGTCATAGCCTGAGACGATTGGGCGCATGTGTCTGGCGGCTTCGGTCTGCTGGTCAGCCACTTCACGCGCGGTGCGTGCTTGTGCCTCGCGAATCTCGGCCGTCCACTTCTGGCGGTCTTCGCCGAACGACTGCGCCCACACGCGAATCTCGTCGCTCGCCCAGTTCACCTGGGCGCCTCGATCGTAAGCCACGAGTCTCTCGATTGGCGTGGCGATCCCGCCAATGGTGAAGTTGCCAGCGGTCTCGTGGTAGACAATCTCGCGGCCGTCCATGTCAGAACCGATATGCATGCGACGCCTCCCCCCTCAGATGGATTCCAAATAGTCGTACTGCGCATCAACCGCGCCCTTTCGCCTCGGCGGCGACTAGCGACCTTAACTATCTCACTCCTCCGTGGACAAGCGTTGTCCACGGTCGTTGGACGATGGTTAACCCATCAGCAGCCCCCTCAGTTGTTCCACCGACAGCCATGGTCGCCTCAAATGAAGCATTCGGTGGCAGTTTGCGCAGACAAGCCGTAAGTCCGAAATCGATGTGACCTGACCGGGCATGTAGGTGCTGATCGGCACGTCGTGGTGACACTCTATGAACTCCTCTGAGCCTGCAATGTCGTACCGCTGTCCAAAATCGAAGTCGCACGCTTCGCAGGCCAGTCGTCCATTCTTCTTGCGCGCGTCGGCCTTCTTCCGTCGTACGGCCTCTTGATTGCGCTCGCGTGACGCGTGGAGTCGAAGCACAACCCGGCCCTCGGCGAACTCGACCGGTAGTTCGGCGGTGCTGGCGGCGCTACGAGTGGGGATGTCGGCTCGGATTTCGCGAGCAAGCGCCTGGACCGCTTCCGAGTTTGGCGCGAACTCACTGAACACCTCTTTGTCCACGTCCGCTGCAGCCAAGAATCCCTGCCGTCCGTCCGTCGCCAAGTACTCGAATTCGCGCAACTGGAGCCAAACGGCATGGACACTCCGAAAGGCCGGGTTAGCAGCCTGATCTGGGCGTGCGTCCCGCAGTAGTTCGCTGAGCGCGCCAACTTCGTCGCTAGCCTCGCGAGGGACTCCGCCGTGCTGCAAGTACAGATCGAGAGCGAGCAGCAACTCCTCTCGGGTCCAATCGCGGCCGCGAGTCATCCGTTCTCCAGAGATGGCTTGCCCAGAACCTCCTGTGGAATCCACGCCGCGACGGAGCCGCTCCTCAAGGCTCGCAATCGCCTTCCTCACAGTCCGTGCCGCTCTTTCGTTTTCGATATACGACAACGCGTCGCGGAGAGCCGTCAGCCCGAGTTGATCGCCTTCAGCTGCAAGAGCTTGTGCGGCGGCAACTTGGTTCGAAGGACGCTCCGACCTAAGGAGATCGAATAGTTGCTTTCGCCGCGATTCTTCCATCGGAAGTGGCAGGTCCCACCCTGCCTTCCGCCCCACGAATGGATACTCCTCGGCCACAGAGAAGATATCGTCAAGCTGTTCCCCGGGGTCGATCCACCAAACGGTCCAATGGCGCCCCTCAAAGAGGTGGGCGGCAGAGCGCAGGGCTTTCCTCGGCATCCGAGCTCGCCACTCAACGCGCCGGAAATGATGGTAGGGGTCAGTGCCGGCAGGACCGGACCCCGGCAGGAGGTCTGGGTGGTATTCGTAAGGTCCAACGACTTCGCCGAGCAGAACCTCTGCGTCAGGGCCAGACGCGCTACAGGTGAGAACCGTGCGCGGAGGATCCATCTGGAACAGAAAGTCCGCTACTTGTCGAATCCCGAAATCCTGAGCCTCGGTAGTCCAGGACTCCCCATTCTTCTCGGGCCTGGGCGTACCCAACCTGGACGTGGCCCGAAAGCGTGCGTCAAGGGCCTCCAGATCCCACGCGGACATATCTTGGCCCTGGAACCAGCCGATCGTAATGTAGCCCTGATCGCGACACCACTCATAGAGAAAGGCTCCCTCGCCCGGCCAGACCACGCCGATAGAGTCATCGCCTTTCGACCTGAGCGAGAAGGTCACCTACGTCCCCCACTCCCACACATCGGCCTTCACGCGCTCGTAGTTGGCGTCGAGTTCGGGCTGCATGAGCACAAGCGCGGCGATGCGGCGCACCATCTCGGTGAAGTAGCGCGCCTCCTCGGGCTTGAGGTCGCGGCCGAGCAGCGCGCGCTCGCGGTAGCTCAGCCACTTCTTGATGACCTGGTAGCCGCCGATGGTGTAGCGCCACACGTTGGCCGGCACGCAGCGCCAGTACGCGACGTCATTGAGGTAGACGTCGAAGCACGTCTCGCCGAGAAGGGAGATCGCCTGCTCGGTCGACATGCCGAGCGACTCGGCGTGAGCAGCGATGCTAGCGAGCTCGTCGGCAGCGTAGCCGCGCTCGGCGACCTTCCCGGTGGAGGGCATCGTGACGCCCTTCTGACCCGCGATCGCCCATCGGGCGGTAACTGCAAGATCGACAGCGGGGTTGAGTGTTCCGCTTGCGGAGGAAAGACCGCCGAGGTCTCGCATGTGCGGAAGCTCATGTGGCGAGACAAACTCGGACGCCCTTGGATCGAGCAGTTTTGCGACTGTGGCGCCGAGGGCAGCTGAGGACTTGAGGGTATCGGGATCGCTTGGGAGCGGGATTCTGAGCCAGTCGCGCTTCACGCCATCGGTGTTCTGCTGCAGATACTCGAGCGAATAGCTGATCGCGAGCGCATGTTGCCAAACGAGACCCGCTTGCGTGCGTTCATCGGATCCCGACAAGCCGATTTCGGAGACGTACCTTTGAGCTGTCGCTGACAGGTTCGCTGTGGCTTCGCCGGTTCCAAGATCGAGCTGTCCATCGCTCGAGGGAGGGAGCATGAAGCTGAAGTAATAGGCGTGGCCGCGAAGTGCATCGTTGTCGCCAAGCGCAGCGGTGAACGCCAACGGCAGTCCCTCAGGACTGGCTACGCACGCTGGCCGGGAGTAGAGGAATGCGTTGCGCTCCCCGATTTGTGCGAACAGCGCCGGACGTGGCTCGTTCCATAATGGTCGTACACCTGTGAAGTACGCCCAGCGATCCTCAAGTGGCCGCACCGCGTAGCGCACCAGCCGCCCTGGTCGATACGACTCTGCAGCAAGCACCTTCGACCTCGACGCGCGCGCGTCGAAGCGCGCGGCATCTCTCGTTAACCCTGTCCCCATCGCTTCAAGTTCAGCCCACTCCACGGTCGGGTCGAAGTAGGCGCGCATTCGCTTCTCGAGTCGGTCGGCGTCGATGTCGAAGAGTGCGCCGCCACGTTTCTCCATAAGACCGTTGATGGGTGCCACGGCGCACAGGTCGGTGAGCTTAGGCCACTCCAGGTAGTGGGCCGCGACACTGCTCGGCCGAAGTGAGTAGCGCGATTCCGGCGTCGGCGTCACGCTCGAGTAAGCACTCTCGGGCTTCGGCTCTCCCAGAGAGGCTACAAGGTCTGCTCGCTTTGTCGCTCCCCAGAAGTCCCTGAACCGCACGTCTGGCTTCGATCGGCGCTGCGCCCTCCGCGCCATTAGGGTAATCGCCGTACCCACGCGAATGCCCTCACGATTACGATCGGTGGAGAAGATGCTCGGATCAGGCGCACCTTCTGGCGTCAGCTTGCCGGTCTCGCGGCTGTCACCGTTGAGACTGTCGACCCAGATGGAGTCGAATTCTTCTAGGAACCGTTTGCGCATGACTACGTACGACGCGTCGCCCGTCCAGGAGAAGTTGGAGATGAAGCAGACAACGCCACTGCCGGTCCGCTCCGTGATCTGACGCTCCGCAAGGCGAAAGAATCGAACGTACAGGTCGTCGAGATTGAACTTCTTGACGCCCCAGTCGCGGGCAAGCCCCTGCTTGTAGGCGTCAACCAGCCCGTCCTCATCCGCTGGGCTCGTGCCCGCGTAGGAGTTATACGGCGGATTCCCAATCACCACGAGGATCTGCTCTTCGCGCTTGATGCGGTCGGCGGCGTCGCGCTCCTCGGCGAATTCGGGGAAGAGCAGCGTCGAGTGAAGCTGACCGACCACGCCGCGCTTCTCCTTGGGTGGCGTCACATCGCGGTTCCAGCCCGTAAGGGCGTTGGTGAGGTAGATAGCCGCACGCTCGTCTGCGTCGCGGAGCGGCACGCCAAGTTCGGCGAGCAGAATGCCCAGCTGCAGGTGCGCCACCACGAACGGCGCCGGCATGATCTCAAAGCCGATCACACGCTCCATGGCCGCGCGCTTCACGTCCTGCCGTGTGAGCGCATCGGCGCCTTTGGCCTGGAGCGTCTCGTCGATCTTGCGCAGGACCTCCACGAGGTAGGCGCCGGTGCCGCAGCACGGGTCGAGCACGACCACGCTCGGGTCGGCGAGGCCGTCGGCGATGCCGAGTTCCTCGCGAAGCGCCCAGTCCACGCGGGCGACCATATATTTCACGACCTCGTCGGGCGTGTACCAGACTCCGAGCTCCTTGCGGAGCTCCGGGTCGAACGCCTCGAGGAAGGGCTCGTAGAAGTACTGGACGGCGTGCTCTTCGCGGAACTTCTCGAAGAACGCCTTGCGGTCGACCCGCCAGAGTATCTCCTCGGCCCATTCGAGGACCTCGGAGATGCCGAGCGCGCCGAGCTGGCGCACATCGGCGAACTGGCGAAAGAGCTCGTAGACCATCGGCACGTGAAGGGTGGCCGTGGCCGTCTCCCACTGGAAGCGGCGGTCCCACGGGATCGCCTCGGTGTGGTCCATGTCGCGCGCCCAGAGCACCCATGACGCGAACATGCCGTAGAAGAGCGTCTGGACGAGGGTGGAGCGGAAGAAGTGGTCGCCGCGCTCGCCCTCGAACTTGAGGCCGAGCGCGTCTTCGAGCTGCGAGCGCAGCGCGTCGAGCGCGGGAAGTTCGTGCTTCTGCTCCAGGCGCAGGCGCGCGGTGCGCGCGTAGCTCGCGAGGAACCAGGCGAGGTCCTTCGGATCGGAGAGCGGCGCGTTGTGCAGGAGCACGCGGCGCAGGAACTCGGTGAGTCCCTCGCCCGCGCTCTCGGCGTACTTGCGCGGCTGCTGCGCCATACCCCAGAAGACGGTCTCGCTCTTGGCCAGGCTGCACGTCTCGAGCGTGCGCACGCCGACGCCATCTGGGTTGCGGCCCACAAGAGCGAAGTCGCGGAGGTTCGTCACGAGCACGAGGCCGTAGCGGTCAACGTAGCGGGCGACCTGCTCGGAGCCGGCGACCGCGAAGACGTCGTCGGAGGTGCCTTTGACCTCGATGGCGCCGCGCGCCGGAAGCTGCCCGAGGAGCAGATCAGCCCCCGGATCCGTGTTCTTGAGCTGGTTGGCGGTGAAGAGGCCGCCGTCTGGGATGCCGGCGCCCGTGTTGCGCAGGTTGATGATCGCCGTGACTTTGGGTTTGAGCTTGGCGCCCACGGCGCTCAGCAGCGCAGCGAGCGGCCCGTAGTAGCTGGTCTCGGCAACTCCGGCACCCGAGTTGTGGATGTCGCGCAGCTCGCTGAAGTAGCTTTCGACAGGGTCCGACACGCGCGCCCCCCGGCGTTGTTGGTGATGGTAAGAACAGGATACCAGGTGGGGACAACAGGAGGGCGGGCAGAGCGTCAGAGACGGCAGCGCTTAACGCACTCGGTGACCATGCGGACGACGCAGGTTGCGTGTCGCTCCACAGGCATCTGTGTCCCCTCCCGTCACATGAGACACGTGAGGTAGCACACAGCGCTATTCCGGCAGCCTATCCTCGGGCTGTGGGTCCGCCTGGGGCGCGTCGGCCTTCTGCTCCATCTTGCCGGCTGCTTCGCGCAGCCTCTCGGACGCGGACCTGAATGCGCCCGCAAGGTGCGGTCCGACCTCGCTGTTGAACTTTTGACCGGCCACCTTGAACGCATCGCCGGTCTTCTCGGCGGCATCTTTGAACGACTGGCCGACCTCGCTGCCGGTGGCCTTATCGGTCGCATCGCCAACCGATGAGAGCATCTTCTCTATCCCCTGCTTGAGTTCTTCCGCGTGGCGCTTGTTGTCGGGGTCGTTCACCGCGACTCTTGCCCATCGAGCGACAGCATCGCCGAGCGCCCCAAGCTGCGCTACGACGTCGCTCCATGCGTCGCGCACACTCCCGCCGGTGCCCGGTGCCACCTGCTCGCTCGTGTGTGGGACGTCCTGTTCGTCACTCATCGGTGGTCCTCCCTTGGTCGTGACATTCTCCGCACGGAATATGCCCGCACGCCGATGTGATGCACCACGGTGGCACGTCCCGACTCGAGCGGTCGCTCCAGGATCTCCATAACGCGACGCGCGATCCAGACCCTGCCCCCGAACGTCCACTGTACTCCTCGCGGTAATGTTCTCGCATCGAAGTGAACTCCGCGGCTTGCTCGGCGGGGTGACTCGACACCTCAGCGCCCCGTGAGAAAGAACAGGAGCCAGCCACGCCACTCCGCGTGAGTGCGCACGGCCTGCAGTGTGTCGTAGTACTGGCTTCTGTTCGCCTCGAAGTAGGCCGAGAGGTACAGCAGCCGCCCGATGCGGCCATTGCCGTCGAGAAACGAGTGAATCGCCCCGGCAGACCGCGCTACGCTCCCACCGCGACCTCGCGCAGCGTTCGCAGCCGGGCGGTCTCCGCCTTGGTATCGGGAGCGGGTTCCCCGCCAGTGAGGTACCCCATCACTCTGCTTGCCGCCTTGATCGCGCCGAGACAGACGAGATCGTCGTCGTATTCGAACGAAACCCGGAAGATGCCGTGGCCGTCCCGCTTGAAGTCCCACGAGGTCTCGCCCTTGAGCGAGCGTGGCGAGCCCGCTAACGCCATCAGCTCCATGACCACGTGTTCGAACAGGTGCGGCACCTCGGTGTCCGAAATCTCCTCGGAGAAGGTCCTGTCGCCGCCATTCCGGCAAGCGTGATTGTCCAGGCCGGGCAGAAGCGCGACGGCCCGCTCGGCGATGGCGCTGTCCGACGTCGTCCGCAATGCTTCCGCGTCCCCCACGTCGACGATCACGTCAACGCGGTCGGCGCACACGGTGACACTATGCACCCGCATGAGACCCCCCAACGACTGCTGCTAGCCGCAGCTTCGACGACTCCCCAGGTAGTACGCGAGCGAGACCGCCGCACATACCACGACAACGCCAGCAACGACGAGTTGCGTTCCCCGCGACTGCCGCACCTCGCGTACTTCTGACTCCGCCATGTCCTTGATGCGCATGGCTTTGCGACGCAAGTCATCAACGCTGATGGGCTGCTCGGCTGAGGTCATTTCTGCATCATCCTTACCTTGATGACGATGAACACAAGCGCGCCGAGCAGGTACACGCCGCCGATCGCGAGGAGCGCGCCGGGATACGTGAGCCACCGGGCAAGCCAGAGAAAGGCGGCGACGGCGATGAAGAGTAGCCCGATGACCGCGAGCAACCCGGCCGCCAATGCCGACGCGAGCGTCAGGCCCAGCTTCTGTACAGGCAGCACGACCTTGTCGTGGACGACCGCTCCGGCTTCCTGGCGGACCCAATCGGTTGCGGTCTGCAGCAGATCCGCGATCGAGTCGATGATTTCGCCGACGGCGTCCTTCTTGGGCTCGGCGGTGTTCTTGCCGTCGTCCGGCATACGGGGCGACCTCCTCGGGCAGATGCAACGATTCCTACATACCCTAACCGAAGCGGACCCGTGCGACACCTCCTGAACGCAATGACGAGCGGCGCCGGGAGTTTTTGCTCCCGACGCCGCCGGATGGTGCCTGATGAACGTACTACTTCACGACCCGCCACCTAATGGTGCCAACGCCCGAGAAGCCGAGCGCGTGTGCCGTGCCGGGGCCGAGGTCGAACGTGCGACCGGCCACGTACGGCCCGCGGTCTCTGACCACCGCGACGACGGTCTTGCCGTTGTATGAGATCTGAACTCTCGTGCCGAACTTCATCGTGCGATGCGCCACGACCATACTCGTGGGGGTAAGAGTGCCGCCACCTGCCATGGTGTGGCCGTAGAAGCCGGGACCGTACCACGACACCCTGGCCGACTTCCACGAAGCGTGGGCCACGATCGCGGGCTTCTCGGCGGCAGCACCCTTTCGAGCGGCCCGAATCGCCTTGGACGCCGAGAGCCGGGCGACCCTGCTCTGCACGGTCTCGGTCTTAGCGGCGAGGCGCACACCTGCGGAGGCGCCAACTTCGGGAGTGCTCTCTATCGAGCTGGTCTTGTCTTGCATGACCCGGGTCGCGCTCGTACTGACGAGCCGGACGCGAGCGCCCGTTTCGCTCAGGGCTGCGGTTGCCGCGCTTGCGCGCTCCACGGGAACAAGACCGGTACCCGTCGAGACAGCGAGGGTTGCCAAGAGCACGCTCGCGATCGTCGTTGCGGGTTTTGAGAACAAGCTTTGAACGTTCACACATGACCTCCGGGTCCGGTTACAGGACAGGCGGCGAACCCGGGGCATGGACAGACTACGAGTGTAGAAGGTGGGGTTGGAGCAGAGGAGCTAGCTGTCTCGGCCCGGTCGCGCGGATCGGCACTACACCGCCTTACGACCTAACAAGCACAAGCTATGCTGTTGGCGTTTGGACCGTGATCCGACTCCCGGCCGGCTTCGATGCCAGCGCACGGAGCCCTCTCTTTTCAGGGCGTCGACACCCTCAGCGCCGGTCCGGTGGGATCCGCGCGGAGCAGATCACACACGCTAAGTGGCATCCTTCAAGCACAACAGGGACGTACGATAGCACAGTTCATGCCATCAGCGCCAACGCGCGGGGCTCGCGACCGTTGGCCCGGAGCCCCGCGCTGCACGCTTCGGACTACGGCGTAGCGGTCGTCGCTGAGCTCCCGGAGAGCTGCTCGAGAGCCTTGCCGAGCTCAGCGATCGCCTTGCCGTACGCGGCCCAATCGCCCGCCTTCTGCGCTTCGATCGCCTTGAGATACAGGTCGCGGGCGGCGCTGACCGTGAGCGCCGCCTCACCACCCGTTCCAGCCGCGGGTGCCGCACCGAAGACTGCGGCAAGCGCGCTTGTGAGGTCAGGCTGCATCGCGACCGAATCACCATATGCCACAATCACGCGGGTGAGCTGCGGCATCGCTGTTTGCTCGGCTTGAAGGTAGAGCGGCTGGATGTACACGATGGAGTTCTGGATGGGGATGACGAGCATGTTGCCGAACAGCACGCCGCTCCCCCGCTGGTTCCACAGCGTGAGCTGCTGGCTGATGATCGGGTCCTGGTTCACACGCGCGCTCACCTGCTGCGGGCCGAGCACCAGCTTCTGCTTGGGGAATGTGTAGACAATGCGGCGGCCGTAGTTCGCTGGATCAGAGGATGCCGACATCCAGCCGATCATGTTGTCCTTGGTCCTCGGCGTGAACGGGAGCATGAGCATGAAGTCCTCGGCAGGCTCCTGCGGGAGCTTCATGAGCACGTAGAACGGGTCCATCGGTGCGTTGTCACCCTCGCCTGGCAGGGCCCATTGGTCTTCCTTGTTGTAGAACACCAGCGGGTCCAGCATGTGGTACGTCTTGTAGACCTCAGCCTGCACCCGGAAGAGATCCTCGGGGTAGCGCAGGTGCGCACGCACGCCCTCGGGCATCGTGGAGGCATCGACGATGAGGCTCGGGAAGACCTTCCGATAGGCGGCAAGCAACGGGTCGGCCGGGTCGAACGCGTACATCGTGACGGTCCCGTCATAGGCGTCGATCGTGATCTTCACCGAGTTGCGCATGTAGTTGACGCCGCCGATACGCTGGGAGTACGGGTATCGGTCCGACGTGGTGTACGCATCGATGATCCATACGAGCCTTCCGTCGATGATCGTGGCATAGGGATCCTGGTCGAGCGTGAGCCACGGCGCTAGCGCGCCGATCCGCTCGGTCAGCGTACGCCGGAAGAGCACCTTGCTATCCGGCGTGATGTAGCTGCTGAAGAGCATCTGCGGTGCCGAGAAGCGCAGCGCGAACGCGGCTCGCCGGACGAGACTGCCGATTGCCACGCCCGTCTCGCCGGCATACGACGTGGTCGCATTCTGGTCGCCCACCGGATAGTCGAACTCCTTGATCTGCGTGGCTGCGACAACGTAGTTGGTCGTGAGCTCTCCGAAATAGACCGCCGGCCGCTCGACCTTCAGATCCGTCGAGCCCGTTGGCGGTATGTCCCTCACCATGAACTTCGGCAAGCCCTGCCCGCTCGACTCGTTCACCGGGCTCACGACAGCGCCGTATCCGTGCGTGTAGACGAGGTGTTGGTTCACCCATGTCTTGGCCTGCTCGGCAAGTTGGCCGACGTTCATCTCGCGGAGCGACACAAGAACCTGGCGGCGGTCGCCGTCGATCGTGTAGCGGTCGACGTCCACATCGATGAAGTCGTAGTACGGCCGAATGCCCTGCAGCTGCTGGAACGACTGCGAGGCGATCTTGGGGTCCCAGAGCCGCACGTTCCTGATGGTGTCGCTGTCACCGGCGACCGCCGTCGCGGTGAGGCTCTCGTCGGCAGGGAACGCACGCACGATGACGTCCTCGATCTTGAACGCCTTGCGGGTCATAGCGATGTTGCGCTCGATGTACGGCGTTTCGGTGGCGACCTCGTTTGGTGAGACGCGGAACTGCTGGACGAGCGCCGGATACACGCCGCCGACGATGATCGAAGCGCCCACCCACACGCCCAGCGCGATGGCGGGAAGTTTCCATCCCTTGAAGCGGATGTTGAGGAGCAGCGCGATGCCTGATATCACGGCAATCACTATGAGGATCTGGAACGCAGGGATCTGCGCATGCACGTCGGTGTACGACGCGCCAAGGACCTGTCCTCTCGGCGAGAAGCTGAGTTCGAAGATGTCCAGCCAGTAGCGGAAGCCCTGAACGACGATCATGAGCCCGCCGAGCACCGAAAGGTGCGCCTTCACATGCGGATCGAAGCCCTTCAGGCGCGCCCACGGACGGATCGACCCGGTGAGAACATGCACGGCGGCGGTAAGCACCAGCGTGACCGCCAGCGTGCCCATAAGCCAATCGGCAACGGTTCGCAGCGCGGGCAACGTGAAGAAGAAGAACGAAAGGTCACGCCCGAACTGGGGGTCGGTCTGACCGAACGGCACGGCTACGAACGCAAGCCGGAACACCGGCCACTTTGCCGCCATCGCCGCGCCCGAGATGAGGGCCGCTACCGCACTGAGGGCGACGAGTCCGATGCCCGAGAAGCGCCGCAGGGCATCCCGCACCTGCTGCAGCGCCATCTCGAAACGGAAGCCCGCCTCATCGGTGGCGCGAAGCACAGCCAAAGGCGCCATCCGGCCAGCGATGAACACGTTCACATACAAGATCACGAAGAAGAGCGCGAAGAAGACCAGGCCCGTCACCCAACTTGAGGTCACCCGTGTCCAGAAGACCGTCAATTGGCCCAGGTCGGCGTACCACAATGCGTCGGTGTAAAAGGTCGCCGCGCCCCCGGAGATCGCGAGCAACAGCACCACGACACCGACGATGATCGGCACCGTCGGTCGGCCACGCTTACCAGAACGAGAAGTCGCGGACACACCAGGCATGAAGTCCTCCGTTCAGATCACGCCGCCAGCGGCGGCATCACAAGAAATCCGAGACCTCCACGTTCAGACCAGCCGGATCGAGGCAACGCTCTATACTACGCCCCTCCGGGTCATCGGACAGATCGATATCAACCGGCGCGATCATCGCACCGTCGGCGGCAGCGATGACCCGCACGCGCGGCAGTGCGACATCGTGCGGATTGGGCGACACGACGATCCCGGTCTCCCCCGAACTCAACATCACGACCGATCGGGGCGGATACAGCCCCATCAGGCCGACGAACAGCCGAACGAGCGTGGGGTCCAGTGCGCTGCCGGCGTTTCTCACGAGCGTCAGGATCGCATCGTCCTGCGCTCGCGCGGCGCTATACGTGCGGCGCGACGTCATCGCGTCATAGGCATCGGCGACCGCGACGATCCTGCTTGCCAAGTGCTGCTTTCGCGGCGGCATGCGCTGAGGATAGCCGGTGAGGTCGTAGCGCATGTGGTGCTCGAGGACGATCACGGTAGCTGCCTTGTCGAGTCCGGGCGTAAGTGCGGTGTTCTCGGCCCCGAAGATCGGATGCTGCCGGACCTGCTCCCACTCATCGGACGTCAGCGGTCCCGGCTTGTTCAGCACCTCGAGGTCGACGACCATCTTGCCGACGTCGTGCAGGAGCGCTCCCGCGCCGAGCGTCGACAAGAAGCGGTAGTCGTGTGTGATCATGGAGCCGAGCGCAAGCGACAGGATCGCGACGTTCACCATATGGTAGAACGTGTACTCGTCGAAGCTCTTGAGACCGGCCAGCTCGAGCGTGGCATGGCGGTTGTTGAGCACGTTGTCGACCAGGCTGCGAACCGTTCCTCTCACGCGGGGAACGTTGATCGCCTGGCCCGACCGGATGAGCCGCTCAAGATCGCGCATGAGGTCGAGCGCGTTGGCGTACGCCTCGCGCGCGAGCTGGTGCGCGTCAGCGTCCTCCCGCACGGCCGGCTCCCGGTAGACGGCCACACCGGTTATCGCGATGTGTCCGAGGCGTGCCTCAGCTGCCATTGCCGTTACGCCGCCGTGTTCTGTGACCGTCTCGGGATCGGCGCTGATGATCTTCGCGAACCGCTGGATCTCGCTTTCGGACACGCCGCGACCGAACACCACGCTGCCGGCCCCTATCGCCGTCATGTCGCGGATCAGCTGGTCGAAAAGAACACTGTCTTCAGCGAGAAGCTGCTCACCGAGGAGGAGTTCGTCCTCATAAAACGTGATGGGAACGTCCACACCTTCTTCATGGAACTGGGAGAGCACTTTCGCGAACTCCTCCACCGCCTGTGCCACTGCGGGATGCTCTTGCGGGTAGAAGCGCTCGGCGCGACGCAGCGCATAGAGCCTGGCCAGGAGGTCGCGCGCACGGCGCATCTGTTTGGCCGAGAAGACGGACGTGGGGCCCAAGGGCTTCGCATTCTCGCCCTTGATGACATCGCCTCGCTCGTCGCTGCCAAGGGCGCCGGCCGCCGCGCGTACGATATCGGCGTAGCCCTCCTCGGTCACGATGCATCCCCCTTCGTGGCGGAACCGAGGGTGGCAAGAGCCGACTGGGCCGCCGCGCGTATCTCTCTCGCGCGTCCCGAGCGGATGATCGACCGGCGGTTGGCGAGTTCGCTCAGTGCCGGGGTGGCCTCGGTAGCGCCGATGCGCCCGAGCGCCTCGATAGCCTCGACGCGCGGGCCGACATCGCGATTCCCGCGACCCTCGCCGCGCGCTACCGCCAGCAACGCCTTTGTGGCGCCCCGCACTCCGGCACTGCCAAGATACCGCGCAGCCAACTGCACGTTTTGGGGGTCATCATCCGCAAGTGACGCAGCAAGCATCTCCTCGGCACGAGGATCGCGGATGTTCGAAAGCGCCCTGATCGTCTCTCGGCGAACACGCGG
Organism: Actinomycetes bacterium; assembly: GCA_021373175.1. Classification (GTDB taxonomy): domain Bacteria; phylum Actinomycetota; class Coriobacteriia; order Anaerosomatales; family Anaerosomataceae; genus UBA2286. The sequence goes on from JAJFTE010000096.1 coordinate 29,128, forward strand.
GTCAGCGTGCCGCATCGTCCGGTCCAGGTACGGCAACGTATCGGAGCCCCGCGTCGACCCGAGGATGCTCACGACGTTGCGCACGAAGTACCAGCGCGGGTCGCTCACCCTGTCTCCGAGCCCCTGGACGTGCCCGGGTGCAAGGTCGGTCACCAGATCGACGAGCGCCTTCCTGGCAGCCATGTCGGGCTCGTCGGCCAGCACTTCGAGCAGCGGGTCGATGGTACGCGCGCCGAGGAGACCCAGAAGCCGTCGGCAGATAACGTACTCAGGAGACCCGCTCTCGAACACCCGCATCGCCATAGCGATCGACCCGATCTGCCTGGGTTGCGCGAGGCCTTGCAGGACCTCGGCCACGCGGGCGCGCTGCGCTTCTCCCAGGGCCTCATCGCGAGCGAGCGCGTCCAGCGCCGTTGCCGCGTCTGCCGCGATCTCGAAGTCGCCCCATTCGATCAGCATACCAAGGCCGGCCTCGAGCGTTGCCATGATCGAGCCGAAGACATCGGGCCTGCGTTCGAGAGTCGCGAGCGTCACCAGACTCGCGATGACCTCTCCGTCAGAGACGTTTGCGAGCGCCTCAGCGCGCAACGCCATGAGATCGGGGTCCGCCTCGCCGCTCAAGAGCTCGCGGGAGGGGGCGAGATCGATGAGCTTGAGCGCGCCGTCGACCGCGCCGTCGAGCTGGCTGTGGATCCTTTCGGTCACCTGCAGGTACGTCGGCAGTGCGTGTTCCATCATCGCTGTCGCTTCGGCCTCGTCAGCTCCGGCGCCCAGAAGCGCGGATCGCGCCGCTGCGGAGACGTCATCCTTGCTCGCTCGTGAGATGAGCGCGAGATTGCGCAGCGCCCGGGAGATGCCGTCCCGGCTGACGGGGTCGGGTCTGAGACCGTCCGCCAGGGCGCGACACACTTCGTCCAGATCAAGCTGCCTGACGACCTCGGCGACCGCATCGTCGATGCGCGCATCCGCAAGCAGCCGGTCGACCAGGAGTCGATGACGGCTTTCGGCGTCGAGCCCCATCACGGCCTCCGCGATCGAGCGGAAGAGCGCGTTGCGGTCCTCGGCCAGCTCTCCGTTCGCGAGCCTTGCAAACGTTGAGACACGTTCGGCAAGTGCGCCTATCGCGCCGGCCGCGGCGCGGGAGAGCGCAACATCCGCCAGATAGCGCTGCACGAGCTTAGGACTTGCGATGAAGCGGATGAGCAGCCGCCGATCGCGCGGCTTGAGCGCCGAGCGGGCGTCAAGGAGCGCATCGATCCGCTCGCTTTTGGGAGGCCACGGCTCGCCCGCCAGCGGCGCCTGCTCGAACTCTTCGGAGATCTCGGCGTCCACGATCTTGGTGGCGACGGTGCTCACGGTGATGCCGTCGACCTGGCGTTCCCAGAGGCGGGCCTCAAAGCCGCCTGCCGCATCGATCTCCTCGGGGCTCTCAAGCAGAATGCCGAGAAACGCAGTGACCTGCTCCTCGGTCACGCCGACGTGGAAGCGCACGTCCGAAAGGTTGCGCGAGTACAACTCGCGCGCGAACGACGCGAAGGCCGGCTGACCAGCCAGGATCGGCAATGAGTCGAACAGCAACCCGTCTTTCGTTACCACGATGCGAATGCTCGAGCACTGCCGCAGCTGCTGGCGGAGCACTGCCACGACCTCGCGCGCGTTCTCACGGGGGATGGTGCTGGTGGGCGGATAGAGCTTCACCGCCTTGAAGGTGACAAGTAGCTGCTTGATCAGGCCCTCGATGGCGGCGGGAGCACGTTCGGCCGATGTATCGCTTTGTGCCACGTTCAGGGTCCACCCCATCACAACATCTCGCCACCCACCCTCGCCCCGATTATGCCCCCTAGCGGGCCACGGTGCTATCATCGCGCGCATGGAATCCTCGGCAACAAGCGTTCTGCTCGCCTCGGCATCGCCGCGAAGACGCCGCCTCGTGGCATGGCTCGGACTGGATGCGGACCTCACCGCTGTCGACACGCCCGAGGACCTGACATCGCCGCTGGCGGCCGTCCCCGCGCAACTGGCCGCTGCCATCGCTGCCGAGAAGGCGCGTGCGGCGAGAAGCGCTGGCGAGACCGCCCGCCTGGTGCTGGCGTTCGACACCATCGTGGTGGCCGAAGGAGAAGTCCTCGGCAAGCCGCGCGACCTTGACGACGCGTACCGGATGCTCCGCGCGCTGTCTGGCCGCGCGCATCGCGTCGTCACGGGTGTGGCGCTGCTCGAGCCGGGTACCGGCACGCCCCGCACGTTCGCGGTCACCACGAGGGTGGAGATGCGCGACCTTTCGGACGCCGATATCGCGGAGTGGGCCGCCAAAGGCGAGTTCATGGGATGCGCGGGAGCGTACAACATCGAGCATCACCTGGCGTCGGTGTCGCTTGGTGAGTGCTACCAGAATGTGGCTGGCTTGCCGCTGTGCCACCTTTACGCGGCGCTCGCGTCGGGGGCAGTCGCGGGCGTGCCCGCGGGCCTCACGTCGCCGCTCGGCGCTTGCGATGCCGCCCTCGGACGGCGCTGCGCCCTCGGCCGAACGCTCGCGACTTAGGCGCGAAGCGCGGTCACGATCATCGACTCGTCCCTGGTGACATCAAGCTCCCTGCCGGCGTGATCGCCAAGAAAGCGGACGTCGGCAAAGCCGGCGCGAGCAAGCTCCGCGCCGATAAGCGCGGGCGGCATCGCGAGATGGAGCGAGCGCCGCGTGCGGAGCGACCACCCACCGGTCCGGTCCGCTGCAAGCGTCCGGGGCCAGTCCTCGATCGTGTGGGGGCTTTCTCGAACGGCCGCGTCGCGCATAAGTGTCACGAAATCGAAGAGCACCCCGTCGCCCGACGGCGTGTAGTCGAGCAGACGCAAGAAGAACTTGTCCCCGCCCGGCGTCTCTCGGAAGACGGGATTCATCGTCCGGATGCGCTGCGTGACCAGCCGCTCGTGGTTGAGGTAGTGCAGCACCAGCACGCCGCCCGGCCTGAGCGCTGCCGAGAAGTCATCGAGCGCCTCGCGCAGCCCCGCGAGAGAGCGCACATGCGGAAGCGCGTTGCCCGTGCACGTGAGCGCGTCGACCTGTCCGCCGAGCAGCGCCGCGACCCCGCCAAACCCGCCCTCGACGATGCGCACGTCGCTGCCGGCCGCCTCGGCGTTCTCACGGGCGAGCGCGAGCATGTCCGCGCTTGGGTCGATGGCGGTCACGTCGAGTCCCCACGAGCGGAACATGATCGCGTGACGTGCGCTTCCTGAGCCCACATCCGCCACCGAGTGCGCGCCGTGCGCCTCGAACAGCTTGCGGAAGAATGGCGCCTCGCGCGTCAGACGGCGATCCCAGTCGACGAGCTCGTCGTACTCGCGCTCCTCGTTGTGCTTCGCGTCGAACATGCTACTCGTCCAATCTGAAGATGCGCACGGCGTTACCACGCAGCACCAGATCGCGATCCCGCTCCGAGAGCCCCAGCTCCTCAAGCGTGCGAATCTGCTGGAACTTGATCCATTTCCGGTACGGAGCGGTGGTCCCCGAGTCGGTACCGAACAGCACTCGCTCGGGGCCGAACGCCGTGAGCGCGCGGTCGAAGACCTGCGGCAGCGTGTAGCCGTGCGGGTCGTAATCCATCCAGTTGTTCGTGCCCGAGGAGTCGAACGACACGTTCTTGCACTGATAGCCGAGACGGAGCGCTTCGTGCAGGTAGCCGGCACCGAAGTGCGCGATCACAAACGGCATGTCCGGGTAGTCTCGGGCCACGGGCGAGAGATCGGTTGGGTCCGCGTAACGTAGGTCGCCGGTAGGATCCACCGTCACGCCGTAGTGGATGGTGATCGCAGCGCCCAACTCAGCGGCTTTCTCGAAGAACGGCCGGCACGCCGGGTCCGACAGATGGAAGCAGCGGTTCACGGGGAAGAGCTTCACGCCCTTGAACCCCGCCGCCATCTCCCGTTCCACGAGCGCGGGCGCCCCCGGCGTACGCGGGTCCACGTTACAGAGCGCGGCCACCCGGCCCGCCGATGCGGTGATGAAGTCCCGCATGTACTGAATGTCTGGCATGGTCGAGACCACAAGCGCCTTGGCGACCCCGGCGTCCTTCAGGCGTGCCGCATACCACTCCGCCATCTTAGCGGCGTCCAGGTCGGGAAGCGTCTCGTCGCGTCGGCCCCACTTCCCTTCTTCAAGCGCCTTGCGCCATCGGGGCGGAACGTTCGGTTCGCGCTCCACGAACTCGCGGAAGAGCGGGAGCGAGAACAGATGGACGTGTGCGTCGACGACATCTCCGGGATGCGTCGAAGGAGCGGTGCCGAGCGGTTCCGTTGTCATGGGGGTTCTATCCAACCTTCGTCGGCGAAGCCTGCATCGGCTTCGGTTCTTCAGGCATAACGATCGATAGGATGATATAGGCGACGATCGCGGTCCCGAGCTCCGTGAGCAACGCCAGCGCAAGGAACGCGACTCGCAGCGCAACGGCATCGATGCCGAAGTACTTCGCAAGGCCGCCCAGGACGCCGGAGATCCACCGGTCGTCGCGCGAACGATACAGCCGCTTCCCCTTCTCGGGCAGGGCGGCCTTCCCGCCTCGACCAGCCATGACGATCACTGCGACGCCAATGAGGACCAGCGCCAACGCACCTCGAGCGTCACGGGCGATCGCCCAAACTCGCAGCACCGGCTCGGGAACCAGGCCGAACTGGCGAATCATCAGCCACGCGCCGATGACGATGAGCAGCGCGCCGATGACGAGCAATGGCGAACCATGTTCGTTTCGCTCCTCGGACATCATGCCTCCTCGTAGGACTCGACGCGCACGTGACTCACGCCTGCATCCAGCGTGATGTCCCAGAACCCGTGGGCTTGCGAGAAACCGCGGGTTGTGTACGTCTGCTTGCCTGCATCGTCTCCGGAAGACTCGAACCCGACGGGCACGTCGATGGTGCTCAAGCCCCTATCCACCCGAAGCCGAACGGCCTCACCGTTCTTGATCCGCAGCGTGAAGTCCGAGATGCCCGTGTCGAGCTTCACCGGCACGCCGCCGCTGGCGACGGCTCTGTCGACGGCGCCCAGGGTAAGCGTTCCTTTCGAAACCCCCGCCTTCACCTCAAGGACGCTCAACGATAGTTGGCTGAGATCCGCGTCGATCTGGCTGACGCCGGCATCGATCGCAAGGTCCCAGGCCACCGCCCGGTCGAGCTTCACGTCAAGCCGGGCGTGATCGCGCGGAGCGACCCATTGGCCGTTGCCCATGCCGACCGTCACGTCCGCGCGACTCCCGGACACCGACGCGTCGAAGACCGGCCGCAACGGGCTTTCGCCGGAAGCCGACACGAGGCCGGTCCCATCTGTGACCGTGAGCGTCCCCACGCCGCCGCTCACCTGCGCCTTCCCGGTCTTCACGCCCGGATCGTGCGGCCTGCTCCGTTCGAACGGCCCGGCGTTTGCCGTCGACGTCGCCGGCACCCGGGCGAACGGATCCCACGGGCCCCAGCTCGCACCGCTCGTGGGCATGACGAAGACGCCGTATGCGAGGCCCGTGATCACGAGCACGCTCGAGAGCGCGCGCACCCACGTGTTGCCGATCCCCCGGCCGATGATGTCAATCCCCGCAGCGATGAGCAGAAGCGGCCATAACGAGATGATGTTCCACCACACGCTCCACGGGATCAAACCAAGCGTGTTGCCGAGAAAGATCAGCCCGACCGCGACAACGGTCAGGCCCTCGGCGATCCGCTTGAGTTCCATCAGCGCCGCGCCCCTCTGATGATCGCGCTCACACCGGCTGCGACGATAATGAGCGGCCAGAAGCGCCACAGGTCCACCGTTGGCAGGAACTCGTTGGCCAGCAGTAAGCCGCCTACGACGATGAGGGCGACGCCGAATCCAACACCGCGGCCGCCGCGACCGGCCGGCGCGACGGGCGAAACCGGCGCCTGTGGAACCTGTGTCTCCTGCGGTGCTGATGCACCCTTCTCGCTCACGCTGACCCCTCCTTGTTCGCTCGCGGCGGCACCCGCCGCATCAGCGATCGGCTCCTCCGGGACGACGATCGCCATCACCAGGTAGGCAATCGCGATCCCTCCCCGGGTGAGTATCCCCAGCAGCACGGCGCCCACCCGCACCAGCGTGGGATCCACCGAGAAGTACTCGGCCAGCCCGCCGCAGACGCCGGCTACCATGCGATCGCTACGACTCCGGTACAACGTCCGTTCCATGTGTTCCTCCGTGATCTGTCTGGTCGTCGTGCGCACGCGTGACGAGGACTCTGGCGATCCTGCGTCGGCGCACCGCCTCGACCTTCAGCTTCAGCAATCCGTGCACGACGACTTCGCCCGGTTCGGGAATATGCCCGAGCTTCATAAGAACCCACCCCGCCACCGTCTCGTATTCCTCGGACTCCGGCAGGTCCAGGCCGAGCAATTCCCGCGCCTCTTCGATCGACAGTTGCCCATCGACAGCCCACTCGTCAGGGCCCAGCGTCGTGATGTAGCGACGCTCTTGATCGAACTCGTCAGCCACTTCGCCGATGATCTCTTCGACGATGTCCTCGATAGTCACGAGCCCTGCCGTCCCACCGTATTCGTCAACAACGACCGCGAGGTGGTTACGCGCGCGTTGCATGTCCGAGAGCATCGCCAGGATCGGCTTGGTCTGCGGCACGAACACAGCCGGGCGCATGAACCGCGTCACCGGCGCGCCGACGTTTCCCGCCGAAGCCGGACCTACCAGGTCCTTCAGCAAGACGATCCCGATGACCGAATCATGGTCGCCGTGGTACACCGGCAAGCGGGAGTACCCCGACTGCTGGAACATCGCGATGGCGTCATGCACGTTCGTGGTGTCCTCAAGCATCGCCGCGTCGACCCGCGGGACCATGATCTCCTTGGCAACTGTGTCGCCGAGTTCGAAGATCTCGTGGATCATCCGCTTCTCCTCATCAAGCAACGTGCCCTGCTCGGTCACCAGAAGCTTGATCTCTTCTTCGGTCACACCCGGCCGAACGGCCCCCGGCTTCACGCCAAGGAGCCGCGCCGCGGCGTCGGTGGAGCGGGACAGTATCCACATGAGCGGCGACGTCAGATTCTCCAGCAGCGTGATCGGACCCACGACCGATGTGGCGACGGCCTCCGCTCGCTGCAATCCGAGGCGTTTGGGTGCCAGCTCGCCGAAGACGAGCGTGAGATATGAGATCACCAGTGTCACAAGGAAGATGGAAAGGCCGCCCGCGATACTAGTGATCCACCCCAGACCGAGACCCCGCAACCAGGTCGCCAGCGGTGCCGCAAGCGTGGCGGCAGCGGTCGCCGAGGCGCCGAAGCCAACGAGCGTGATACCGACTTGCGTCGCCGCCAGGAACCGCGAAGGGTCGCTCGTGAGCTTGAGCACGCTCTTCGCTTTGGCCGAACCCTCCTCGGCCTGGGCCTGCAGGGCAGCGCGTCGCGCGCTCACCAGCGCTATCTCGGCGGCGGCGAAGTAACCGTTCAGCACGACCAGCACTGCAATGAGGAGCATCTCGCCAATGTATCTGTCCATGCCGATAAGGTTACCGCAAGTCGACCGCCGCAAACGATGCCTTATCACAGAGTCTCGGCGCCATCGGCGGCAGGTTCACGCATGCCTGGCATCGCTCTCCTCGGCGTTCATGCGACAACAGCCCGAGGGCCGAGATGCGCTCATGGGGCTCTCGGCCAAAGACGGATCACGATATGGCGTTTCTCGAGCACATGCATGGCCGACGGCCTGTTCACGCTGAACGTCAATCTCGGCAGGCTTTACCAGGGCAGCCGGGTTGGTAGGCGTGATGTACGACGCTGACGGTCTTGCGCTCGAACCCCCGCGCGAAATGGACACGGCACAGGCCGATGTGAGTATCGTCGAGATCGTGGATCCGGAGAGCCTTGCGGTGACGGTCTCGGACCGCCTGTAAGCGCGGTCACACCCCGGCGCGCGGATTGATCTTGTGCAATACCAGAGCGATGAGCGCAAGCCGACGTCCTCGATCCTGGCAGCTGTCGACGAAAGCGCTCACGGTCTCGCGCATAGCCGATGACGGCTTGTAGCGGATCAGCCCGCCAGCCACAGCGAGGATGCGACCCTCTACCAGGGCATCGATCTCTGGTTCAAGCTCTTCGACACGCCGACCCAGGCGCGAAGCGAGACCTTCTATGTCAAGGACGGCGTCAGGATTGCGATGGAAGAAGACCAGGATGTCCCACGTCAGCAGCGAGCGGACGTGTTGATCCACAAATGCAATGACCGAGGGCCCGAGAACCCCTTCCAGGTCGTACACCCGTCGCCTTCCTCGATGAAGGACAAGACCTCGTTCGTTCGGACATCGCATGCGTTACCGAACGCTGACGGTGGGTCCCCTCCTCGTTGCGCGTGATCTCCGATCGATCTCACGAGCACCCCGGTGCCAGTGTATCGCATGTTGCAGAATCCGCTATGTTGTCGGTGTCGGCGGACTTTCGGGAGCTTTGAACGGCAGTTCATCCGGATGAACGGTCGGATGAACGGAATCCTGTCTACCCCTGCAACTCACAGATGCGCTGCATCCTGGCGGCAAGGAAAAAGAGCAGTGCGGAAATCGCCATGGGTCCGATGAGGACGCCGGCCATCACCCACCAAACGCCTGCTTCCCAGCCCGCAATGACCCCCCAGGCCACACCGGCAACGACCCCGGCGAGCAACAACACAGCGGCCAGGTTCTCAAAGAACCACCCCACACCCAGAGCAACGACCACCGCGATGAGCGGAACGAGCGCGCTTTGTGCCGACGCGAGTACGCCCTTGTCACGGTAGCCGAAGTCCATACCGAAGACCGCCGCGATCCAGAAGACGCCGCCAAACGCCACAAAGATCCTGGCGGCAAGTCGCTCGTAATTCATCGTCTCTGACTTGCAGACCCTCGCCATGAGTTCCATGTGATCTCCCCTCCAGGCGGCTTGACCGTGATCACGATCACACCAGCTATCTACCCGTTCTACGCGTACCCCGAAAACAGCTCGTAGGAAACCGTGCCGGGCAGCAGACCAAGATCTGCGACCACGCTCTTCATCGCGTCGACCATGGGCGGGGGACCGGCCACGATCCAGTGTCTGGCGGCCGGATCGGGCAGGTACCGTCGGACGAGGTCCGCGGTGATGAAACCAGCCTCCCCACGCCAGTTCGCCGATGGGCGATCGAGCGTCTCAACGAAGCGTAGCCGCTTGTCGGCGGCGTAGGTGCGGAACTCCTCGGCATACAGAACGCATGCCTCGTCACGGTTGCCATAGAAAAGCGCGATATCCAGCCCGGTGTTGCGCTGCACCGCGTCACGGATGATGCTTCTGGCGGGGGTGATCCCCACGCCGCCGGAGAGGAATCCTATGGCATTGACACCTGAAGGAACCCCGAGTCGGCCCTTTGGCCCGGCGAAACGCACCGTGCTTCCCGGCGTAAGATCCGCCAGCACGCGCTTGAACGATGAGTCGCTGAGCCTGGTCGAGAGCTCCACGACTGCGTCATCCGGAGCGTCAGCATGCGAGAAGTGCTTCGAGACCTCACCCTCGCTCGTCATGAGCGTGAGGGTGAAGAACTGCCCGGGAGTGAATGAATAGCCAGCCGGCCGCGAGAAGTGAAAGGATACCACGCCCTCAGCGCACGGCTGGCTGCCAAGATAGATGACTTCGAATTCCTCTGCCATCACGTGAGTCCTCTCCAGGGTGCGCCTCGACGCATGATGGCGGCCAAGTCATCAGAGGGTATCGGCTTGCTGAACAGAAAGCCTTGCGCCATGTCGCACTTCAGCAGCCGCAGATAGCGCAACTGCTCCGGAGTCTCGACGCCCTCGCCGACCGCTCGCGTCCTGAAGCTGTGCGCAAGTGCGATGACTGCGGCGACGAGGGCGGCATCACCTGCGTTGCTATCGATTCCTTCAATGAACGAGCGGTCTATCTTCAGAGAATCGAAGCTGAACCGTTTGAGGTAGCTGAGCGAGGAGTAGCCTGTCCCGAAGTCATCCATCGCAAGTCCCACGCCCATCGAGCTCATCTCGGTCATGGCGTCGATCGAGGCCTCGGGGTCTTCCATGACGGCGCTCTCCGTCAGTTCCGCGGTCAAATACCGCGCCTCGATGCCCGCGTCTGCGAGCGCGTCCCGGAACGACGCGCATAGGTTCCCGTCTCGGAACTGTCGTGCGCTCACATTGATCGCGACCGACATCTCAGGCAGACCGGCGTCCCTCCACACGCGGATCTGGTGACACGCTTCCTGGATGACCCAGTCCCCGAGGGGAGTGATCAGCCCGCTTTCCTCGGCCACCGAGATGAAGGCGCCGGGGGTAAGCACGCCTTCCTCGGGATGCAGCCAGCGCAGCAGCGCTTCGGCACTGTGCATATCCCCACCGGGGATGGTCACGATTGGCTGGTAGTAGAGCGCGAATTCATCACGATCCAGCCCGCGCTTGAGTTCGGCCTCGGTTCGAGCGTACTGCACCGCCTGCTTGCGAAGAGTCTCGTCGAACAGCTCGTAGCGGCCGCGCCCCTGTTGCTTTGCGCGATGCATCGCCGCATCCGCGTTGCGCACGATCGCGTCCGCTTGCAACGCGGGCGGACCGCCGCCGATCACCACGCCGATGCTCGCCGAGAGCGAGATCGCGGCTCCTGCCGGCCCGAACGGCTCGTCCAGAGCACGAAGCATTCGCTCCGCAAGCTCAAGCGGACCGCCGCCGGTCGTGTCGATATCTGAAAGCACGCCGAACTCGTCGCCGCCGATACGCGCGACCACGTCTCCCGGTCGCGACGCGGCCGCAAGTCGCGTACCAGCATCTGCAAGAACCTTGTCCGCGGCGATATGGCCGAGCTGTTCGTTCGCTTCCCGAAAATGGTCAAGGCCCAGATAGAGCACTACGAACCGGTATTCCGGCTCGTGTGCCGCCCGGCTCACTGCAATATGTAAGCGGTCAAGGAAATGCGCGCTGTTCGTCAATCCCGTGAGCGAATCGCGCATCGCTCCCTCCGCAAGCGCGCGCTGCCGGGCCACGTCATCGGTCAGGTCGACGATGACGAGCAGCAAGGCGTCGGAACCCTCCCACTCAAGGGCGGAGCAATAGATCCCCACATCGTGCTTGTTGCCGGTATCGTCGATGTGCGCCCACGGACCGGAGCGATGATGCACCGCCGCCGCCTCGGCAAGAAGGTCGTCAAGACCAGGACGCTCGGCTTCGGGCCAGAGGCGTGCGGCCGACCATCCTGTCAGACCGCCTGGAACACCGTACATCCGCTCAGCGCGCTCGTTCGCAGCTAGGACGCCGAGACCCTGCCGCTCGACGACCAGCATCGGCAGCGGATTGGCTTCGAATAGGTTCTTGGTGTCGTCAGGCGTCATAGATGCCATCCCGCCCCGTCGTGAGACCGCGTCCATGGGATTGTACCCGCACACGCCGCTGCCGCGCGCTGGGTACAGACTCTTCGGAGGTACATCATGCGAATTCGATGGATGGCACTGGGTGCCACGATGCTCGCAGTCGCGCTTGCGGGATGCGGCTACTCTGGAACCGGCGGAGGGCCGACAAACGCGCCGCCGGCTGGAGCGATCCGGCTCGACGGAGTGGAGGTTCGGCAGTATAAAGGCGAGAAGCTCGGCTCGGTCAATGACTTCCGGGAAAACTCCATCAAAGGGCCGCAGCATGTGGATATCGCCTCGTACCATCTCGTCGTGAACGGTCTCGTCGATTCTGCCCGTGAGTACACGTACTCCGAAGTCACCAGCGGTCACGCCTCCTACGAGAAGGTGGTGCAGCTCGACTGCGTTGAGGGCTGGAGCGTCAAAGTCCTGTGGCAGGGAGTGCGCCTGAGCGATCTCATCAAGGAGGCTGGCCCGAAGCGCGGCGCAAACACGGTCGTCTTCCGCGCCGCAGACGGGTACACCACGTCACTTCCCCTCTCCTACATCCAGGACAACGATATCCTGCTCGCCTATAGGATGAACGGCGTGACGCTCCCTGCCGAGCGAGGATTCCCCTTCCAGCTCGTGGCCGAGAACAAATGGGGCTACAAGTGGATCAAGTGGGTGACCACGATCGAACTCTCGAACGACACCTCGTATCGAGGCTACTGGGAAAGCCGGGGCTACACCAACTCAGGCGACCGGAACAAGAGCTCGTTCGGCGAGTAGCAACGTCTAGGGGCTCGGCAGCACGAACAGCGTGACGGCCAGGAAGTGACAGACGCTGCCCGCGAGAACGAACAGGTGCCACACCGCATGGGTGTACGGGACCTTCTTGAGCAGGTAGAACACCGTCCCAAGCGTGTAGGCCAACCCACCGGCCACGAGCAGCCATATACCCGCCGGAGGCAGATTCGACATGAGCGGATTGATCGCCACCACGACGAGCCAGCCCATGCCAAGATACACGAGCGTCGAGAGCCACTTGGGCCGGTAGACCCAGAACGCCTCGAATGCGATGCCGATGATGGCCAGACCCCACACGATGCCGAAGAGCCACCAGCCGCCGGATTCCCTGAGCGTGACCAGCGTGAATGGCGTGTAGGTGCCCGCGATGAGCAGGTAGATGCTCGAGTGGTCCAAGATCTTGAAGACGTGCCTGGCCTTGTCGCCGGGAATGCTGTGATACAGCGTCGAGGATCCGTAGAGGAGCACCATCGTGACCCCATAGACGATCGCGCTTGCCAGATGCCAACCGTTGCCCCATAGCGCGGCAAAGACCACAAGCAGCGTCAGCGCGGCAATGCTCAATCCCACGCCGAGTCCGTGAGTAACGGCATTCGCGATCTCTTCGCCTAGAGAATACGAACGCTTCTTCACGTTGGAATCGTCTGTGTTGTTCGCGGCCCTAGTCGACGGGGACGACATCGGCACCCTCCGATACGAAGTGACAAGCCACGCAGGCTCCGCCGAAGTGTCCGGCCGGTGCGTGCTGCATAGGTGAGACGGGCCTGATAAAGACGTGCAGTACAAGCACCAGGGCGACAGCGACGCCGATGGCCGCAGCCAGCCAGCCAAGTGCTCGCAGCCAGGGCGCGGGCACGCGAGGTGCTGTTGACGACGCGGGCATGGGCATCCTCCTCGGCAAGACGCTCACTGTGTACTGTACCATCGGAGCTTCGCGCTCGCAGCCGCTCGACTACGCGACGGTGGCATCGGGCGTCTCCATCGGGTCTCGAGAATAGGCGGCCAGCACGCCGACTCGGTGCCTGTCTACATCGCTGGTGTCCCGGGAAGCGACCATTCGTAGCCCTCAAGCCGCTGCCCGTCTTGGACCACAGCGAGGCGTGACGGCTCCCGGCCGTACGGATGCATCATCGAGTTCACTCACGCTGCCATCCTTCGGGATGCGTTAGAGAAACAAGCGTATTGTTGATGATGACGTGTGACGGAAACCTGCGCGACGAGGGGGCGAGATGACGGAGCGTGTGCGGGGCCACGTGATCGTCGCCGGAGTAGTGCAAGGCGTGTACTTCCGGGCGGCGACAGCGCGAATGGCAGCCAGGCTCACGCTTGACGGCTGGGTCCTCAATCTGCCCGACGGACGCGTAGAGGCAACCTTCGAGGGGCCTGCCGGCGACGTGGCCGAGGCAATCGACTGGATGCGAAACGGGCCATCGCGCGCCGTGGTGGACTCGGCGGACATCGAGTTCGAGGATCCACGCAACGAACGCGGCTTCCGGATACTCTAGCTCTTCACGGGCAGCCTGCCGCGGGTCGAGACAAGCGCCACGCCCACAAGCGCCAGTGCGCCCCCGACGAGCGTGACAAGCGACGGGACTTCACGGATCCAGACCCAGGCGATGATCGTGGCGGTCACCGGTTGCACGTACAGAAAGCTCGACGCGATCGAGGCGGGAAGCTTCGAGAGTACCCCCGAGTAGAGCGCATACGCGATGGCTCCGGGGAAGACGCCCAGGTAGATGACCGAGATGGTTGCCGAGAGGGGCGCGTGCGGCAACTCTGAGAGCAGACCGGGGCTGAAGACCAGCATGGGCACCGTTCCCAGCCAGATCGCGTAGGACGTGAACTCGAGCGGCGCGTACTTCCGAAGCAGCGGCTTGGAGGCCACAAAGTAAGCCGCCGTCGAGACTGCTGCGACCAGCACGAGCATCGCCGCCGGCTGGAAGGCAAGGCCGCCCGTCCCCTCGCCAAGCGTGATAAGCGCGACCCCGGAGAACGCGACCGCGATGCCCGCCCAACCCCACGCCGTCAGCCGCTCCTTGAGGAAGAGCATCGCCAACAGCGCCGTGAAGATCGGTCCCGAGGCGATGATCAGGCTCGCGGCGCCCGCCGTGACGGTCGTTTCACCGAAGTTGAGGCACAGGTGGTAGATCGTGATGCCTAGCACGCTCGCAAAGCCGATCTTCGGGATGTCCGCCAGGTCCGGCAGTCGCATGCGCGTGACGAGTGCGAACACCGCGAGCACGAGCGACGCGGTCCCGAACCGCAGGAGCGCGAGCTCACCCGGGCCGAAGCCCTTGAGGCCCGCCTTGATGCCGGCGAACGCGGACGCCCACAGCACCAGTGCGACGGCCGCGGAGATCGCGGTGCTCGTCTCAAGCTTCTTCGGCACGCTACTCCACCTTCGGCAGATGCGGGACGTCGTACGGCGCCAGTATCATTCTCGCACACCGGTCATCGCGTCGAGCAGCGCGTACAACGCCGTCCGCGCTGACACGCCATGCTCGGCCTCGCCGGCGATGAACCCCTCCGCCGTCACAACATGCATGCCCGGTACCAGATCGGCCGAGCAGTGCTCGACGAGTGCCTGGGCACCCTGGGCAGTCCACTCCAGGTGGAACTGCACGCCGACGACGCGGCCCTCATCGTACTCGAACGCCTGATTCGCGCACGCCTCGCTTCCTGCGATGCGAACGGCACCCTCCGGAAGCGCGAAGATGTCGCTGTGCCAGTGACCGGCCACAAGCGAGTTTGGCAGCGAGCCGAACACCCGCGACGTCCGGCCGGCCGACGTGAGCGTCACGGGGAACCACCCGATCTCCGGCTCCGGATTCCGCGTGACGGCCGCGCCGAGCACGCTCGCGACGATCTGCGCGCCAAGGCACACGCCGAGAACACGCTTGCCCGCATCGATGCCGGCGCGCACGGCGGTCTTCTCGGCGGCGAGCCATGCGAAGCGCGCCTCATCATTCGCGCTCATGGGGCCGCCCATCACCACGAGCAGGTCGTAGTCGGCTGGTGCCGGGAACGCGCCGGTGGCAGCCATCGTGGTCGCGAACCCGTGCCCGCGGTCGACCGCCCACGCGGCGATCGCGCCCGCGCCCTCGAACGGTGCGTGCCGGATGGTCGCGACGCGCATCAGGCGGTCTCGCTCGAGGGCACGGTCTTGGGCCGCAGGTGGTATGGCACGTCAGTGACGATCACGCCGGGTTCCGAGAACAGCGTGCGCTTGAGCCAGAACGACGTCTGGTCGTGCAAGATGTTGTCGGCCCAGCCCTCGGGCACGAACTCCGGAACGATGACCGTGATAACGGAGTCCTCCACCTCATGGGGGATAGAACGGATGTAGCGCAGGATAGGCGAAATGATCTCGCGATACGGGGAGTCGATGATGGTGAGCGGGATGTCAATGCGCGCCCGCTCCCACTCGGCACGCATGAAGTCGGCCTTGTCACCGGTGACGTCCACGAAGACCGCCTCGACGTAGTCCGCCTGGATGGTGTGCGCGTAGCGTACTGCTCGCACGATGCGACGGTCGATGCCCGAGACAAGCAGGATGACGCGATTGCAGAAGTGCGTCTCGGGCAGCCAGTCGGCTGTCTCGTCGCGCTCCTGCTCCTCAAGCGCGAGTCGCCGGTCTGCATCGTCGTAGTGCGTCTTGACCCACTTGAAGTACATGACGAGGATCGGCGCGAGCAAGAGCACGATCCACGCGCCCTGCGAGAACTTCGCGGCCGCGATGACAAAGAAGACCACGCCGGTCGTGACCGCTCCAACGCCGTTGACGACGATGCTCCAATGCCAGTTCTCGCCGCGGTTCTTGAGCCAGTGGACGACCATGCCGGTCTGCGACATCGTGAACGACGCGAACACACCGAGCGCGTACAGCGGGATGAGCCTGTTCGTGTTGCCGCCGAAGATGACAAGCAGCAGCACCGCGACCGCGGTCAGGAGCATGATGCCGTTGCTATAGACCAGCCGGTAGCCGCGCTGTTTGAGCTGCTTGGGCAAGAAGCCGTCGGCGGCGATGAACGAGCCAAGCCGGGGGAAGTCGGCGTAGCTCGTGTTCGCCGCGAGCACGAGGATGGCGGCGGTCGCCGCCTGCAAGAGGTAGTACAGGACACCGGTGCCGAACACGCCCCGGGCAAGCTGGCTCACCACAGTCTCGCCGCCCTCGGTGGGGCGCACGCCCGAATACGTCGCAAGCGCCGTTATACCCAGGAACATGAAGAGCAGGATGCCCGCCATCCAGGTGAGCGTCTTGGCCGCGTTCTTGGCGGCCGGCTCCTTGAACGCCTGCACCCCGTTCGCGATCGCCTCCACGCCCGTCATGGCCGTGCACCCCGACGCGAATGCTTTCAAGATGATGAAGAGCGACAGCGCGCTCGTGGTCTCGATCTCGTGCGGCGTGACCACGATGGGTTGACCAAGCGCTGCCTTCACGAGTCCGACCACGATAAGCAGGGCGAGCATCGCCACGAAGAAGTACGTCGGCCCCGCGAAGGCCCTGCCGGACTCCTTCACGCCGCGGAGGTTCGCGATAGCGAGCACGATCGTGAAGGCCACGGCGATCTCCACCCGATACTGTCCCAGCACGGGAAACGCAGAGGTCACCGCCGCGGTGCCTGCCGAGATGGACACCGCGACCGTGAGGACGTAATCGATGAGAAGCGACGCCCCCGCGGCGAGTCCGACGTTCGTGCCCAGGTTCTCTTTGGCAACGATGTACGCACCGCCGCCGCCCGGGTACGCCTTGATGGTCTGCCGATACGACGTCGCCACGATGATAAGCAGGACGCCAATCGCTGCTGCGACCGGCATGGCCAGGCTCAGCGCGGCGCTGCCGGCCAGCACAAGCATGAGCAGGATCTCCTCAGTGGCATACGCGACTGAGGAGAGCGCATCGCTCGAGAACACCGCAAGCGCGACGGGGTTGCTCAGCCGCTGATGTTGCGACTCGGCGTTGTCGAGCGGATCGCCCAGCAGGATCGTCTTCCATTGTCCGGGCATACGGCTCCCCTGTTTGTGTCGTGATGTGCTGTTCTAGCCTAACGATGAGCCGCGAGTGCGGCAACCGGGCGCGACAGCGACCGGCGCTCGTACACCGGCCGCTGAGTGTTCATTGGTGGAGACGAAGGGGCTCGAACCCTCGACCTCAGGCTTGCAAAGCCCGCGCTCTCCCAGCTGAGCTACGTCCCCGCAGCGCAAAAGTATAGCACCCAGCACGAACGTGTACCCAACCCGAGCCTGCCAGGCTTGCGTTCCTGTTCATCGAGCTTTCTTCGGGTTGAAACGAGCGCGAAACCGCGACCGCCTACCGTTGGTCACGAGGGGCCTCGCTCGCCGCTTCCCGCACCGCGCGTTCGGCCGGCGGTGACGTCTCCTCAGGAAGGTCATCGGACATCGGGAGGTGTGGCTCATGGCTCCACGCACGAAGCCCGCTTGCGAGCGGCTCACCTGGCGGGATATCGCGGTGCGCGCGGGCGTGCGCACGCTCATCCTCGCCGTTCTCACGGTCGTGCTCATGACCGGGATCGCGTACGCGGCAGGCGACCCCACCGGGCCTGCCACCGGCGGTATCGGCAACGTGACGGCTGCGACTCCCGGCGCGCCAACGCTGCAGGAGGTCGCCGGTGATCTCGGCCATCTGTCGATCGCCACCAACCTGTTCTTCGTGACCGTGGGCATGGCGCTCATCTTCTTCATGCAAGCGGGTTTCATGCTCGTTGAGACCGGCTTGTGCCGAGGCAAGAACGCGGCGCATGTGGCGATGACCAACTTCGTCATCTTCGCCATCGGCGCGCTCGCCTACTGGGCGGTCGGCTTCGCGCTGCAGTTCGGCTCGTTCGGACCTATCGGGCTGCTCGGCGGCGCACAAGGCGTGCTCGATGGCAACGCCTTCAAGCTCTTCGGCCAGGCCGTCGCCGGAACCAAGGGCTTCTTCCTCGGCTCGCTCGGTGACGGGACGCTCGACGTAGGGGCCTTCGCGTTCTTCTTGTTCCAGATGGTCTTCATGGACACGGCGGCAACCATCGTCACGGGCGGCATGGCCGAGCGCTGGAAGTTCTCGGCGTTCATCCCGTTCGGCGTGTACATGGCGGCCTTCACGTACCCGCTCTACGGCATGTGGATCTGGGGCGGCGGCTGGCTCGCGCAGCTTGGCGCGAACTTCGGGCTGGGGCATGGCGCCGTGGACTTCGCGGGATCGAGCGCGGTGCACGCGATCGGCGGGTTCTCGGCATTGGCGGGCGCGCTTGTGATCGGCCCGCGCATCGGCAAGTTCAAGGCCGACGGCACG
Source organism: Actinomycetes bacterium (assembly GCA_021373175.1). Classification (GTDB taxonomy): domain Bacteria; phylum Actinomycetota; class Coriobacteriia; order Anaerosomatales; family Anaerosomataceae; genus UBA2286. Next base: position 47,562 of record JAJFTE010000096.1, read on the forward strand.
CCGGTCGCCATTCCCGGCCATCACATACCGATGGCGATCCTCGGCACGATCATCCTGGTGTTCGGCTGGATGGGCTTCAACGGCATGAGCACGCTTTCCGTCGGCGACCTGCGCTTCCCGATCATCATCGCGAACACGATGCTGGCAGGCGCCGCCGGCTGTCTTGCCGCGATGTTCCTGGTGTGGAAGCTCTGGGGTCGTCCCGACCCCTCGATGACCGCGAACGGCATGCTTGCCGGGCTTGTGGCCATAACCGCCCCGTGCGCGTTCGTCACCCCGTGGGCCGCGGTCATCATTGGCACGGTCGCCGGTCTGCTCGTGGTCGGCTCGGTCATCTTCTGGGAGCGTGTCGCCAAGATCGATGACCCGGTGGGTGCTGTCTCGGTCCATGGCGTGAACGGCCTGTGGGGCATGCTCGCGCTCGGCTTGTTCGCTGACGGCACGTACGGGGCCGGTTGGAACGGCGTGAAGGGCGCGGTCACTGGTCTGTTCTACGGCGACGCGGGGCAGTTCGCGTCCCAACTCATCGCATGCGTTGTTGTGGCCGCATGGGCGTTCGGTACGATGTATGCGTTCTTCAAGGTCCAGGCGAAGACCACCGGGCTCCGCTCAAGCGAGGCTGACGAGCTTGCCGGACTTGATGCAAGCGAAATGGGCGTGCTTGCGTACCCGGACTTCGCGGGCAGCGGCGCGCTCGGCGCCGGTTCGTACACCGAGACACCTGTTGGGAGTGAGGCATAGATGAAGAAGATCGAAGCCATCGTCCGTCCGGAGCGGCTCGAGGCGGTCAAAGAAGCGCTCATCACGCTGGGACATGCCGGCCTCACCGTGAGCGAGGTTAAAGGCCACGGTATCCAGAAAGGCATCACACAGCAGTGGCGCGGTCAGGAGTACTGCATCGACCTGCTTCCGAAGGTCATGATCATGGCCGTGGTGCACGATCATGAGGTGACCGACGTTCTTGAGGCGATCACCGCGGCCGCGCGCACGGGCATGATCGGCGACGGCAAGATCTTCGTGAGCGCCGTGGAAGAGGTCGTCAGGATCCGAACCGGAGAGCGCGGGACCGAAGCGGTCTGACTGCGACAGCCTTCGCCTTGACCGCAACAAACAAGGGCGGATGCGCGCGCATCCGCCCTTGTGTCCGTTTCACGCCGGGGCGACCTTCGCACCGCCCGAGTCGCCCCTCCAAAGGGCCATCCTAGGGAGCTCTTGGCCAAGTGAGAGGTCCCTCTCGGCCGCACTCCCGGAATCTCCAGAGGCTTATGCCCGATGTCCCGCCCACCGTGCCCCTTCACGTACCTGCAGAGCTACGCACGAGGTGCCGCCTCCCGGCGGCCTGACACGATCACGAACGAACTCACACAACAGCTAAGCGGGAATCTTCCTCTGTCACCCCGGCCAAAACCTGAGATTCGATCGCCATCAGAACGGCCTCACCTCCGATGCGTGCATCATTCCCCGTAGACCTTTCGGCCTCCGCTATCAGACATATACCCCTCACGCAAGAACCAAACACGCGACAAACGCACCGGCGAGCACCTGGTACCTGCTCGCCGGTGAGAGGGTGGTCTGCCACATGAACGCTACTGCAGCGCGTCCAACTGCTGGCGCAACTGCGACTCAGACGCCTCGCCCACGATCTCTTTGGCGATCGTCCCGTCGGCGTTCACGAACTCGAACGTGGGCACGAACTGCGCGCCCAGCTGATTCGCCAGCTTCGCGCCGGTGGCGTCCTTCTCCACGTTGTAGAGCTTGAACTCGACTCTGCCCTCGTACGCTTTCTTGAGCCCGTCGACCACGGGCTTCATCTTCTGGCACGAAGGTCACCAATCGGTGTAGAACTCGTAGAGCACCGGTAGCCCGCTTGCCGAGGGACTCAGTGTGCCCGCTGTCTTGCTGCCGCCGGATCCCGAGGTCACGTCACCGTCCCACGCGACGATGCCGCCCTGCAGGTTGTACACGGTCTTGAACCCCGCCGAGGTGAGCATGCGCATCGCCTCGACAGAGCGGTCGCCAACGGCGCAGTATACGAGGACCGGTTTGCCGGAGTCCCACGATCCTATCGCGGCGCCCAGCTGATCGAGCGGCACGTTCTCGGCTTGAGGGATGTGCCCCGCCTCGTACTCAGAGGCCGTGCGAACATCGATGATACGCACGCCCTTGCTCGCAAGCGACTTCGCTGCGGCGTTGTCCACGTTGCCCGCGGGGGGCAGACTATCGCCGCATCCCGCCGTGACCAGGATCGCGGTCACGGCAAGCGCAGCGAGAACCGCACGCGCCCGGCGGTGTCCACCGGCCGGATTCTGTCTCAAGAGACGCACAAGAACCTCCTCCACGGTAGAGCTATACCCTGCCAGGTATCATGCAGCAACCTTCGTGCCGTGAGAAGAAGGCTGAGGTGAGTGGTTTCGTGGCACAATGAGACATTGAGGCCCTCCCGGTGCGCGCCGCCACGCGGGGGCCGGACGCCGGACCGAGAGCGTGGACATGGCACAGGCCGATTCTCCTCAACGCTGGAGTCTTCCCTCCGGCGACGATCCGCTCCGCGGAGAACTGCTCAGCGCCGAGCGGCTCGCTGAAGCCGCACGCGACCTCGCCTCGGCACAGCGGTGGACCTCCGCCGAGACGCTTCGTGCAACGCCGCTGCTGCCGCTCTTAGAGCGCGCCGAAGAGTCGCTCCACGCGGTCTACGGACGCCTCGCCTCGGCAGCACGCCTGCAAACGCAGGTTTCTGTGGCCGCCGAGTGGCTCCTGGACAACTTCTACCTCGTCGAAGAGCAGATCAGAGCTGTCCGAGACGATCTGCCCAACGATTACGGCTCCGAACTGCCACGGTTGCTCGACGGCGAGCTCACGGAGTACCCACGCGTCTTCGAGGCGGTCTCGCTGCTCGTTACCGCGACCGACGCGCGCCTGGACCGCGACCACCTGGAGCACTTCATCATGGCGTTCCAGGACATCTCCCCGCTCACGATCGGCGAGGTCTGGGCAACCCCGATCATGCTGCGGGTATGCTTGGTCGAGGACCTGCGGCGGCTTGCGCTGCGCGTGCTCGCCTCGCACGACCAGAGCGCCGCCGCGGACGATTGGGCCAACCGCATCCTCGAGGCGGCGCAGACACCGGGCGCCGATGTGACCGCGCTCGCCGCCGAGCTCACGCACTCGCTCCCCCATCCGGGTCCGACGTTCCTCATCCGCCTCGCCCAGCGGCTGCAGGACCAGGACCCAAGCGTCGAGCCGGCGATCGCCTGGCTCGAGGCTGCGATGCGCGCCCGAGGCGAGGCGTTCGATCAGCTCACGCTTGCCGAGCATCAGTCCCAGGCGGCGGACCAGGTCTCGGTCGCGAACGCGATCACCAGCATCCGCTTCCTCGGCGCGCTTGAATGGCGCGAGTTCTTCGAGGACTGCTCCCTCGTTGAACGCGTGCTACGCGAAGACCCCTCCGGGGTGTATTCGCGCATGGACTTCATATCACGCGACCGCTATCGCCACGCCGTGGAGCGGATCGCCGCGCGGTCTGCGCACACCGAGATCGAAGTGGCCGAAGCGGTCGTCAGCTATGCGCTTGATGCGCTGCGACGCGACGCCGCCGACCCGGTCGGCGGACATGTGGGGTACTACCTCATCAGCGGCGGCCGCTACGCCCTGGAGCGAAGCCTTGCGTACCACCCGAGCGCCCGCGAGCACATCTATCGCGGGCCGCTCGCCAGAAAGGGCGTCATCTTCTGGGGGCTGCTCGGGTCGCTCACGGCTTTCCTCGCGATCGGCATGGCCGTATACGTGCGGAGCCGGGGCGTCGGGCTGTGGTGGACGATCGCGCTCGTCGTGCTGTCGGTCGTGCCCCTTTCCGACCTCGCCGTGAACGTCGTCAACCGGATCGCGTCCACGATCTGGCCGCCACGGACGCTTTCAAAGCTCGACTACCTTCAGCCGGTCGCCACGGCGCACCGCACAATGGTGGTCATCCCTGCGCTCCTCACGTCGCCTGCCGGCACGCAGGCGGTCATCGACAACCTGGAACTCGCCTACCTGGCGAACCGCGATGACAACGTGCGCTACGGGCTGCTCGGCGATCTTAAGGGTGGAGCCGAGGAGACCCTGCCCGACGACGAGACCGTGATCGACGCCGCGCGCCACGGCATCGCGACGCTTAACGCAACCTACAGCGAGAACGGCGCCCGTCCCTTCCACCTGTTCATCCGCGCCCGGCGGTACAACCAGGCTGACGGCGTGTGGATGGGTTGGGAGCGCAAACGCGGGGCGCTCCACGAGTTCGCGCGGTGGCTGCGCGGCGCAGCCGATACGAGCTTCTCGGTGATCGAAGGCGACTCGGCGGTCCTGCCCACCGTCACCTTCGTCATCACGCTCGACACCGACACCGTCTTGCCAAGAGACGCGGCCCGCAAACTCATCTCCACTATCGCGCACCCGCTCAACCGCGCGCAACTTGACGCCTCAAGACGCCGCGTCATCCGTGGCTACGGCCTCGTGCAGCCGAGAGTGGCGATGTCGCTTGAAGGCGCGGAGCGCTCGCCGTTCGCCTGGCTGTACTCGGGCGTGACCGGCGTCGACCCGTATGCCGGCGCGGTCTCCGACACGTACCAGGACGTCTTCGGGGAGGGGTCGTTCACCGGCAAGGGCATCTTCGAGGTCGACGTCATGAACGCAGTGCTCGAAGACCGCTTCCCCGAGAACACCCTCCTGAGCCACGACCTCCTGGAAGGCAACCTCCTGCGCACCGCACTTGCAAGCGACATCGAAGTGCTCGACGACCAGCCCGCGAGCTACATCAGCCATGTAGCGCGGCTGCACCGCTGGGTGCGCGGTGACTGGCAGACGCTCCCCTGGCTGGGCCTGAGCGTGCCCACCGCGAAGGGACGGGAGCGCAATCCCTTCTCGGCACTGCACCGCTGGAAGATCGTCGACAACCTGCGCCGCAGCTTGCTCGCGCCCACGATGATGCTCTTTGCCGGCGCCGGCTGGGTCGCGCTGCGCGGACCCGACTGGCTGTGGCTTGCGGCGATCCTCGCCATCGTGTTCTTCCCGGTATACTTCGGCATCGCCGACTCGCTGCTGTTCAGGCCGAGAGGCGCCGACGTAAGCGGCGACACGCACTCGATCATCAGCGACTTCTGGCGCGATTCGGCGCGCGCGCTGCTGAACCTGGCCGTGCTGCCGCATCAGGCGGTCGTGATGCTCGACGCCATCGTGCGCGCGCTGTGGCGCATGACGGTCTCGCACAACAAGATGCTGGAGTGGGAGACGGCGGCAGAAGCCGAGCGGCGGCTTGGCTCCACCTCGGCGGGCTTCCTTCGGCGCATGTGGACCGGCGAGGCGGCACTTGTGGCGGTCACCCTGCCGGCCGCTATCGCGGACCCGGCGTCGCTCGTCTCGGCGGCTCCGCTTCTGGCGCTGTGGGGGGCGTCGCCGCTCATCGCCTGGCGCGTGAGCACACCCACACGGCACGAGCCGCCTGCGCTCAGGCCCGGCGACGTCGCGGCCATGCGTCGCATCGCCCGCAAGACCTGGCGGTTCTTCGAGACGTTCGTGACCGCCGAAGACCACTGGCTGGCGCCCGACAACTTCCAGGAGGACCCCGGCGGCATGGTGGCGCACCGAACGTCGCCGACGAACATGGGGTTGCAGCTTATCTCGGCGCTGACGGCGTACGACCTTGGCTACGTGAGCGTGCGCGGCCTGGTGGACCGGACGTCGCAGACGCTCTCCACGATGGCCGGCATGGAACGCTTCCGCGGCCACCTGTACAACTGGTACGACACCACGACGCTGCAGCCGCTCAGGCCCGGCTACGTCTCGACGGTGGACAGCGGGAACCTCGCCGGCCACCTGGTCGCGCTGCGGGTCGGCCTGACGGAGATCGCCGAACGGCCGCTGATGGACGCGCAGGTGCTCGACGGCATCGCCGATACCGTGCTGCTCGCGCTTGAGGAGCTGCTCGGCCAGCGCGAGAAGCTGGGACCCGTTGCGACCACGGTGGAGCTGCGCACCTCGCTTGAGGAGCTTCTGCGCAGGATCCGCCTCGACCGGCCGCCCGGGGAGCTGGCCGAGTGGCGCTCGCTCCTTGAGGGCCTCGCCGCGCTTGCTAACGCGCTGCCCGCCCGGCTCGCCGGGCTGCGGGGCGACCCGCTCGCGCTCGATGTCGTGCGCGACGCGGTGGGCGCGGTGGGCACGTGCCTGCGCGAACACCTCTCGGACCTCGATACGTACGCGCCCTGGGCCCACCTTGTCGGCAACGTCCCGGACGCGTTCGCTACCGGAGAGCGCGGCGTGGCGCTTGCGCCCGTGACGCGCCATGTGCCAAGCCTCGTGGGGCTTGCCGAGCGCCTCGACGGTGTCCTCGTGAGCCTCGAGGACACCTCGGGCCTCGATGAGCCCGCGCTTGCGTGGGCCGAGAAGCTCGCAAGCGGCATCCGCGAGCGTCGAGGCGCGGCGGTCCAGCTGCTCGCGGAGCTGCGGCTCTCGACCCAGATCGCCCACGAGATGTGGGAGCACACGGACTTCGAGATGCTGTTCGACCACAGCCGGATGGTCTTCTCCATCGGCTTCAATACCGCCGAGGGGCGTCTCGACGACTCCTTCTACGACATGCTCGCAAGCGAGTGCCGGCTGGCGAGCTACCTTGCGATCGCGAAGGGCGATGTGCCACAGGAGCACTGGTTCCGCCTCGGCAGGCCTATCGCGCGAACCGAGGGCGGACGGGCGCTGGTGTCGTGGAGCGCCAGCATGTTCGAGTACCTGATGCCGCTTCTGGTGATGCACGATTGGCCGGACACGCTGCTCGACCAGACGTACCGCAACGTCGTCAAGCGGCAGATCCAGTACGGCAAACAGCGCGGCGTGCCGTGGGGCGTCTCGGAAAGCGCGTTCAACGCGAAAGACGTGGACCTCACGTACCAGTATCAGGCGTTCGGCGTGCCCGGGCTCGGACTCAAGCGTGGCCTGTCGGACGATGTGGTGGTCGCGCCCTACGCCACGGTGCTGGCGCTGCCTATCGATCCGCGCGCCGCGCTTGACAATCTCGACGTGCTCACGAGGCAAGGTGCCGAAGGACGCTACGGCTACTTCGAGGCTGTCGACTACACGCCCGGCCGCGTCCCCGCTGGCAAGGAGCGCGCGGTCGTGAAGGCGTACATGGCGCACCACCAGGGCATGAGCCTGGTCGCCCTCGGCAATATGCTCACGCACGAACGGATGCAGGAGCGTTTTCATGCGGACCCGGTGATCCGCTCGGCGGAGCTGCTTCTGCAAGAGCGCGTGCCGAGACGGACCCAGCTGGCGCAGCCGCATGTTGAGGAGGTCAAGTTCGTGCGAGCGCTGCGCGACATCGCGCCGCCAGTGCACCGTTCGTACCCGCTCGCCGGCACGCCGATCCCGGCCACGCACTTCCTGTCGAACGGGTCGTACTCGGTGATGGTCACCAACGGCGGTGGCGGGTACAGCCGCTGGCGCGACCGCACCGTGACCCGCTACCGCGAGGACGTCACACGCGACTGCTGGGGCCAGTTCTTCTACCTCAAGGACGTGCAGAGCGGCGAGGTCTGGTCGTCCGCATACCAGCCCACGCTCGCCGAACCCGACGAGTACCACGTGACCTTCTCGGCGGATAAAGCCGAGTTCCGCCGGCTTGACGGCGAGGTCGAGACGCACACCGAAGTGGTGGTCTCGCCCGAAGACGATGTCGAAGTCCGGCGCATCACGGTCACGAACCGGCGGCGCACGCCGCTTCTGCTCGAGGTCACCTCGTACTTCGAGGTGACGCTCGCGCAGGGCGAGTCCGACCACGCGCACAAGGCGTTCAGCAACCTGTTCGTGCAGACCGAGGCCGTCGACGAGCTCGACGCGCTGCTCTTTTCGCGCAGGCCCCGCTCGGCGGACGAGAAGCGCCCCTGGGGCATGCACGTGCTCGCGTGCGACCTGGGGGATACGTGCAACTGGAGCTTCGAGACGGACCGCGAGGCGTTTCTTGGCAGACTGCACACGCCGGGCGACGCCCGTGCGATCTGGGGCGGCGGCAGGCTTTCGGGCTCGACGGGCGCGGTGCTCGACCCGATCTGCTCGATACGCCAAACGCTTGCGATCGACCCTGGCGAAACGGCGCACCTGGCGTTCACGACCGGTGCCGCCGAGACCCGCGAGGACGCCATCGCGCTTGCCGAGCGGTACCACGACATCCGCAGCGCGCAGCGAGCGCTCGACCTGGCGTGGTCCACCAGCCAGATCGAGCTGCGCGACCTCGGGATCACACCAGAAGAAGCGGTGACGTTCCAGCGGCTGGCCTCGCGACTGCTGCTCACGGACCCACGGTCACGGCTCAAGGTGCTCACAAAGCTCGAGAACCGGCTGCCCATCTCAGGACTGTGGTCTATCGGCATCTCGAGCGACTACCCGATCCTGCTCGTGAAGATCGAAAGGCTCGAGGAGACACGGCTGGTCCGACAGGTGCTGCTCGCCCATCAGTACTGGCGCTCGAAAGGCTTCGAGTGCGACCTCGTCATCTTGAACACCAAGCCGAGCGCGTACGCCTCGGAGTTGGACGGGCGCCTGCGAATGCTGCTGCGAACCGGTCACGCGCTGCAGCTGCAGGACCGTCCCGGTGGCGTGCACCTGCGCGTCGCCGACCAGGTGCCCGCCGATGTCCGCAACCTGCTCGACAGCGTGGCGCGCGCCGTGCTCACGGGCGACGGCGGCCCGATCGGGCTGCACCTCAACCTGCGCGCCACCCACGAGGCGCAGCCCGACCCGCTCGTCCCCACTGCGCCGGTGGCAAGCGACCCGGCTCCCGCGTTCAAGCGGCCCGCGCTCGTCAACGATAACGGCTACGGCGGCTTCGACCCGGAGACCGGCGAGTACGTGATCGTGCTTGAGGACGACACCGCGACCCCGGCGCCGTGGGTGAACGTCATCGCGAATCCGCGGTTCGGCGCGCTCGTCTCGGAGGCTGGCATCGGCTGCAGCTGGGCCGAGAACAGCCACGAAAACCGTATTACCACCTGGAACAACGACCCGGTGAGCGACGGGACCGGCGAAACGTTCTACGTTCGCGACGAAGAGACCGGCGAGTTCTGGAGCCCTACGCTTCTGCCCGTGCGCGACGCGGCGCCGCACATCATCCGCCACGGCCGCGGCTACACCAGCTTCGAGCACACGTGCCACGGCGTGCGCCACGAACTCGACTGGTTCGTGGCCGCCGACGACCCGGTGCGCATCGTGCGCGTGCGGCTCACGAACGTTTCCGAGCGCCATCGGCGTCTCTCGGTGACGCACTTCATCGAATGGGCGCTCGGGGACTCGCGCAGCAAGGCGCAGCAACAGGTGGTGACCTGGTGGGACGAGTCCGCCCGGATGCTCATGGCCCACAATTGGTTCAACCTCGACTTCCCGGGCCGTCCGGCGTTTCTCGCGTGCGACTGCGATGTGGACTCGTTCACGGCGAGCCGCACGGAGTTCCTCGGCAGGAACGGCGATCCGCGAGACCCGGCGGCCATGCATCGCCGCGCGCTCGGCGGCTCCACCGGACGCTTCCTGGACAACTGCGGCGCGCTCATGCGCACGGTCTCGCTCGAGCCGGGTGCGTCGGCCCAGATCGCCTTCTTCCTCGGCCAGACCGAAAGCGCCGAGGAAGCGCATGCGCTCATCGCGCGGCTGCGCGAGCACGGCGCGCCGGAGGCGGAGCTGGCCGAGGTACGCCGGCGCTGGGAGGCCACGCTCGGCACGATCGAGGCACGCACCCCCGACGCGGAACTCGACCGCATGGTGAACGGCGCCGCGCTCTACCAGACGCTCGCGTGCCGGTTCTGGGGCCGCACCGCCACGTACCAGTCAAGCGGCGCGTTCGGCTTCCGCGACCAGCTGCAGGACTGCCTCGCGCTTATGTACGCGCGCCCCGACCTCGTGCGCGAGCACATCGTGGAAGCAGCTCGCCGTCAGTTTCCGGAAGGCGACGTGCTGCACTGGTGGCAGCCGGTCTCGGGCCGGGGCGTGCGCACACGCTTCGTCGATGACCGCCTGTGGCTGCCGTTCGTGACCGCCGAGTACATCGAGACGACCGGCGACGCATCGGTCCTCGAAGTCGAGGTGCCGTACCTCGAAGGCCCGCCGGTGCCCGAGGGCCGCGAGGACCTCTACCTTCAGGTGCAGCCGTCGGTCCGTCTCGGCAGTATCTACGAGCATTGCCGAGCAGCCATCGATATCAGCCTCGCTACCGGTGCCCACGACCTGCCGCTCATGGGCGGCGGCGACTGGAATGACGGAATGAACCGCGTGGGCATCGGCGGCAGCGGCGAGAGCGTGTGGATGGCGTGGTTCCTCGACGTGGTCCTGCGCGCCTTCGCTCCGATCGCCGAGAAGCACGGCGAGGCCGACGCCGCGACGCGGATGCGCGAACACGCCGGCGCGCTCATCGTGGCGGTGGAACGCGAAGCATGGGACGGCGCGTGGTACCGGCGCGCGTTCTTCGATGACGGCACGCCCCTTGGCACGCACACCGCTGACGAATGCCGCATCGACGCCATCGCGCAGGCCTGGGCGATAATCGCCGGCACCGGCGACCGGGGCCGGGCGCAGCGCGCGCTCGCGAGCGTGGAAGAGAAGCTCGTGCGCTGGGATGACGGGCTCATAGCGCTCCTCTCCCCACCGTTCGATCGCATGGAGCGCGACCCCGGCTACATCAAGGGCTACGTCCCCGGCGTTCGCGAGAACGGCGGGCAGTACACGCATGCGGCGATCTGGGTGGCCCTCGCGTACGCACTCATAGGCGACGGCGACGAGGCGGTCGCACTGCTCGATCTCATCAATCCCGCGAGCCACACGCTCGATCGCGAAGCCGCCGACCGGTACCGCGTGGAGCCGTACGTGGTGGCCGCCGACGTCTATGCGATAGAACCGCACGTGGGCCGCGGAGGCTGGACCTGGTACACCGGCTCGGCAAGTTGGTATTACCGGGTGGCGGTGCAAGACATTCTCGGCTTGCATCTGGAGGCCCAGGATGGCGAGCGGTACCTGCGTATCGACCCGTGCGTCCCAAAGACGTGGACGTCGTGGTCGGTGACGTTCCGGGACGCCGACGCCGTCTACAACATCACCGTCGAGAACCCGCGCGGCGTCAACAGGGGCGTCGCCCGCGTCATCGTCGACGGCGTCGGACAAGACGACCTGCGGGTTACGCTTTGCAAAGCGGCCGGCACACATGACGTCCATGTTGATATGCTCGGCGGATAGCCCCTTCCGCGGACCGGCGATGATACCCTAGAGCATGGTCCGCACTTGAGAGGAGTCGCAGTGACACAGATTCGAGCAGCAGTCATCGGCGCAGGCAACATGGGCCGACATCACGTGCGAATCCTCGATCGCTTCGATGACGTGGACCTCGTCGGCGTCGTCGACCCCGGTATCGACCCAGCGGCGTCGTCGCTTCCCATCGAGGCGGCCCGGCACTTCGCGTCCATAGACGACCTGCCGAGGATCGACTTCGCGGTCATCGCAACGCCAACGCAGATGCACACCGAGCTGGCGTGCGCGCTAGCGCAGCGCGGCGCGCACCTCCTCGTGGAGAAGCCGCTTGCCGAGTCCCCGGAGGACGCGAGGCGTATCGTCGATGCCGCCGAGAAGGCGGGCGTGATCCTGGCCGTCGGACATGTTGAGCGTTTCAACCCTGCTGTACGCATGCTCGCCGCCATGGCGAGCGATCCTCGCCTCGTGCAGTTCGAACGCCTGTCGCCTTTCACGCCGCGCATCCGGGACAGCGTGGTCTTCGACCTCATGGTGCACGACCTTGACCTGGCGTGCTGGATATGCGGCGGCACGCCGGTGTGCGTTCAGGCATCCGGCGCAAAGGTCTTCTCGGATAGCGTAGACGTCGCTGCCGCCGTGCTTGAGTTCGAGAACGGTCGCATCGCGTCACTCGAGACGTCGCGCGCCACGCAGGACAAAGTCCGCCGCATCGCGATCACGGAACCCGAACGCTACCTCGTCGCGGACTCGATCCGCCAGGACCTCAGCATGCGTCGGCAGACCACCGTCGAGTTCGAGAAGACGGAGCCGCCTATCTACCGGCAGGCCAGCGTCGTGGAAATCCCGTACGTCGACCGCAGCGGAGAGCCGCTCGCGGCCGAACTGCGCGATGTCATCGACGCCATCCGCGCATCGGGCACACCAATGGTGACCGGCCGCGATGGATTGCGCGCTGTGGAGTTGGCGTTCGCCGTAGAGGCCGCTATCGGGAAATCGTCCGCCGCTCAGTAGCGGATGCGCATGAGCTCGCCCTCAACAACCTTCGAGATCGCGCTCGTGCTGCCGTAGATCGCCACACGCGCCCCGTCATGACCGAGCTCCTGAACCACCCCGCGAGCGCTCGCAGACAGCTTCAGCGGATTCGTGAGCAGCACGACGCCCCTCTCGCGCGCCGCGAGCACGCCTCCGGCGAGCCCTTCGGGAAAGTTCGCGCCCGTCGCCACGCCGAAGTAGCTGCCTGTTGCCCAGCCACGCCCGATGCCCTCGCGTGCGACGTCTGCGGCGGTCTCATACCGGTCGAGCCCTTGCCATCGCGTCACGTCTACCCCGGGCAGCGCGCTTACCGCCGAGGCGACCGCCGTGCCGACCGCTGTGGTGCTGCCGGCGATGATCACCTCGGTGGCGCCGATGCTCTGAAGGCTCGCGCGGCTCGCGTCTGGCAGGACGTTCGGCCGCGTGAGCAGCACCGGGGTCGCGTTGCCGGCCGCAAATGGCGACACCGCGAGCGCGTCAGGGTACAAGTCTCCGCGAACGAGGAACGTGCGCGGCAGCGACGCTGCGCCCGTCACTACCTGAAGTTCTTCCGCTGCGGCCGCAGCCGTCGCATAACGGTCCGGACCCCACACCGGCTGAACCTCGAGCCCGGCCGACACGAGCGCGTCGGTCACCGGAAGGCCGACCGCAGCCGGGCCTCCGATCACCACGACTTTGCGCGCACCCAGGCGCTTGATCTCCGCAAGTAACCCACCCGGAAGCGACCCGCTGCGAGTCAGCAGCAGCGGACTCCCGTATGCTCCGGCAAGCGACGAGCCGACGAGCGCGTCGGCAAACTCCTCCCCGCTGACCAGGACTGTTGTGGTGACGGTGTCGCTCGCGAATCCAAAGCGCGACTGCGCGATCGCTGTGGCGTAGCGATCGGCGCCCTGGATGCGGAACACGCCGGGTGCGGGCGCAAGGATCGCGTCAAGCGCATCTCGCATCTGCAGCATCCCGTGGCCGTACTTGGAATCCCACCCGGCCTCACCCATGTCCTTTGCCGAGGAAAACAGTGCCGTCTCTACCTCGGCAGGTGTCGCCGTGGGCACGTGCGAGCGCAACAGAGCGGCTCCCGCCGCGACGAATGGCGAGGCCATCGAGGTCCCGAACAGGTACTCGTAGGTGTGTGATCCGAAGATGGTGTACGTCGAAAGGATCCCGGTCCCGCTAGCAGCCCCGCCGCCCGGCGCCGCGATGTCGATGGCCGATCCGTAGTTCGAGTACGCCGCCAGCATATCCGTGGGATCTGTTGCGCTTACAGAGATGACGTGATCGCACGCACCCGGGTAGTAGCTGTCACTGCTGCTGTCATTGCCAGCTGCAGCGACCATGACAATGCCGTTCGAGTACGCATAATCGACGGCGTCCTGCATGAGCGCGATCCCCCCGGCGCCAAGGTCACCCGCCGTGGTCCCGACGCTCATGTTGATCACATCAACCCCGAGGTCGGCCGCGTACCAGAGCCCCTCCACGAAATCCGCGTTTGAGCCGCCTGCCGTGCCAATCACTTTGATCGGCACGGTCTTCACCCCCGGCGCTGTCCCCACCACGCCGATGGCGTTGTTGCTCGCCGCAGCGATGATACCGGCGACGTGCGTGCCATGACCGTTCACGTCGTCCGCGGTGTCATCATCGTTCACGAAGTCCCAATCCCGTGTGAGGTCAAGCGCCGGTATAAGTTCCGGGTGTGTCAGGTCCGCACCGGTATCGATGATTGCTACGGTCACGAACGCGTCCCCGCGCTCGACGTCCCACGCGCTCGCTCCCTGGATGTGCCGGTATGCCCACTGCGCCGAGAAGAGAGGGTCGTTCGGCGTCCAGAGCGGCCGCATCACCTGCCGGTTCTCCGCAGCGATCTTAACGCCTGGCATCGCCGAGAGGGACGTGGTGAGCGCCGCGGCATCCACGCCGTTTGGTATCGACACGACAGCGCCACGATTGCCGTAGAGCGTTCGCTGGACGCGCAAGCCACGGCGGGAGAGTGCAGTGCGGACCCGAGTGGCCGAGCCGGCCTCCCACGCCACGATGATCCCGGTTGCGGGCGCGTGTGCGCCGACGTGCGCCGATGTGCTGGCCCACGCGGGCGCGGACAGCACAAACAGCAACGCGGTGGACACGGCGAAGGCTAGAGCGCGGTGTAAGGCGCGGCGCATCACGATCTCCTCGGCGATCGGTGTAGTCCGGAGTCTACCCAGAGTGCCACGTCCCGCGCGTCGCGCCAAGTCCGGCCGCTTCCGCGTCGACCACGTGAACCGGTCCCCATCCTTGTGGGTATGTATACGGTGTCGCGGCGCCATAGAAGGGGGCGGATGTGACAGGTCAAAGATCGTGCGTTGTATGTCTGGCCTGTCTCCTCGCGCTCGTAGGTATTGCTCCCTCCGGTTGTTCCAGATCCAACACCGCCGCCCCCGGTGCCGTGACAGATGCCAGCGGGACACTCACCGCTCCGAATGGAGGCGCACCCGGTATGCTCACCGTCACCTCGACGGCATTCGCCAACAGCGGAAAGATACCCGCCATCTACTGCGCGATTGGCGTTGATGGCGGATCAAACGTCTCTCCGCAACTCTCGTGGACTCCCCCTCCCGAAGGCACGCGTTCGGTTCTTGTGGCGATCGTCGACCACCACCCCGTCGCCCATCTTTGGGTGCACTGGGTCGTTATCGGCCTGTCCCCCTCGGCAGACACGCTTGCCGAGGGGATCTCGGGAAGCGTGCGGCCTCCGGCGCGCGAGCTTAAGAACACGTCGGGGCGGCCCGGCTACAGCGGTCCAAGGCCGCCTGTCGGCTCGGGCGACCACGACTACGTGGTGAGCGTCTATGCGCTCGATGTCGAAAGACCGGACCTCCCGGAGCAGCCCGGCTCGGCTGATATCGAGCGTGCCGTCAGCGGTCACACGCTCGCGTCGGGAACCATCACCGGATTCTTTGGTCGCTAGAGCGTGGCCTCTTCACGGAAGAAAGGACCTCTCATGGACGTACTGTCACTTCCCGACCTCAAGGAACTCTCCCGGCACGGCGGCGGTCCGCTCGTGTCGTTGTATATGCGGACACAACCCTTCGGACCCGACAGCCAGCTTGAGAATGTCGGGCGACTGAAGAACCTCCTGCGAGAAGCGGCTAGCCGGCTCGAGGAGCTCGGCCTGAGATCCGGCGAGATCTACACGCTGCTCGACCCCGTGCGCAAGCTTGCAGACGATCGCCCGTTCTGGCTTCGTGCCGACAAAGGGCTTGCGATT
Organism: Actinomycetes bacterium; assembly: GCA_021373175.1. GTDB lineage: Bacteria > Actinomycetota > Coriobacteriia > Anaerosomatales > Anaerosomataceae > UBA2286. The sequence continues at coordinate 63,088 of JAJFTE010000096.1, forward strand.
TTCGCTGATGGCGCCATGCGCGTCTACCGGCTTCCGGCCGCGCCACCCGAAAGCGTGACCGTCGGTTCGCGCTTTCACCTGCGACCGCTCCTCACGCTTCTCGGCGGCGATCGTCACTACTACCTGCTCGCACTCTCGCAGAAGCGTGCGAGATTGCTGCGCGGCTCGGCCAACGGTCTTGAGGAGTTGACGCTTGGCGACGCGCCTTCCAGCCTGGCCGACGAGCTCAAGTGGGACGACTTCGAGAAGCGATCGTTGCAGTACCATAGCGGCATGTCGAACGCACCGGGCGGACGAAGGCCGGCTGTCTTCCACAGCTCCGGCGAGCCCGAGCCCAAAGATGAGATCCTGCGGTACTTCCGCGACATCGACCGGGCCATCGTGGAGCGCCTTCGCGACGGTGCACCGCTCGTGCTTGCCGCTGTGGATTTCGTGCTGCCGCTTTACCGGGAAGTCAACACATACCGCGCGCTCGCCGCTGACGCCGTTTCCGGCAGTCCCGACTCCCTCACCGACGAGATCCTCCACGCGCGGTCTCTGGCGATTGCCACCGCTGCGTTCCATCAAGACCGCCGCGAGGCCGCCAGTCGTGTCGAGGAGCTCTGGGCGACACCACGCACCACATCGGATCCCTCAACGCTGCTCCCCGCCGTGTTTCGCGGCCGGGTGGAGACGCTCTTCGTCAACAACGACGCCGCATTGTGGGGGATCATGGATGAGTCTACCGAGAACGTCGAGGTGCACACGGTCCGCCAACCCGACGACCAGGATCTGCTCGAACTGGCGGCGCTTCGCACCATCGTGGCGGGTGGCGTGGTTTACCCGGTCACAGCCAGCGAGATGCCCAGAGATCCGGAAGCGCCCGCTGTCGCCCTGCTGCGATACTAGTCCCGAGCCGGAGGCTCCCCGTTGCGAATCAGGTGGTTGTTGTCGCTGCTCAAGGTGGTCGCGACGATCGCGGCCGTGCTTGCCGTGGCGTTCTTCGGCTTACGCGCTGCCGTCGGCACCACCGGCATCGGCTTCCCCGCTCTTGATGCTTTCTTCGTTGCGCAGGAGTGGTTCGTGCCCTCAAGCGTTGTGTTGCAGGACCCCGTGACCGTGCATATCGAAGGCTTCGCTCCGGGTCTGACGTGGAACGCGGCCCGGGGAAACCGGCAGTGGCTCGTCTCGGGCTCGACGCTCTTGGCAGCCGAGGCAAGCGCGAACACCTATCCGGTGCCCCCCGATGGACGCGTTGTCGTGGAATACACCTTCAACGCTGGCGCCACGCAGCAGGCGACGGGGTGGCGCGTGGTCAAGATCCGGCAGGATGACCTCGGACAGCCAAAGACTGCTGCATTCGTGATAGTGGACCTCACGGACCGGGTGTGGCTCAAGCACACGGGAATCTTCGGCTGGCGGCGGGTGGCGATGGAGTAGCGTGTGGTTGCTGCAAGACGCTCGGCGTTGGCAGTGTCAGGACCGCTCGCGCAACCTGGCGGACCTCGTTCCAAAGCGCGATCGTTTTGTGGCGAACGCCCCGCCTGAGTGTGCGTTCGTGGTGGGCCCGGATGGATTCGAACCATCGACCTCACGGTTATCAGCCGTGCGCTCTAACCAACTGAGCTACGGGCCCGCGCTAGCAAACAGCTTCGATACCATAGCCCAGGCCCAGCGAGAGCGTCAAGCCAGAAGACTTGGGTAGCGACGGGTCTGCCGTGATATGCCATGACGCTGCTTCAGGGCTTCGTGGTAGGGTAAGGACTCAGAGTGACGGGAGCGCAGATGATCGAAGTCCGCATAGCGAGTGTTAATGCCGATGCCACATCGGGTCAACCCGTCTTGCTCCTCAAGCCTTTGGAAGACACGATCGACCGCGGCGACGATCGACTGCTCCCGATTTGGATCGGGCAGCCGGAGGCCTCGGCGATCATGCTCGCGCTTCAGGGAGTGGATCTGCCCCGGCCGATGACGCATGACCTCCTGCGCGACGTGATCGAACGGGTTGGCTACGTCGTCGTTCGAGTGGAAGTCACGCGGCTTGCCGAGGGCACGTATTACGCCGCCATCGTCGTGCAGGCCGAGGAACGGACGCTCGCGATCGACGCGCGCCCCTCGGACGCGATCGCGCTCGCGGTTCGCGCTCCCTGCGGGATCTTCGTCGCGGATGACGTCTGGAATCAAGCCGCCGTCACGGTACAGGCGGTCGATGAAGCCGAGGAAGAAGTCGAGCGGTTCCGGGAGTTTCTTGACCACGTCGATCCAAGCGATTTCACAAGCTGACTCGCTCGGCTTATTCGTACCTGAGGGCCACGATCGGGTCGAGTTGGCTTGCTTTCCATGCGGGATACACGCCGAAGAAGACGCCAACGCCCGCCGCGAAAAAGAACGCGACTGCGACCGCCCACGGCGTGACGTTCGTCGGAACCGGAGTGAGCTTCGACATGAGCGCGGCGCCACCCCACCCGATGATAATCCCGATAATCCCGCCAAGCACCGAGAGGCCGACCGCTTCGATCACGAATTGCGACAGGATGTCGTACGTCCGCGCGCCCACGGCTTTTCGGATGCCGATCTCGCGCGTCCGCTCAGAAACGCTCACCAGCATGATGTTCATGATGCCGATACCGCCGACCAGAAGCGAGATGCCAGCGATGCCCGCCAGCATGTACGTGAGCGTGTTAAGCAGGTCCGAAAGCAGCCCGAGTGTCTGTTCCTGCGTGAAGACGGTGAATTCTTCACCGTAACGCGGGATCAGCACGCGGCGGATGTCCGCCTTCACGACCTCGATGCGGCTTGGATCCGACGCTTTCACGACGATCGTGTTGATGTAGTTGAGGTTGAATATCCGCTGCGCCGTGGTAATCGGGATGTACACCTGACTGTCCTGATCGCCCCCCAGGCCACCGCCGAGCGATTCATAGTAGCCCACGACCGTGAAGCGCTGCCCCTCGAGCGTGACGAGCTTGCCAACAGGGTCCTGTCCCGGGAAGAGCGTGTCACGAACGTTCGAGCCGATCACCACGACCCGCGCGCCCGCCTGCACCTCACTCTTGCGGTAACTGCGCCCGCCGGCAAGCGTGCCGCTGAAGACCTCGCCGCCGCTCTCGTTCGCCGCAGCGACGACAACGCGGACTGAGCGGTTGCCACGCTTGACGATAGAACCTGACTGGATGACGGGCACGACCACGTCCACACCCGGAACCCGTCGAGCGAGAAGATCGGCGTCATCCAGGGTGAACCGTCGCGACGGTGGCGCCGCATTTGCGCTCATACCCCCTTCGAACTGACCTGGTACCACGAACAGCAGGTTGCTCCCAAGTCCTTCGATCTGTCCGGTGATCTCGTTCTGCACGCCCGTGCCGATCCCAACAAGCAAGATGACCGCCGCAACGCCGATAACGACCCCCAGCATCGTGAGCACGCTGCGAGCCTTGTTGGCTCCCAGAGCCCGGAGCGCGATGCGGAAACTCTCGGCGAAGTTCACCCGGTCACCTCCTCAGCAGAAAGCGCCGCGAGTTCCTGGGCGGCAAGAACCCTGTCTCGCACGATCTCTTCGGCCTTAACGCGCCCGTCGAAGACCCGGATGACACGCTGCGCGTGCCGGGCGATGCGATCGTCATGCGTGACGATCACGACGGTGATACCCTGGGCGTTCAGTTCTTGAAGCATGGCCATGACTTCGATGCCGGAGCGCGAGTCAAGGTTGCCGGTCGGCTCGTCGGCGAGCACGATGCTCGGGTCGTTCACGAGCGCCCGCGCGATCGCCACGCGTTGCTGCTGACCGCCGGAAAGCTGGCTGCTGAAATGGCCGAGACGGTTCCCGAGCCCGACATGCTCGAGCGCCTCCTTCGCGCGCCGCACGCGCTCGGCTCCGCTCACGCCCGCGTACACGAGCGGCAGCTCGACATTCGCCTGCGCCGACGTTCGAGACAACAGGTTGAACGACTGGAACACGAAGCCGATGTGTTTGTTCCGCTGTTCCGCGAGTTCGTTAGGCGAGAGACTAGAGATGTCGTCGCCCTCGAGGATGACCTTACCGCTCGTCGGCTGGTCGAGCAGTCCGATGATGTGCATGAGCGTGGACTTGCCCGAACCCGACGGTCCCATGATCGAGACCATCTCGCCGGCGCGAATCGCGATGCTCACGGCCTGGAGGGCGTTGACCTCAACGCCCTCCAGTCTGTACTGCTTGCTGACGTCACGCGTTTCGAGCACCACACGCGACGACGTCTCGGCACCGCCCTCGGCCACCTGCTAGTTCACCCTTATCGTAGCGCCATCTTTGAGACCGCTGATGCCGCTCACGATCACGTTGGTGCCTTCCGAGACGCCCGAGATGATTTGCGCACGCGTGTCGGTCAATTGTCCGGTGGTGACTTCCACCTTCTTGGCCTTTCCGTTCTCCGCGATGAAGACGTAGCTCTTTCCGGCTTCATCAAGCACAGCCTCGATCGGAACGGTGAGCGCGTCGCTGATCGAATCTATCTCGATGTCAGCGCTCCCGTTCATGCCGAGCAGGACTCTGTCACCGGCATCTTTGAGTCTGATGATCACCGAGAACGCTGTGCCGCCGGTGGGCGTGACCACCGACGTCTTATCGATGCGCTCAACGCCCGACTGGAACGTGTCGGCCACAAGCGCGTCGAGGTTCACGGTCGCCTTCAGGCCCGGCTTCACGGCCGCGATGTCGGCTTCGTCGACCTGGGCGTTAAACACGAGCTGATCGAAGTAGACCACGCTGAACGGTGCGGCAGCAGGCGAGACGCTCGAGCCTAGCGCGGGCTTACCCGAGCCGGAGCTGATCCCCGCAGCCGCGAGCGCGGAACCGGCGCCGTTGAAAACCACGGTGCCGTCATGCGGAGCGCGCATCGTAGCCTTCTCAAGGTTCGCGACCGCGTAGTTGAGCGCGACTCGAGCAGCCGTAACGCCCGCGTCCGCCGCCGACTTCGCGGCACTCGTGCTGGCCGAGGCAAGCTTCGCCTGCTGCGCGAGTGCGCCTTGATACGCTGCCCAGGCCTGGTCTTTCGCGCTCTTCGCGGCAACGAGCCCCGCGGCTGTACCCTGACCGGAGAGCAGCGCGCTCAGCGCCTGCTGGGCGTTCGCGAGATTCGCGTACGCCTGGTCGCGCGCGAGCGAAAGCGCCGCTAGCGCGGTCTCCATCGCGGCATCACGTGGCAGCGGCGCCGGATCGTAGACGCTCGTCTTGTAGCTGTCGTAGGCTGCGCTCGCCGCGTCGTACGATGCTTGCGCGACCGCCACAGCCGCCTCGGCCTGAGCGACGGCCGCCGGGTCGGGCTTCGCCGTCTTCAGCGCGTTGTACTGGTCCGACGCGGCCTCGTACGCGTTGTACGCGGCGCTCACGGAAGCGGACGCCGCGGCCTTGTCAGCCGAGGACGGCGCGGACTGCGAGACGCTGTCAGATTGCGCGAGCGCGGCTTCATAAGCGGCCTGCGCCTGAGCGACCTGGAGCTCAAAAGGCGTCGTGTCCATGACCGCGATGATGTCGCCCTCTTTGACGGCCTGGCCATCAACGACGTCGATGCTCGCGAGCGTGCCCGGTGCGGGTGGGTAGATGTCGCCCTTCGTGTCAGCCTCGGTCTTACCTGAAGCGCTCACGGTGACCGCGAGCGATGATCGCTTCGCCCGTTCGACAGTGACGGAAGGCGCGCTTGCGTTGCGTCCGAGAACCACCGCCGCAACGATCCCGCCTACGACCACCAGCGCGACAACAGCAGCTATCACTCTACCTTTGGACACCTGACTCCTCCTCGGCACGACACGTGCTCGACCATCCCGTGAACTATACCGTGTCTGGTGACTGTTAGCTAGGCAACCATCGCCTCTGTTCAGCCGAAAAGCAGTGGTGGCAACTCCCGAATGTCATCGATGAAGTAGTCGGCGCCGGTCAGGCGCGTCGGATCCGATACGCCCCAGCCTGCGGCGATCGCGATGGCCCCCGCGCGTTTCGCGGCTTCCACGTCGTGCGGGCTGTCCCCGACATACGCGGTCGCCGCGGCATCGATCCCAAGCAACGACGCGGCGTGAAGCACGGGGCACGGATCGGGCTTGTGCAGCGGGACGTCGTCGGATGTGACGATGACATCAAAGAAGCGGCTCAGGTCGAAAAGCTCGATCCCTCGCATTGCCATCGGGGTGCCTTTGGATGTCACCACACCCATCGGCATCCCGCGTTCCTGTATCGCCGAGAGTACCTCGATCACGCCCGGATACAGCGTCGCCATCTCGTCGTGCGTTGCATGATTGAACGTTCGATACGAGACAAGCAGCCGATCGGCGATCTCCTGGTCTCCGCCGGCCAGCTCGAGCGTCTGGCGCGCGAGGGGGATACCGACGTTGTGCATCAGCACGGCGTCCGGTAAAGCCGCCCCGAAGACCTCGGTCGTCGCGTACTGGAACGACGCAAGGATATGCGGGATGGTGTTCGCGATCGTCCCGTCGAAGTCGAACAGAACCGCGGCGAGCGTCCGCAGGCGATCGCCCGCGCTGGTTGGCTGATCGTATGTCATGGCCGCGATTCTACCATTGACCACTGCTGGCTTCGGTGTGCACGCCCCTGAGCAGGAAGAACGTGGACAAAGCGCCGGTCGCGTAGAATGCGGCGGTCAGGTACCACGGCAGCGTGTACGAGAGCATCATCAGCCGCCCGCCGATGACGCTTCCGCCGAACCAAGCGATGCTCCAGCCGAAGCGGACCCAACCCACGACGAGTGGCCGGTCGGCCGATGCCACCCCTTCTATGGCCAACTGGTTGTAGACCGGCCACGACATGTTCATCAGGATCCCTCGGACAAGCAGCAGCGCCGCGGCCACCGGCAGCCCGGTGGCGAGCGGAACCAACACCAGGAACGGCAGTGACAGCAGCTCAGTCGTCACGACGGCACCCACCAGGCCAAGCCGACGGGCAAGAAACGGTGCTCCGAATGCCGCGGCGGCCATGCCGATCGAACTGGCCGCCTGAATCATGCCCACTTGATTGACGCTTGCTCCGAGCCTGTGGTTAAGGAACAGCGCCACGAACGGCATCGACAGGCCGGCCCCGAAGCTAATGAGCGTCTCTGGCACCAGGAGCCTGCCGAGACGTCCCCACGACGTGAAAGCTCGGATCGACGCCAGGTACGAGACCGCGTGTACGGCCGGCCGGGAGTGTTCGATGTGCAAAGCCGGAACCAGCGAGCCAGCCATGAACAACGCTCCGATGGCGATGGTGGCGCGGTACGCCGGCAGTTCCCCAAGCCCGCCCTTGCCGAGAAGATCCGGCAAGAATCCTCCCATGAGCGCCCCTACGAACATCGAACCGACGCGCAGCGTGTAATCCACCGTGAACAGGTGCGTCCTTGCTCTCGCAGGCGCGTTCCCGGCCAGGAACGCGGTACTGATGGTCTGCATCGAGCCCTCACCCACGCCGTAGAGCAGACCGAGCGCGACGATGGCCATCGCCCCGGGCACGATGACCTGGCCCAGCCGTGACAGCCCGAGCGCTAGCGCGGCGACGATAATGAGCGGCCGATAGCCGACACGGGTGACCAGCGGGGGCAGCGCAAGACACGTGATCGCGCTTCCAATAGCAAGCGCTCCTTCCACATCGCCGACGACCGCCTCAGAGAGTCCCGCACTCTTCAAGTAAATCGCGAACACTGTGCCGAGAATCCCGAATCCTGCGTTCTGCATAGCGGCGACGCCCAGGTACCGCCACGCATCGGACGTGAAGGAACGAGCAGCCGCGCGGTAATCGCGCGGCAGCAGTGGCTTTACCAGGCGTTTAAGAATGCTCCAGGGCAATCGAGAACCTTTGGCGGTACACAGGGCGCGTCAAGAGACAGTCGGGCTCTCCTATCATAGCGTGACGCGCCCCGCATATGTGGAGCGCGTCACGGCTTCGTAGACTGAATACGCGCCCGAGCGGCTACTCGTCGTCCTCGAAATCTTCAGCCACAAGCTCCTCGGCTTCGGCGTCTCGATCCGTCATGCCCGGCATCCGTGTGGCGGCAAGCGTCTCGTCCTCGACCAGCATCTGCTGACCTTCGGCCACCGGTCGCTTCTTCTTCTTAGCTATGACTCGCGCAATCGCGGAGACGCGGTCAGTCTCGGCCACATTCATGACCTTGACGCCTTGTGTGGAGCGTCCGAGGCGACTGATGTCCTCGGCGTTCACCCTGATGACGACCCCTTCCTCCGAGATCAGCATCAGCTCGTGACCGGGCATAACGACCTTCATGCCCGCAAGGCGACCCTTCTTGCCTGTCACTTGGATCGTCTTCACCCCCATACCGCCGCGCTTCTGCACCGGGTACTCGGAGATGGGGGTTCGTTTGCCGTAACCGCGCTCGGTCACTACGAAGAGCTCGCTTCCCATAGGCGCGATCTCCATGCCCAGCACGTGATCGTCCTGGCGGACGGTCATACCCCGTACGCCGGTGGTGTCTCGGCCCATTGGACGCGCGTCGCTCTCATCGAACACGATCGCTTTGCCATCCGCCGAGACCATCACAGCGTGTTCGCCCGCATGCACGCGGCGCACGGCGATGAGTTCATCATTGTCGCGCAGGTTGATGGCGATGATCCCGTCACGGCGGGAGCGATCGTATGCGCCCAGCGCTGTCTTCTTCACCAGACCGTTGCGCGTGGCGAAGAGCAGGAAGTCATCCTCGCTGAATTCGCGTGTGGTGATAACGGCCGCAATACGCTCGGTCTGCTCGAACGGCAGCAGATTGACTACCGCTGTGCCCCGGGCGTGGCGCGAACCCACCGGCAATTCGTGAACCTTGAGCCGGTAGACCTTTCCTTTGGTGCTGAAGAACAGCACGTAGTCATGCGTGGAGGATATGAAGAGCTGCTCGACGAAATCGTTCTCCTTCAGGTTCACACCGGCAACGCCCTTGCCGCCGCGCTTTTGCTGACGGTATGTAGCTACTGGCAAGCGCTTCACGTAACCGGCCTTTGTGATCGTCACAACCATGTCTTCCTCGGCGATGAGGTCTTCAACGTCGAGGTCGTGCGCGGCGTTCATGATCTCGGTGCGACGCTTGTCTGCGTACTTCTCCCTGATCTCGCCCATCTCGTCTTTGATGATCTGAAGCACGAGTTGCACGTCGCCCAGCACCTTTTGGTACCAGGTGATCTTCTCGCGCAATTCCTTGAGCTCATCCTCGATCTTGTGCCGCTCCAGGCCGGTGAGCCGACGAAGCCGCATCTCGAGAATGGCGTCGGTCTGGGCCTCAGAAAGGCCGAAGCGCTCGATGAGGCGGGCTTTCGCCTCGGCATCATCATCGCTTCCGCGGATGATTCTGATGACCTCATCAATGTTGTCGAGGGCGATCATGTAGCCCTCGAGGATATGGGCCCGTTCCTCGGCCTTGCGCAGATCGTACTGCGTCCGCCGCGTGATAACCTGCTTCTGGTGCTCCATATAGTGGTAGAGCATCTCTTTGAGGGTGAGCGTGCGTGGCACCCCGTCAACAAGCGCCAGCATGTTGACGCCGAAGCCGGTCTCAAGCGTGGTGTGCTTGTAAAGCTTGTTCAATACGACCTGTGGGATCGCGCTGCCCTTCAGCTCGATCACGACCCGCATGCCCTTGCGGTCCGACTCATCACGCAGGTCGGATATCTCGGTCAGTTTCTTCTCACGAACGAGCTCGGCGATCTTAGTGACCAGCTTGCTCTTGTTCACCGCGTACGGTATCTCGTTGATGATGATTCGCATCTTGCCCGTGGACGTCTGCTCGACATGGGCCTTGCCACGGATCTTGATGGATCCGCGGCCGGTCGAATACGCGTCCTTGATACCTTCTCGGCCCATGATCACGCCACCGGTCGGGAAGTCCGGGCCGGGCATGACCTTGAGGAAGTCGTCGACATCCGCGTCGGGGTTGTCAATGAGCAGCGTCACGGCGTCGATGACTTCGCCGAGGTTATGCGGAGGGATATTCGTCGCCATGCCCACGGCGATGCCTGAGCTGCCGTTCACAAGCAAGTTCGGGAACCGGCTCGGCAGAACAAGCGGCTCCTGCAGCGATTCGTCATAGTTTGGGCCGAAGTCGACGGTCTCGCGATCGATGTCCCGAAGAAGCTCCATCGCCATGCGATGCAGCCGCGACTCGGTGTAGCGCATGGCTGCCGCAGAGTCCCCGTCGATCGAACCAAAGTTGCCGTGGCCATCCACGAGCGGAACGCGCATCGCGAAGTCCTGCGCCATACGGACCATCGTGTCATAGACCGCCGTGTCGCCATGCGGATGATACTTACCGATGACTTCACCGACGGTCCACGCGGACTTCTTATACGCGCGGGTGGGAGTGAGGCCGGATTCGTTCATCGCGTAAAGTATGCGGCGATGAACAGGCTTCAGCCCGTCGCGGACATCCGGGAGCGCTCGAGCAACGATGACACTCATCGAGTACTCAAGGAAGGAGCTTCTGAGCTCCTGCTC
>JAJFTE010000114.1 GCA_021373175.1 Actinomycetes bacterium
TGTAGGTCATAGCAGTGCTGTCCTACAGGCGAACAGCCAGATGAATCTGACACGCCTTACCGACAAGAACGCGGTTCTTGAACTGCACATAGCTGACTCGGCGACAGCACTACGGGCACTGGGCGATCTACCGTCAGGCGAGATCGTCGACATAGGCTCCGGAGCGGGATACCCCGGCTTCATAGTACAGATCCTAACCGGACGCAGAGTCACCCTTGTCGAGTCGGTGCAAAAGAAGGCTACGTTTCTAGAACAGACTGCACGGGCGCTTCACCTACCGATAGAGGTAATGGCGGACCGAGCCGAGCACGTTGCCAACAGTCACGCGGAACGCTACATCTGCGTGGTTGCCCGCGCGGTGTCGAGCCTGCCGGCCCTCGTGGAACTCGCATCACCGCTGTTGGCCTTGGGTGGGCGGCTGGTTGCCATGAAGGGTCCAATGGACGTGGACGAACTCAGGCGCGGTGCCAATGCAGCGAGATTGTGTGGCATGTCTACCGTGTTGTTGGACGAATTCCAACTTCCTCACGGGGAGAAGCGTTCTATCGCCGTATTCACCAAACTCGGGGCAGCGCAGGTGTCGCTTCCTCGACGCAGCGGGTTTGCACAGAGGCATCCACTAGGCTGACCTTTCTTATCGTGAGCGACTTCCCTATACTTGATTTTGGTATTCATTCGGGAGGAGTCGTTGTGTCTGATATACCCGTGTTCGGCAGTGGGATTCGCAGCGACGGATCTCGCCCAACGCGCATATTGGCCGTTGTGAATCAAAAAGGGGGCGTCGGAAAGAGCACCACCGCGGTTAATCTGACGGCGGCGCTTGGCGACGAAGGAAGTCGCGTTCTGCTGGTGGACCTGGATCCACAAGGAAATGCCACTTCCGGATACGGTCTCAATAAGAATCAGCGCAAGGAATGTATCTACAACGCCCTTCTTGGTAAGACACCCATCACAGACTTGATTGAACCAGTCGAAGTAGAGAACGTGTTTGTTGTGCCCGCTACCATCCAACTAGCTGGAGCGGAAATCGAGCTTGTTTCAGCCTTTAGTCGCGAGACAAAGCTCAAGGGCGTCTTGGCGCCTATCGTGGACGACTTTGACTACGTAATAGTCGATTGCCCTCCCTCTCTGGGTCTTCTGACTGTCAACGCGCTTTCGGCGGCGAACGGGGTTATCATCCCGGTGCAATGTGAGTACTATGCGCTCGAAGGGCTCTCTAAGCTTCTCGAGAGCTTCAAGCTGGTGAAGACGCATCTAAACCCCGGGCTCGAGGTATTCGGCGTTCTCATGACGATGTTCGACGCCAGAACGAATCTTTCACAGCAGGTCGTGGAAGAGGTCAAGGATTTCTTTGATGAATGTGTATTCGACACGATCATCCCCAGAAGCGTGCGTCTATCGGAAGCACCTAGTTTCGGGCGCCCCATCACACTCTACGACCCTCATGGACGTGGCGCGGCAGCGTATCGCAGCCTTGCAAAGGAAGTGATCAGTCGTGGTTAAGCATGGACTTGGGAGAGGCTTGTCAGCATTGATACCCGGTGCCGGACAGGAGTTCGTCGGCGGTGAGCCCCAGGAGCTTCCCATCGACATGATTTCTCCTAATCCGAATCAGCCCCGAAGTGCCATGGAGGAAGAGGGTATCGACGAGTTGGCGGATTCGATCGCAAAAGTGGGGGTACTACAGCCGATCATCGTTCGACCGCACGCGGAGGGTTACCAAATCATCGCCGGGGAACGCCGCTGGCGGGCCGCTCGGGTGGCGGGATTGACGAAGGTCCCCGTTCGAGTGATGGCATCCACAGAGACCGAGTCTCTCGCTCTGGCATTGATCGAGAACTTGCAGCGACAAGATCTCAATGCCATAGAGGAGGCGCGCGGTTACAAGCGTCTAATCGAACAGTACGCGATGACCCAGGCGGAGCTGGCAGACCGCGTTTCCAAGTCGCGTTCTGGAGTAACCAACTCGCTTAGGCTCCTTGACCTCCCTGAAGAAGTCCAGGAACTCATGTACGCCAACAAACTTGCCGCCGGCCACGCCCGAGCAGTTCTTTCTGTTCCGGAAGAGGCCCAGCGTATACGTCTGGCTCACAAGATCGCCGATGAAGGGCTCTCTGTGCGGGATGCCGAGGCAATCGCTCGCTTGATGGCTGCGGGACAAGGCGAACGAGCATCGCGCCCGACGTCGCCGAAATCCTACAAGGTCGTCGCGCGGAAGCTTCGTCGACTCCTGGCAACGAATGTCCGGGTGCGGCAGACAGCGAAGAAGGGCAAAATCGAGATTGATTTCGTCGACGAGGGAGATCTCGAGCGAATCATGCGTGTCCTGACCGAGAGTGGAGCGCCGGACAGGGGAGAGGTCTGATGCGAGGTCATCGATTTACAGATTTTGGTATTGGCGTGCTAACAGGTGCTATCGGCGGTATCGTGATGGGTTTCTTGCTCGCGCCAGAGAGTGGGGCCCGTACACGTCGCCGGCTGGCGAGCGAGGCACTGAGGGTTGCCGATACCGCCCGCGTGGTCGCTGACCGTGCCGAGCGCGCCGCTGAGGTCGTTGGAGCGAAGATGGATCACTATCTCGGGCGCGACGAAGAGGTGGCCTGGCGCAAAGTCCATGACCTGCGCGAGAGCGTCAGGAAGTACTCTCGTACCGTGATGATGCCCTGACGTCAGAGCCCCGTGCTACGTTTCCCAGGGTTGGCGTGAGGAGGCGTAAGTGGGACTAAGAATCATCACAGGGGGCGCGCACGCGGGCAAGACCGGCGCGCTGTACGAGGCGATAGGCAAGAGCGCCGAGCTGGGGCAAGAGCCGGTACTGTTGCTGCCTTCCGCCCCGGAGGTACACCGAGCCGAGGATGAGTTCGCCCGCAAAGGGTCAGCGTTCGGCGTTGAAATCGCGCAGTTCGATCTGTATCTTGAGCGCCTTTGGACGCTCCTTGGCGACGGCCGGATTTTGGTGCGCCCAACCCAACGCACGCTTCTTGTGAGCACCGCGCTTGCGCAGACGACGATGACGGTCCTGGCCGCCTCGGCGAGTCGGCCGGGCTTTGTGCGCGTGGCCGAGAGGTTGGTCCAGCGCGCGGGGGAGTCGCTCGCGCTTGACGGTCTCCGAGCGAGCCTTTCGGTCCAGCCCACAGCCCGGGAGCTGCTTCTGCTTGTGGACGCTTACGCGGCGCTCCTCCGCGAGAACGGGCTGGTGGAGCCCGCCGAAGCGTATCGATTGGCTGCCGATAGGATCGAGCGCGTCGACCTGTCCGACCTGATCACCATCAACCGCTTTTCGAGCTTCACACCCGCGCAGCGACGCTTCATCGAGCGATGCGCGCACCTCAACTGTGCCGTTCAGGTTGCCCTCACATGGGTGGAAGGGCATACCGCCACCCTTGCGGCAGAGGCGACCCTGTCCCAGTTGATGCGCGTTCCCGGAGCCGAACGTGTTTCAATTGAGGGTGGGCCAAGTCAGAACGAGGAACTCGACGCGCTTGTGGAGCAGTTGTTCGCGGAAGAGGGGAGTCTCACACCACTGGCCTCATCGGGTTCAGTGACTCTGTCCGAAGCTGCAGGGCTCGCCGGCGAGGCGGCGCGCATCACGCGGGATATACAGGAAATGGCAATAACTGGAACTTCATATGGCGATATAGCAGTGGTGTTCCGAAACCCTGAGCCTCACGTCGCCAGGGTGTCCGCGGCTTTCGAAGAAGCGGGTATACCGGCCGATATCGATTCGAGGATGGCCACGGGTGCGAGCGGGCTGGGTCGGGCCTTGCTTCTCCTCCTCAGCTATCTGTGTCGCGGGAGGAAGCGAGCTGACCTAATGGGGTTTCTGCGAAGCGGGTATTCGTGGGCAGAGCCGAGACTGGTCGACGCCGCTGATGAGGCGCTTCGGCGGCAGAATGTGGACTCAGGCCCAGCGGTCACGCTGTGCGAACGCTCAGTTGGCCCCAAGACGCGTCTGTTGCTCGAACGTGCGGTTCAGCTCACCGAAGCGCGGATCGACGCGTCGACGATCACCGGCTGGCGGTGGCTCACGGCTGACATGCTTCGAGCCTCACATGGGCCAGGCGCGGTATTCGACGAGCGCGGTATGATCGACGCGGCCACGCAGCGCACGGTCTTGGCCGCCGTCGAGGACATCGCCGCGCTCAGAGGGCCCGCGTGTACGGCTTCCGAGCTGCTTACGGTGCTTGAGAATGCGCGCGTTACAGTGGGGGCTGGTCAGACACGCGGCAACCATGTTCAGGTGATGAGCGCCGAACGAGCTCGGTCGAGGAGGTTCTCGGCGGTCATCCTCGGAGGGCTCAATGCGGGGGAGTTTCCCGAGCTGCCTGCCGAGGACGCGCTAAGCGCACCACAGCTGGCTGGAGAGCTGCTCGCTGCGGGTATCGACATGTCGCCGAGAGTCGATATGGACGCCGAGAGGATGCTGTTCTATCAGGTAGTGACGGGCGCTCGCACGCGCCTCGTGCTCAGCCGCATGGTGTGCGACGACGACGGGCAGCCGATGCGGCCCTCGTCGTTGTGGGAGGAGTTTCTGGATCTGTACCGGGACCCTGTGACGGACAAGCCGTACCATGGCACCGCGTTGCCTGTCAGGCGGCTTGAACTCGCCGATTTTGCCGAGACTGACGATGCTCCGGTGGCCGAGCGACGGCGATTGCGGGCCGCGGCGGCAGGTGCGACGCAAGATGAACCCCGCATCCGCTACGCGCGTTACCGAAGCCGGCCACGCAGCGGATGCGTGGACAGCGAACTTGTGGCGGAGTTTGCGGCGACGGATACCTTCTCGGCAACAGATCTCGAGGCCTACCTGGCCTGTCCGTTCCGATGGTTCTACGAGAAACGGCTTCATCCGGAGAGACTCGACCAGCAGATAGACGCGCTTGAGAAGGGCACGCTGGCTCACCGCATCATGCAACGCTTCTACGAAGCTCGAGCTGCCGAGGGGCTTGGACGCGTTACGCCGGCCAACGCGAAGCAGGCACTTGCGCTTCACCGTGATGTCGCCGCGCTGGCACTCGCGGAGAGCCCACGTCCATCGTCGCTCAGTGAGGAGGAGATGCTACACGCCGCCGTGGTCGCCAGCCGGCGCATTGTGGAGCGAGATGCCACCTTCCTCCCGGCGTTTGAGCCTCTGGAGAACGAGTTGCGCTTCAATACGAAAGAGTGGGACCCGCCGATAGAACTTGGAAAGTTCTTCCTCAAGGGCAGAATCGACCGCATCGACGCTTCCAGTAGCGGCATCGTTGTCATCGATTACAAGACCGGCTCGAGCGTCCCAAAGAAGAAGGATCTCGAACGACAGCAGCGCGTACAGCTGCCGCTGTACGCGCTTGTAGCCGCTAGGCGGCTGCAGCGTCCTGTCCTCGGCGGTCTGTATCGCAGCATGCAATACGGCGGGGACAGGGGGTTCTTCGCGCAGGGGATGGCCGGTGCCGAAGGCCTCGTGCGTGGCGACGCGTGCGAGCCCGACGAGTTCGCAGATCTTCTGGACGCCGCGGTAGCCCGCTCACAGCGTGCGGTCGCCGGGATCCGTGCCGGGAAGATCAATCCCGCGCCTCGCGATCGGGACGCGTGCAGGTACTGTCCTGCTGCGAGCGCATGTGGCCGGAGGCCATCATGAAGATGCAACTGGCTCCCGAACAACGCGAAGTGGTCTTCGCGGGCGCCGAGGACGTCTTCGTGGCCGCCGCTGCAGGATCGGGCAAGACGAGGGTGCTCGTCGCTCGGTTCGTGGCGGCGATTCTCGGAGAGACCGGCCTGGGGACCTGCTCGACCAGCGACATCCTCGCTGTGACTTTTACCGATAAGGCGGCGGGCGAGATCGCCGAGCGTGTCCGCTCGGCGTTGCTAGCAGAAGGCCGTGGTGCCGACGCTCGACGCATCGAGCAGGCATGGGTCTCGACGATCCACGGCATGTGTTCCCGGGTGCTCCGGCGTTATGCGTTCGAGGCCGGGCTTGATCCGCGATTCACCGTTGCGACCCAGGTGGAAGCCAGCATCCTCGAGCAGGAGGCATTCGAGGTAGCGACGCGGCGGTTGATGGAATCGAACAGCGAAGTCGAGCGCCTCGTCATCGACCTTGGGGCCTCCCGTGTCGCATCCATGGTGTTCGCTGCCCATGGTGCGCTTCGTTCCATGGGTATGGCCGTGTCCGATGTGCAGAAGGCTTCAGACCCGGATTGCGCGACGATCATGTCGTGGAGCACAGCGTTTGGCGCTATCGCCATGTCGTACGCGGGCCTTGGGACGACAAAGACCGTGGAGGACGGCATGGCGTCGGCGGCCGTCTGCGCCGATGCGCTCGCAGGCCTACTCGAAGCGCCGGACCGATCGGGCGCCGCCCGAGCGGCTCTTGAGGCGCTGAATTCGGCCACCTTCCATGCTCGCGGTTCGCAGGACGTCATGGATCTGGCGGCCTCGGCTAAGGAGCTCGTGCTCGCAGCGGCCGGGGGTCTCGCCCAAGTCATCGCTTCACCGTATGAGGAAGCGCTGCTTCAGGTGAGCGAAGCCTTCGACAGGGAGTATGAGACGACGAAGGCGCAGCGGGGCGTGCTCGATTTCGAGGATCTGCAACTGAAGACAGCTGCTCTTTTCGAGTTGAATCCGGAGATCGCGGCGGGGTATCGGCAGGCGTTCAAGCTGGTCATGATCGATGAATTCCAGGACACCAACGCGCTGCAGTTACGCATTGCTAGAGCGCTTTCCGAGAACGATCTTCTAACGGTTGGCGATGATAAGCAGTCCATCTATCGCTTCCGGCATGCCGATGTGAATGTGTTCCGGTCACTGGCGGCGAAGATCCCCACAGTGCATGTGCTGCGAGCCAACTACCGTTCACACGCGGCGCTGGTGGGCGCGATCGATGGGATATTCGGCTCCGAGATATTCTTCGGCGATGACTTCGTTCCGCTTTCGGCCGAGCGCGATGAGACAGACGCCTACGCATGGCCGGCGAGTGAGCCACGGGTGGAATTCCTGCTAACCAGCGCCAAAGGCACGCTAGCCGACGAGAGGCGAGCCATGGAGGCGGCTGTGATCGCCGGGCGGCTCTCGGAACTGCGGAGTGCCGGTGTGCCGCAGCACGACATGGTCGTGCTGCTGCGTGCGATGAAAGGCCGCGCGGAAGGCGTGGAAGCGGCGCTGCGGGGCGAGGGGTTCGACGTGTACGTCGCGTCAGGCGGCACCTATTTCGACCGCCCCGAGGTCGAAGAGATGACCGCGCTTCTGTCGGTCATCGACAACCCGCGGAACGATCAGGCGCTCATGACCGTCCTGGCTGGTCGGATGGTGGCCCTCGAAGAGACAACGCTGTATCGCCTTGTCGTCGCCACAGCGAGCGAGCATCGGCTATGGGACACCATATTGGAGACGGACGAACGTGCTCTGCCCGCTGGGGAAGGTGCGGCGATCGCCCGCGTCGTCGACACGATCGCTCATCTTCGGGCTGACCGCGGCCGCCGTGGTATTGCTGAACTCATCCACGACGCGTGTGAAGCACTCGACTACGATCTGGTGCTTTTCGCATCCGGTCCTGACGGCGCTCGCGCTTGGGCGAACGTGCTCAAGCTCGCACGCCTGGCCGGGGAATACGAACAGCGCTCGGCAGGGGACCTCAGCGGCTTTCTGGAGCACGTCGCCCTGCATCGGCAGCTCGCCCCAGAAGCGCAGGCGACGCTCACGGGCGAAGGGCTCGATGCCGTGCGCATCATGAGCATCCACGCAGCGAAGGGCCTTGAGTTCCCCGTGGTCGTTGTCGCGGACCTTGCATCGGGCGGAAATACGGGCTGTGGCGAGGTTCTCGTGGGGCGTGAGGAGCGACCGCTCATAGCGATGAAGCTGCCAAAGAGCCTCTTTCCGGGAGGCGAGTCCACCGAGAGCACATCGTTCCGGATGCTCAGAGAGGCTGAGGCAGCGGCAGACGCCGAGGAGGCCAACCGGCTGCTGTACGTTGCATGCACCCGCGCGCGCGAATGCCTGATCATGAGCGCCAGCGTAGACGCGTCTAAGCCCGCCGAAGGGAAGTCGGACATCGACCGCCTTCGCCGCGCCGCCTGCATCGACGGAGCGGCATCCGAGGTCGAGCCCGAGATCGAACTTAGCGACAACACGTGTATAGCTGTACGCGTCGAGACCGTCTCGCTCCCGGAGACGTCTGGCTGTGAAGCACCCGAGGTGCGATCCGTCACGCCGCCGCGACTCGTCAGGCGATCACCACGGCGGCCGGAGCCTTTCGTGCCGCGAGACGTCTCGTATACCGGGCTATCGGTGTACGCGCAGTGCCCGTACAAGTTCTACGCCACGCGAGTCGCGCGCTTGAAGACGCCGCGCGTCCACGGGGGGGCTCGACCGCTCGACTTCGGGAGTGCCGTGCACGTGGCGCTACAGGGCACCACGGTTGTCGGGCCAACACACGAGCGACTGGCAGCGATCGCTCGGGGCCACGGTCTCGGGCGGGAACAAGTCGATCGCCTGGATCACGCGGTCCAGGCATACCTCGGCAGCGAAACTGCTCGAGCGGTGCAAGGCGCTGATCGCATACGCCGTGAGTGCCCCTTCGCGGTACCGTTAGGGGAGACGCTCCTGCGCGGCAGCCTCGATCTGGTGGCGTGGCGAGGGGCCGAGGCGACCGTGGTGGATTACAAGACGGGGGCCAAAGAGCTGACAGCCGACACCGCGCGGGATCGGTATCACTCGCAAGCCGAGTGCTACGCCCTCGCCGTCTTGCGAGCCGGGGCCGAGCGCGTTGTTGTGCGGTTCGTCGAGATAGAGCGTGAATGTCGCGAGACGCGCTTCGACTTCGGATTCGCCGATATCGCGCCCATCGAACAGCGCCTCGAAGCGATCGTCTCGGCGATAGGCGCCGGCTGCTTCGATCCGCTCGACGCATTCACGCCGGGAGTGTGCGAGGACTGCCCTGCCCTCGGCGGCACATGCCCCGTCAACCCTAAGCAGGATGTCGTTGCCGGAGCTGGCCGCATGCAGCGTTGATGTCGGCCCCGCGCTCGGCACGTATGGAGCATTCGATTCCCGCCGAGGCGAGAGCCGCCGCGAACGAGCGAACGCGCGCGTCCTCGGGCCGGGCCGTGCGCGAGCCTTCAACCGGGTTCATGGGGATGAGATTCACGTGGCACAAGAGGCCGCGGCAGAAGTCGACGAGCGCGCGCAGTTCGGCATCGGAGTCGTTCGTTCCGGCGGCCAGCGCGTACTCAAGCGTCGGTCGCCGCCCGGTGTCCGTCCCGTATGCGGCGAGCACCTCGCGCAGCTGATGGAGCGGGTATCGGCGCACGCCCGGCATGATCGCGTCGCGTGTCGTTTGCACTGCCGAGTGGAGGGAGACCGCCAAGGTGAACTGCTCGGGCTCGGTGGAGAAACGGCGGATGCCCGGTAGTAGGCCGCACGTGGAAACCGTCAAATGCCGGGCGCCGATACCCATGCCGTCAGGAGAGTTCATGAAGCGCAGCGCCGCAAGCGTCGAGTCGTAGTTCGCGAACGGTTCACCCTGCCCCATTGCGACCGCGTTGGATACCCGCGATCTCATGTCGGTGGCCACCCCAAGCACCTGGTCCACCATCTCGCCCGGCAGTAGGCTTCTTGTAAGGCCGCTTCGCCCCGTTGCGCAGAACGTGCAGCCCATCGCGCAGCCCGCCTGCGTGGAGTAACAGACGGTCAGGCGGTCACCGGCGGGAATCCCGACGCTTTCGACCGTGGTGCCGTCGGAGAGCCTCCATAGGTATTTGCGAGTGCCATCGGCGGATACTTCCCTCGTCACAAGAACGGGCCTGCCGAGGCGGTACCGCTCGGCAAGGCTCGAGCGGAGCGCCTGTGGCAGGTCCGTCATCTCGTCGAATCCGGCGACACCGCGGCCGTATAACCAGCGGACAAGCTGACGCGTTCGAAAGCGTGGCTCACCAAGATCGGCAAGCCCGCTCTCGATGTCGTTGAGGTCGAGACTCTTGATGTCGCGGACCTCGTCGGGCACTACTGTTCGCCGAGTGCCTTCCGGTATTCGTCGCGGTGCTTGAGCTCGAACGAACCAACCGAGCGCAAGTAGAAGGCGAGCTCGGGGAATCCCTCGGCTTCTGCGACGTCGGCGAATCCGGGATACATGTCGACCGTCTCGTAGTTCTCGCCCTCGATCGCAGCGTGCAGATTGTCCGAAGTCGAGCCGAATCCGCTCATGTAGGCGAGGTGGCCGAGCGCATGCGCGGTCTCCTCAGCGGCCGCATGCTCGAAGGCTTCCGCGGCGCGTTCGTCGCCTTCGAGGCGAGCGATCCTTGCAAACAGCGTGTAGCGGCGGTTGGCCTGCGACTCGCCGGCAAAGGCGGTCTTGAGGTTGTCCAGCGTCTTTGTGCCGGTGAGGTCACCGGCTCCTTCATACGGCATGAAGAACGATTTCGGAGCCCCGCACACGGGGCAAACGTCTGGCGCCGGACCGATATGGTAGTAGCCACAACCCTTGCACCGATACATTTCAACCATGAGATCTCCTCCCGGGCGCATATCACCTGCACCGAACGACTCCGCTCATCTTACCCGTTTGCGCTGCTCAAGCGTGCCAACAACACGAAGGGTGCCTGGCTCCCAGCGCCCCTTCATGTTTGGTTCGCGCAGGTATCTACAGTCCAGCGGGCTTGACACCGACCTTCATCTCGAGCTCGATAAGCTTCCCATCGCGGTAGAGCCCGAGGGTGACGGTATCGCCGACGGTCTGACGGCGAACAGCCAGGATCAGGTCGTCCATCGAACGGATCGTGGTCGTGTTGAGTCTTACGATAACGTCGCCCTTGCGCAGCCCGGCCTTCTCGGCCTGCGTGCCCTTCGTGGTCTCGACGACATAGGCGCCCTCGGTCACCGGAAGCTTCTCGGTCTTCGCGAAGTCGGGCGTCATCGTCTGGCCCGAGATGCCGAGGAAGGGATGCTCGACCTTCCCGGAGGTGATGAGCGCGTCCGCGACACGCAATGCCGCGTTGACGGGAATCGCGAAGCCGACGCCGTCGTTCGCGCCGCTACTCGAGTAGATCGCCGACGGGATGCCCACCAACGCGCCGGCGCGGTCGACGAGCGCGCCACCGGAGTTGCCGGGGTTGATCGCGGCGTCGGTCTGGATCACATCGACGAGCGGGTATATGGCGCTGGAACCAGAGGCGTCGGGGAGCGAACGGTGGATCGCCGAGACGACACCTGCGGTAACCGAATGCTGCAGACCGAATGGTGAGCCGATTGCCACGACCATCTGCCCGACAACGAGCTTCTCAGAGTCCGCAGTCTCGATAACCGGGATCTTCGCGTTCACCTTGATCACCGCAATGTCCGTCTCGGCGTCCGCGCCCACCAGCGTGGCGTCGTGACGGTTTCCGGCGGGGTCGGTCACCACGATGGTCTTGGCGTCGGCGACCACATGATCGTTCGTGAGGATATACGTGCCGCCGTTATCTCCCTCGCGGAAAGCGACTCCAGAGCCGGTTCCTGAAACAGGCACATCCGGGTGCGATGTGGGAAGCAGAGATTCGTCGTTGGATACCTTACCGGTGATGTCGATGTTGACGACGCTGGGCAGCGCCGCTGACGCCGCCGCCGCGACAGCTTCCTGTGTGTCGCCCTTGACGACGGTGACCGTGCGCCTCGTCGGCTGGAGGATGCGGTTGCCGAAGAAGGCGCCACCAACACCCGCAGCGCCACCGAAGAACAGCGCGACGACAATAGCGATGGCGATGAACGCCCCAATCGATGGCTGCCGTGACGGTGCGGTTGGCAGGGCCGGTGACGGTGCCGCGGCTGAAACGGGCGCCGGAGCTTCGCTCCGGGTAGGCTCTGCGGCTGGTTCGGGCGCGATAGGCTCCGGCGTTGGGAGTGGCGTGTCATTGTCTGTCATGGTTGTACCTTTCCTGTGCGCTGCGTTGTGATGCGGATAACGCGCCTGCCTATACTATGACGAGCGCTGCTAGCAAGACCTATCCCACAACTAAACCGCACGGAATCTGCACAAGACCATGACCGGGGTTTTACGCGCCGCACGCGCTCCACTAGACTGGCGCAAGAGGCGAGCCGAGGGAGCCATGCGTGAGCGATGAGCGGGAGAACGTCGAAGAGCCACTGGTATCCGACGCGGAACGAGTCCCCGAGCGACTGACGCTCCCGGACTCAGAACCCGACGCAGCGCCGGAGACGGAACTCGCCGAGGCGCTCACCGAGTCCGCGCCGTTGGCCGGACACGTCGATGACGTGATGGCACTCACACCGGAGACCGGCATCGACGCATCGAACGCGACCGGCTCTGTGAGCTGGGTGCCCTTCTCGGCGTACCTCAGTCTATGGGTCGTGCTGGCAGTCGCGACCTTCGTGGTGCTTCGCACATCGGTGGCGGCAGAAGGTGCGCTCTGGGTGCCCGAGTACGCGTTCAGCGTGTACGGCGGCGTTGCGCTTGTGGTGCTTGGCCCCGTCCTGGCTCTGGGCGCCTGGCTATCCGCTCGCAGGAAGGTCGAGCCCGGACATCGCCAGGGCCTGCTGAGCTCCGCGCTCCTGCGAGCCGCAGGCGCCACCTTCGTGGGCGTTGTCCTGTGGCTCGTCTCGCTGTATGCCCTGGATCTCTACCGCCTCGGTCTTCATACCTAGGCGCTGCTGACCGAAAGGGGGGTCGATGCCCGTCTCGATCGAGGGTCGCAAAGTGGCGGTGCTGCTCGGTGGGACTTCAGCTGAACGCGAGGTCTCTCTCAGCACCGGCGAGCAGGTCGTGAGCGCGCTTCGCGCCGTGGGTGCCGTTGCAGAAAGAATCGACACCGCGGATCTCACATTCCTCGATGCGCTTCGCGATGGCAGCTTCGATGTGGCGTTCATCTGCCTGCACGGTCGCTTCGGCGAGGACGGCACGATGCAGGGTCTGCTGGAGATCCTCGGGATTCCCTACATCGGATCCGGCGTGCTGGCAAGCGCACTGGCGATGGACAAGGTGATGTCCAAGCATCTGTTCGCCGCTGCGGGGCTTCGCACGCCGGAGTATGTGACGCTTCGCGCCGGAGAGCGTGCGGACTACGACAAGATCGTCGTGGCGCTTGGCGAGAAGAGTGTCGTGAAACCCGCGAACGAGGGCTCTTCGGTGGGGATGACGATCGTCCACACGGCGAAGGAGCTGCCCGCTGCTGTTGAGAAGGCCTTCCGCTACGATGAGTCGGTGCTCGTCGAGCGCTTCATCGCCGGTACCGAGGTGACCGTCGGTGTTCTCGGCGTGGAGGAGATCATTGCGCTGCCTACCCTCGAGATCGTGCCCGAGCACGAGTTCTACGACTACGACTCGAAGTATCTGCCCGGTATGAGCAGGCACATCATCCCGGCGCGGGTGAGCGAAGCCGCTCGCGACGAGTGTCAGCGGCTGGCGCTTGCGGCGCACCGCGTGTTGGGGTGCCGCGGCCTTTCTCGGGCGGACACGATCGTTACCCCGGATGGGACCGTCTACCTGCTTGAAGCGAACACGATCCCCGGCATGACGTCGACGAGTCTTCTGCCTGACGCTGCTCGCGCGGCAGGTATCGCGTTCCCGGAGCTGTGCGCCACGCTCGTCGGCTACGCGCTTGGGCTTTCGTCCGGCAGCTGATCGGATACGCCGCTGTTGACGTGCCTCGGGGCAGGCGCAAGCGGAATCTCCAGCACGAACCGGGCGCCGCCGCCTTCGGCGGCATCCACACGTACCGTTCCGCCATGGCTCTCAGCGATCACGCGCACGATGTACAGCCCGAGGCCAACGCCATCACGGCCGATACTGCCGCGGAGCCGAGTGAAGCGTTCGAAAACGCTGTCCCGCTGATCATCGGGAATACCGGGCCCGTGGTCCTCAACGGCAAGGATGCCGCAGCGCTCGTTCGCATCGACGACCACAGTGACACCGGTTCCTTCGGGGGTGTGCTTGATGGCGTTGCCGATGAGGTTCTCGATGGCCTGGCGTAGCCGCAAGTCGTCGCCGAGCACGATCGCTCGCCGGCGTTGGATCACGACGATCTCGCGCGAACAGCCGAGGCGCATCGCTTCGGCGACTTCACTAGCAAGGTTGCCGAGCGGGATCTTGTTGAACGCCGATGGCGGGAAGACCTGCTCGGCGCGGGTCGTCTCAAGGAGCTCTCCGAGCATCGATGACATCCTGCCGACGGCGGTGCTAGCGGCCTCGAACGCTCTCGCCCGGGTGGGAGCGTCGAGGGGGTGGGCGAGCAGTTCGAGATAACCAGAGATCACCGTGAGTGGGGCGCGCAGGTCGTGCGAGACGAGTGAGACGATCTCCGCGCGAAGCGCCTCGAGCCGGTGCTCTTCGGTGACGTTGCGGGCCGTGATCAGGTACGTATCCGGCGAGGTGCTTTCCGAGACCGAGACCTTCATCCAGCGCTCCTCCTCGACAGAATCGCACTGGACAAGCGTTGGCTGGTCGAGCGCGAGCTCGAAGAGGGTATCGAGGTTGAGCGACTCACCGTCTTCGGTACGGACGTTCATCCGGGAGAACAGGGCTTCGATCGGTTGCTTCAGGATGAGTCCAAGAGGCATATCAAGGCAGGCGGCCGCAGCTGGATTGGCGATGTCCACCACGCCCGCCCGCGCGAGCAGCTTCACTTCTGAGGAATCGTTGACCACCGTCCGGAATGCCTGCTCGGCGGCAACCGCCTGATCGTTCACCCGCTGCAGCTCGGCTTGCCGCTCGCGGAGCGAGTGTAGCAGCTCCTGAATGACCTCGCCCAGTTCTATGAACTCGATCGGCAGTGTCTTGTCGATAACGAGGTCTTCCTGGAAAGGTAGCCCCTCTATAGCGCGATTGCCCTCGTCGCGCATGTATGTGACGAAGCCCTCGATCGGTCGGAGGATGAGGCGTGCGAGTATCAGGCCCAGGACGAGGCCGAGCAGCAAGGAGATCAGGCCAAGGCCGAGCGGCAGCGCATAGCGAACGAGCTCCTCGGCGGCGGCCTGGCTGATAAGCAGCTGCACCGAGCTGCTGGTGGCGAAGGTCGTCACTGTGTAGACGAACACGAAGAGGAGGACGCTTGCAAGCACGATGGTCACGGTGAGGCGCGCGCGCACGGTGGCAGGGAGAAGCGGTATCTTCCGTCCGGATCGCTTCATGGCGCTCTCCTCGCGATGAGCGGTTCCCTTGAAGAGACGATCAGGTTGCGGGCGTCGGAGCATTAGCAGCCGTCCGTTGCTTACCACGTCCACAGCTCCGGCGCAAGGACAGAGGCGGCCGACGTGCGCCCGCCTGATCGCCTGGCACGTCACGCGGCTGCTGTGCGCCCGATCTTTGTCTTCACGACGTCGATGAGGATCGTCGGGATAAGCACGGCACCGGCCACCGCTCCCCAGTCCGAAAGCGATAGGGCGTGGGTCGAGAACACCCGCTGCATGGGGGGCGCATAGATGACGAGGAACTGCAATGCGAGGGAACCCGCGAAAGCGATGTTCAGCCACGTGTTCTTGAGCGAATACGCCGAGAAGATGGTGCGCGTCTCGGAGCGGAAGCTGAACGCATGCACGAGCTGGGCGATCACCATCGCCGCGAAGAGCATCGTCTGCGCTCGCGCGGGGTTATGACCGGGCATGAAGAAGTCAGCCCACACGTACATGATCAGGCCGGCGAGCGTGATGAGCGCGCCCTGCCAGAGCACCTGTGCCTGATGGCGTGGCGCCAGCACGGACTCCTTGGCGTCTCGCGGTTTACGCTCCATCACGCGAGGCGAGGCCGGGTCCACGCCGAGCGCAAGCGCGGGGAAGCCGTCCGTCACCAGGTTGATCCACAGGATCTGCAACGGCAGGAGGGCCGGCGTATCCGCGAAAAACGTCGTCACGAAGATGATGAGCACCTCGGACACATTGCATGAAAGCAGGAACAGGATGAACTT
This sequence comes from Actinomycetes bacterium, assembly GCA_021373175.1. Taxonomy (GTDB): domain Bacteria; phylum Actinomycetota; class Coriobacteriia; order Anaerosomatales; family Anaerosomataceae; genus UBA2286. The sequence continues at coordinate 15,867 of JAJFTE010000114.1, forward strand.
CTTCAGGTTGTCGTACACGCTCCTGCCGAGACGAATCGCTTCCACGATGGTGGCGAAGTTGTCGTCGGCAAGCACCATATCGGCTGCCTCGCGGCTCACATCGGTCCCAACTTTGCCCATGGCGATGCCGATGTCGGCCTTCTTGAGTGCCGGCGCGTCGTTCACACCGTCGCCGGTCATCGCGACGATGTGGCCTCGGCGCTTAAGCGCGTCGACGATCCGGAGCTTGTGCTCGGGGTCCACGCGCGCGTAGATGCGTACGTCCTCGACTGCCTCGTACAGCTCATCGTCGGTCATCCGTGACAGATCGACGCCGGTGAGCACTTCCTTGCCTTCGAGCAGGCCGATATCGGCGCCAACCGCTTTGGCGGTCAGCGCATGGTCGCCGGTGACCATGGCGACACTGATACCGGCCGTGTGGCATATGGCGATAGCCTCCGCAACCTCGGGACGCGGGGGGTCGACAAGCCCCATGATGCCCACGTAGGTCATGTCGCGCTCGATCGATTCGTCGATGGCGGGCATATCAGGGCCGATATCGCGATACGCGAACGCGAGCGTCCGGTAGCCGCCGGAGGCGAGCGCCGCGTTACGCTCGTGCAGGCTTGCGCGAAGCTGCTCTGTCATGGGCACGACCGCGCCGCGCAACCGTGCCGAGGAGCACAGGCCGAGGACGACATCGCCGCCGCCCTTCATGTACGCGACCGTCGTGTCGTCGATCTCATGAACCGTGGTCATGCGTTTACGCTCCGAGTCGAACGGCACCTCGGCGATGCGTCGTGGTCGGAGCCGGAAGTCGGTGAGCTCGTTGGCGGCGACGATAAGCGCGGTCTCGGTGGGATCGCCCACGAGCGTGCCGTCAGCGGTGAAGTGCGCGTCGTTGCACGCAGAAGCGATTTCCAGCAGCAGCTTCTGGTCGTCCTCATCAGGGGTCGCGTCGACCGGCGAGATCGCCCAGTCTGGCAGTAGCTTGGCAAGGTCCTGGCCCACCAGGATGCGTCGCACCGTCATCTCGTTCCTTGTGAGCGTGCCGGTCTTGTCCGAGCAGATGAAGCTTGTCGAGCCGAGCGTCTCGACGGCGTGAAGCTTGCGGACGATGGCGTTGCGCTCGGCCATCTCGCGCACGCCGAGGGAGAGCGCGACCGTGACGATCGCCGGCAAGCCCTCCGGGATCGCCGCGACGGCGAGCGAGATCGCCACGAGGAGCGCGACGGTGATGCGAGCGCGGAACGACGCCTGGCCGAGCGCCACGGCGAAGCTCTCGCCCGTGCCCTGCCACGCCTGGAAGACGCCGACCGCGAACACAACGGCAGCAATCGCAAGCACAAGGACTGCGATGCGCTTGCCAACGCCTTTGAGTTCCTGCTGGAGCGGCGTCTTCTCGTCGTCTTGCGCGGCGAGCAATTCGGCGATGCGGCCCATCTGTGTGTGCTGCCCGGTTTCCGTGACCGCGAACCGTCCGCGACCCACGGCAACGGAGGTGCCAGCGAACACCATCGTGATGCGGTCGCCGAGAGAGCATTCGCCCTCACACACACCGTCGGTGTGCTTGCTGGCGGCGCTGCTCTCGCCGGTAAGCGATGCTTCGTCCACGCGGAGCGCGGCGTCCGCGATCAGCCGGCCGTCGGCGGGGACCTTGTCGCCGGACTCGATGAGCACGATATCGCCAGGGACGAGCTGGCTGGCAACGATTTCCTGCTCGGTGCCGTCACGAACCACCGTCGCGGTGGGCGCGGAAAGTTGGCGAAGCGCCTCGAGGGACTTCTCGGCACGGTACTCCTGGATGAAGCCGAGGATACCATTCAAGATCAGGATCGCGGTGATAGCGAAGGCTTCGAGCATCTGCCCTTCGGCTGCCGAGATAGCAACCGCCACTACGAGCACCCAGATCATGAAGTCGTTGAACTGTCCGAGGAACATCTTCCAGGCGGGGGATCGCTCGCCGCGGTGGAGCTCGTTGGGGCCGAACTCGGAAAGCAACGCCGCGGCGCGCTCAGAGCTGAGGCCGGTCTCGGCGTCGGTGCCGAGGCGCTCGATGGCCTCGGCAGCTGGCATCACGTGCCAATCGTGCGTGATCGCGTTTGTGGCGCGCTCGTCCATGTTTCCTCCCGAGAAAGAAAAGACCTTCGACGGGTGAAGCCCGTCGAAGGTCTCGCGGTCACAGAGATCTGTGATGGCAGGGCCGGGGCATCGTGCGCCCGAGATTGTCGGCCTGCCGCCTTGCCGAGGCAAAGGCTGCTACTCCCCTTCAAGAACATCCCGAACCATACCTGACGCTGGTGCCCGGCACAAGCTGAAGCGGGCGCACGACTATTCTGTGTACGTCCCATCCGCGTAGCAATACCGCCAGTCTTCTCCCGGCTCGAAGGAGCGGATCACGTGGTGTCCGGTGGCGTGCGCGTGCTTGGTCGCATGCTTGCCGATGGACTGGTCGCAACAGCCGATATGGCCGCACTCGAGGCACTTGCGCAGATGCACCCACGCCTGCCCGATCTTCAGGCACTCTTCGCATCCGTCGGTGCCAGGCATCGGTTCGGGAACAGGGACGGTCCGCATGTGTTGGCACTCGGCCATGGTCTGTTCTCCTGTCAGCTGCGGGTGGAAGGCGCGGGTGGGCTGTATGTGAACTGCCGCTTGTCCCAGCCGCCCTGGGTGATGGCCACCTGGTAGACGCTCGTGAGGAAGCTTAGGACCGCCTTTCGCGGGTCATCGCTCGTGCGCACGGCCTCGTACGGCATCATCCATTCGCCCATCGACTCGACCCATCCGGCGGGCTCGGGCTCAATGGGAGCGGTCTCGCAACCATCGGGCCTGGGGTAGATGTACGCGTAGAAGCCCGCTTCCGGGGAGCTGTCGTCGTCGACCCAGAAGCCCGCGTTCATGTGATCGGCGTCAAGGTCGTAGCGCATGATGTAACCGCGATCGTCCGGGGCTATCTCCTTTTCTCCACTGAACAGCAGCACCGAGAAGTCGAACGCGCCCCACCAGAACTGCACGCCGGTACGCCCAAAGAAACCCGAGCGGAACTCCTCAAAGACGCCGTCAAGCGAGCACAGAACGCGGTGGAAACGCTGCGCGTGCTCGGGCACGATCGTGCAGTCGTGCGTGTTCTGAGAGAACGGTGTGAGGTCGGGCACCTCTTGGGGCTTGTCCCAGATGTCGATGTCGACGCCAAGGTCTAAGAGTCTGCGGGTGAAGTCCGTCCAGATATCGGCGACGCATCGGTCCGGCCAGATCGGAATGGATACCTGAGCGCCGCCGCTCACGTTCATCCACATGGTCCCGTCGTACACGTCGAGGCCCATCGAGACGATGCGTTCACCCTGCGGCATCGTCGGGGTACTGAAGCCCCGGCTGTCGAGCTGCAGGGACGTGTGAAGCCATTCCGGCTGTGGCGGCGCAAGCGCCAGCCTGGCCTTGCCGAGCATCTGCGCGCAGGCCTGTAGTGTCTTCTTGGTGGGCGCCCACTCCCCGTACGGCAGGGCGGGCCACGCGGCGTGCTCCATCACAGAGCCTCCTCATCTGAGTTCCGACCCCATGTTCGGGCCGCAATCAGTGTGTTCCCCGTGGGCGCCGAAACAGGCTCTGAGGATTATGGCGGTTGCGTCCTCTACGACTGTTTCTCGCCGATCGCCTGTCCGGTGGGGGTACGCGCAAGGCCGCCGAGCGCGGTTTCGCGAAGCGACGGTGGCATGCTTCGGCCGACAAGCCCCATCGCGGTGATGACTTCGTCAAGCGGTATCGGGAACGTCGCACCGGCAAGAGCCATCTCAACGCCCGTGAGCGCGACAGCGGTGCCCGTCGCGTTGCGCGCCACGCATGGCACCTCCACCAGGCCGCCGACCGGGTCGCACGCTAGGCCGAGCAGCCCCTGCAGTGCAAAAGACGCTGCATGTCCGCACTGCTCAGGCGTGCCGCCGGCAAGTTCGGTGGCCGCTGCGGCAGCCATCGCCGCCGCCGAGCCGATCTCAGCCTGGCAGCCACCGGCCGCGCCGGAGATCGTGGCGCGCGCCGCGATGACTGCGCCGATGCCGGCTGCGGTGACGAGCGCGAGGACCGTGCGCTCGCGTGAAGCGCCAAGGCGCTCGGCGATGGTGGTGAGGACGGCGGGCAGCACGCCGGAAGCGCCACCCGTGGGCGCCGCGACGATGCGGCCCATGCTCGCGTTCACCTCGCCTACGGCGAGTGCGCGGGCGATCGCGGTGGAGAAGCCGTCCCCCGCAAGACGAGGCGCGCGTTCGGCCACGAGCTTGGCATCGCCACCGACGAGCCCGGAGCGTGAATGCGCTTCGCCCGCGAGCCCGCGCTCGATAGAGCGCTCCATGACCCCGAGTGCGTCATCCATGCGTGCCAGAATCTGCGCAGGCGTCTCATTCGAGTCCTCAGCCTCACGCGCGAGCGCTGCCGAGGCGAGCGAGCCCGTCTCGACAGCCCCGGCAAGCAGTTCGCGGAACGATCCGTACGCCATGTGACACCTCCGCAGTGGACGTAGCGATTGTAGCAGCGGGGGAGCCCGAACACGCGATACGCCGTGCGCCGTGGCATTGACTTCGCTATACGTAGCTCTTAGAGTAGGCATTGCAGACAAGTTAGACGAGTCACACCTTACCAGCTAGGACGGCATATGATGCAACAGCGGAAGCGCAACAGGCACCATAGCGGCGAGCCGACGCTCGACACGATGCGACGTGGCGAGCGCTGCCGGGTGCTCGGTATCGACGACGATCGGGCCCGCGGTCAGGCGATTCGCTTCGGCATGGGCGAAGGCGCGACACTCTCCTGCATCACGAAGCTTCCGGCCGGACCGATCGTGCTTCGTTCGGGCCGACAGGAAATCGCTGTCGGCAGGCAGCTTGCCCGGCGGATCCGGATCGAGCCCATGGACGCCGGAGCGGTGTGCTGATGGCCACTTGTCACACACCCGCGCCCGCGCGCGCCCACGCGAAAGCGCCTACGACCGCGCGAACGATCGTGCTCGCGGGCAATCCAAACGTCGGGAAGTCAGTGGTCTTCGGGGCGCTCACCGGCACGTATGTGGACGTGAGCAACTTCCCGGGCACGACCGTGGAAGTCTACCGCGGCCGTCGCGGCGACCTCGAGATCGTCGACACGCCGGGCGTGTACGGCGTGGGGTCCCTCAACGACGAAGAAGCTGTGGCGCGCGACGTCATCCTCACGGCCGACGCGGTCGTGAACGTCGTCGACGCGGTGCATCCCGAGCGCGACTTGTTTCTCACACTGCAACTCGTTGACATGGGACTTCCCGTGATCGTCGCGCTCAATATGGCCGACGAAGCCCGCAAGCAGGGCGTGGTGATCGATCGCGATCTGCTCGAGGACCTGCTCGGCGTGCCTGTGGTGGAGACCGTGGCGGTGAAGGGCGCAGGCATCGACGAGCTCCTTGCGAGGCTGCCGGAGGCGCGGCCTGGCCGCGCGGACCCGGCGCTCGATGCCGAGGTGTTGCCGCTTGCCGCACGCACCGGCTCCCGTGCCGAGGCGGTACTCGTTCTGGAAGGCGACGCGGTCGTTGCCGAGCGGCATGGACTGGCGCCGCGCGCATCGGGCGACTGCGTGTACGCGGCGCGGCGCGCACGCGTGAACGACATCGTCGGTCACGTGCTCACCACCACCACTGAAGGCGCGGGTCTGGGGACGCACCTGAGCTATCTGATGATGCACCCGCTTACCGGCATCCCGATGCTGGGTGCGCTGTTGTGGCTGATGTACAAAGTGCTGGGCCAGTGGGTGGCCCGCGACCTCGTTGGACTCACCGAGGGCACGCTCATGAAGGGCTACTATGAGCCGTTCGTGCGTGGGGCCGTGGCGCACGTCTTCGCCGCGGGAACCGCAGCGAACACGTTTCTCGTGGGTGAGTTCGGCATCCTCACGATGACCGTGACGTATCTGCTCGGCGTGATCCTGCCGCTCGTGGCAGGCTTCTATCTGCTGATGGCGCTTCTCGAAGACTCCGGGTACCTGCCGAGAATCGCCGCGCTTGCCGATCGCGCGCTCACCTCGCTGGGACTCAACGGGCGCGCCGTCATCCCGCTCATCCTAGGGCTCGGCTGCGTGACGATGGGCACGCTCACCACACGCATCCTCGGCTCCAAGCGCGAGCGATTCATCGCCACGGCGCTCATGGCGATCGCCATTCCCTGCTCGGCGCAGATAGCGGTGATCACGGCGCTCATGGCGCGCGTGGGCGGATGGTACGCGCTTGGGTACTTCGCGGTGCTGCTGGTGATCTTCGTGGTGGTAGGCACCGTGCTCAACAAACTCACGCCTGGCGTCTCGACGGACCTGCTCATCGACTTGCCACCGCTCAGAGTGCCCAGAATCGGCAACGTGCTCCGCAAGAGCGGGATGAAGGTCTGGCACTTCATGAAAGAGGTGTCGGTATTCTTCCTGGTTGGCGCGGCGGTCATATCGGTGCTGTCGATCACCGGCGCGCTTGCGTGGGTGCAGACCGTGGCACAGCCGCTCACGGTGGGATGGCTCCATCTGCCCAAGGAGGCGGCGACAGCGTTCGTGATGGGCTTCGTGCGTCGTGACTTCGGGGCTGCCGGATTCTTTACGATGCATCTGACGTCCGCGCAACTACTGGTGGCGATGGTGACGATCACGCTCTTCGTGCCGTGCATCGCCTCGGTGATGGTGATTCTTAAGGAGCGCGGGTGGCGTTACCTTCTGGGCCTGTTCGCTGCGTCGGTGGGCGGGGCATTCCTCGTGGGCGGCCTGCTGACCAGACTACTGGAGGTGCTGTGATGACGAACAAAGGCGGGTTGACCGTGACAAGCGTCAAGACGCCCTGCCCGACCTGCGGGACGGTGGCCGAAGGCATTCGCTGTCCGCGGTGCAACACCATGAAGCTGCTCCCCTGCTCGGGCAGCTGCCGAACGTGCAAAGTGAAGTGCCAGTAGCGGTCTAGACCTTGGGCACGTTGCGGACCTCGGTCACACCGTCGAGGGCGGCGACAGACGCCGCGACCGTCCCGGGGAGCGGCTCGTCGGTCTCGATGAGCATGAGCGCCCGGGCACCTCGCTTCTCGCGTGCCACCTGCATCGACGCGATATTGATGCCGTCGGCGGCAAGACGCGCGGTGACGGCGGCGACAACGCCCGGCTGATCCTGGTGGACGACCACGAGCATGGGAAGCTCGCCCGTGACTTCCACAGGGAAGTCGTTCAGGAGTGTGACGAGCACGTCACCTCCGCCAAGCGAAGAACCCTGCACCACGAACTCGCGGCCGCTTGCATCCGTCATGTGAAGGCGTGCGGTGTTGGGATGGACTTCCCCGAGGTCCTCCTCGGCGAAGGTGACGGAGAGCCCCTGCTCGGCGGCAAGCTCGAGTGCGTGGGGCAGACGTTCGTCGTCGGGTGCGTAGCCGAGGAGTCCGGCGACGAGCGCGCGGTCGGTGCCGTGGCCACGGCCGGTGGTGGCGAACGAGCCGTGGAGCGCGATGTGCGCGATACGCGGCGTCCCGCCTACGACCGCCCGGGCCAGTGCGCCGAGGCGCGCGGCGCCGGCGGTGTGACTGGACGAGGGGCCGATCATGACCGGCCCGACGATATCGAATAGGCTGCGTTGGCGCATCATGGCACGATTGTAGCGTGAAGGTATGTTGTTGTTGTGAAAGTGACGTTCCCCGGCGTATGCTTTCCGGGCGCGCTAGCGCTGTTCAGGCAAGCGAGAAGGAAGGAATCTGTATGTCCGACAATGAGACCGGTTCGCCCACGACCGGCCCGAACAAGGCGGTTATCGCCCTTCTAGGCGTGGTGGTCGTACTGCTTGCGGTGATCGTTGCGATCATCGTCATCAAGCCCGGTGCGAAGAGCACGAGCACTGCGGTCAACACCGGCACCGCCGCGACGGCCGGGACCAACACGGGCTCGACAGGCGTCATGCCGTCGGTGCCAGCGACCGACGTGCCGTTCGACAAGGCTACCGCGACCAAGCTCGCCTCGGGCGTCACGCCCGAGCAGCATGTGAAGGCGTACTTCGATGCGGTTGTTACAGGCGACTTTGCCAAGGCGTACGCGCTCTTGCCGGCCGACAAGAAGGCCGCTCAGGACGAGGCGACCTTTGCCGCCCAGCTCAAGGGCTACGGCGTGCAATCGTACAAGATCGATGACGTGAAGACGACCGCTACGGGTGCCGAGATCACGGCGACGGCCACCATGGGCGGCGGGGACTTCCAGTACCTGTGGACGTTCGTTAAGGACGGCGACACCTGGTACCTCAAGAGCCGCACGCTTCCAGGTATGGGTGGCTAGCGCTCAGGCTTCAAACGATCGTGTCTGCGGCGCCTTCGGGGCGCCGCACGTCGTTTCTCGGCCACGTCAGGCGCGCGTGCTACGCTTGCGTGCATGATTCCCGATGCGCTCGCGCGCTTTCTTCAGCCCGGCACCGATCCGGACATCGCGGCGTCGTACGCGACGCTTGCTGAGCGCGCCCGCGATGCGGTCTTCGGCTTCGAGGATGAGATCGCGTTCGTGGACGTGGAGACCACCGGGTTCGACCCGTGGCACGACGAGATCATCGAGGTCGCCGTGGTTGTGGCGCGCGGACCCCAGATCGTGTCGCGCTACAGCACGTTCGTGCGTCCGCAGTGCCCCATACCGCACGAGACCACGCAGCTCACCGGCATCGACGACGAGCTGGTCGCCGGCGCGCCGGTCATCGAGGCGGTCGTGAGCGAGATCGCCGGAGCGATCGGCGCGCGCGACATCGTGGCGCACAACGCTCGCTTCGACCGCGAGTTTCTGGCGGCGTGCGGCTGCGGGCCCACCCGGTTGCGCGGCACGTGGATCGACAGCCTGGATGTGGCGCGCATTGCGCTGCCGCGCCTGCGCTCGCACCGGCTTGCGGACCTCTCGGCGGCGTTTGAGATCGACGCGCGGCCGGCGCATCGCGCCACCACCGACACCGAGGTGCTCGCCGCGCTCTGGCGCGTGCTGCTCACAGCGTTCGACGATCTGCCGGATGCCGTCCTCGGCGAGCTGGCACGCCTTGGCGGTGACGGCTGGCCGCCCGGTCGCGTGTTCAGGCACCTTGCGGGCGCCCGAGCGCACCCGCCGCTCGACCTGAAGACGCTGCGTCACGATCGGCTGCGGCACGAGCGCGGCGAAGCGATGGTAGACGCGGCGGAGCTGGAGATGGTGAAGCCGGAGGCCGACGCGATCCTCGCGGAGTTCGCCGACGACGGCGCGGTGCGCCGCATGTATCCCGGCTACGAGTCGCGCGACGAGCAGCTCAAGATGGCCGAGGCTGTGCTCTCGGCATTCTGCTCGGACACGCATCTGGCGGTGGAAGCGGGAACCGGGGTTGGCAAGAGCGTGGCGTACCTCGTGCCGGCCGCGCACCTGGCGCTCGCCAACCGCGTGGCGGTGGGCGTGGCCACCAAGACGAACACGCTCATGGACCAGCTCCTGTACAGCGAGCTGCCGGCGCTCTCCAAGGCGCTCGGCGGAAAGCTGCGCTACGTGGCGCTTAAGGGATATGACCACTACCTGTGCCTGCGTAAGTTCCAGCGGTTGCTCGACGGTGCCGACATCGCCGAGGAGGAATCGCGCGCGGCGATCGCCATGCTGCTTGCGTGGGTGTCGCGCTCAAGCTGGGGCGACCTGGACGCCGTGAACCTGCACTGGCCGCAGGGCATGAAGCGGCAGGTCGCCGCCTCGACGGTGGACTGCACCAAGAAGCGCTGCCGCTACTACCCCACGCTGTGTTACCTGCACGGACAGCGCCGCCGAGCGGTGCAGGCGCACATCGTGGTGACCAACCATGCGCTGTTTTTTCGCGACCTCGTGTCGGCGGGCGGCATCCTGCCGCCGGTGCGCTACTGGGTTGTGGACGAGGCCCACGCGGCCGAGGCCGAGGCGCGCGCGCAGCTATCGCTCAGCGCGAGCTGGGTCGAGTGCCGGGGTGCGCTCGGCGGGCTGCATACGAAGGGCCGCGGCGGCACGCTCGACGCGCTGCGTTCGCGACTGGCGAAGGCCGGGGGCGAGAGCGTGCGCGGGAAGATCGACGAGATGCGCGAGGTGGTGGCCGAGGCCGCCGTGATCGCGGACTCGTTCTTCGACTTCGTGAAGGACCTGGGCGCGAACACCGAGAGCAGCTACGACCGCACCGAGATCCGCCTGACGCCGCTCGTGCGCGAGCGTGCCGAGTGGGGGCGCGCGGCCGCGGTCGGTCGCTCGCTCGTGAAACGCCTGGAGCGCGCGGTGAAGCTTGGCGGCGAGGTCGTGACGCTGCTCGAAGAAGCCGGCGAGGAGCTCACGGAGCAGCGCTCGGACCTGGCCGGGCAGCTCTCGGGCATCGCGGGGCAGCTTGAGGGGCTCGTGACAGTGCTCGACGGCGAAGACGATCGGCTGGTGTACAGCGTAACCACCAACAGGCGGCGCGACGTGACCGACGAGACACTTGCCGCCGCGCTGCTCGACGTGGGCGAGACCCTTGCCGAGCAGCTCTACCCGCGCGTGCGCTCGGTGGTCTTCACGTCCGCGACGATCGCGACCGGCGAGGACTTCTCGCACTTCGAGCGCAGCGTGGGCCTCGACCGGCTCCCAGACGCTGAGCACCGGACGCTCCGGCTAGCGAGTTCGTACGACTTCGAGCGGCAGATGGCGGTCTTTGTCCCCACCGGGATGGCTGAGCCCGGCGCGCGCACGTACCTGGACGACCTGCAGCGCCTGCTCATGGGCGTGCACCGCTCGATGGGCGGCTCAGTGCTGACGCTGTTCACGAATCGCCGAGAGATGGAGGAACTCTTCCGCCGCATCGCCGGCCCGCTTGAGGCCGAAGGCCTGCGGCTTGTGGTGCAATCCGCTGGGACGTCGCGCAAGCGCGTTGCCGATGAGTTCCTAGCCGACGAGCGGGTCTCGCTGTTCGCGACGAAATCGTTCTGGGAGGGCTTCGACGCGAAGGGCGACACGCTCAGGTGCGTCGTGATCCCGCGGCTGCCCTTCGGCCAGATCAACGACCCGGTGCTGGAGGAGCGTAAGGAGCGCGACCGCGCCTGGTGGGAGCACTACTATCTGCCCGAGGCGATCCTGGAGCTGAAGCAAGCCGCAGGGCGGCTGATACGCTCGTCGACCGACGAGGGATGTTTGGTGCTGGCCGACGCGCGGCTGGTGGGGGGCAAGAGCTACGCGGGGAGGTTCCTTGAGGCGCTGCCGGTGAGGGATATCGAGCGGCTGCCGGTCGAGGACGTGGTGGAGGAGATCGAGCGGCGGTTCGGACGCTAGCGGCGCGACGGCTGAGTGGTGGTGTAACGGTCGCTTATACGGACTGCGTAACGCCGCTGACACCAGGTCTTCGGCTGGAGCATGCTGCGTTTTGCGGCGTGCCGGGTTCTTTTACACGGACCAAGCAAGCCACGCCGGTGTCTTACACAGTCTGCATACTCATTGTTAGGCAGAGAGTTGGGGGAGGACTTTGACCGAGCCGCCGGCCGGCCCAATCGAAGGCAGCGTCTCGGCCAACCCGACACATGCGCGCAGCTTTGTTGCCTCCGCTGGCCGCTTCCTCGCGCTGGTATCTCTCATCGGCACGGTCGCAGCGTCGTTGCTGACGGCCAGCAGCGCCCTTGGGTAC
>JAJFTE010000143.1 GCA_021373175.1 Actinomycetes bacterium
GCGAGCGCACCGGGACGGGTCCTGCGACTCGCACCCGTGCATCTGGTTCTCGCCTTCAGCCGCCCCCACCACGTGACCTCTGCCCGGATCGCGGGTGCGGCGCCCGGACCCTGACGCCTTCGAGAGGAGGCTCCACCTAACGTGCTTGCGGATAACCCGCGAGCGAAGCGAGTCGGGTTGATCCGCGGGTTAGACCCCAGCCTAGTCCAATCCCTCACGAGCGCGCCACGCCGCCCCAGTGATTTGGGTGGGCAGCGATGCTCCCATTTCTCCGATGAAAGGAGTGAAGGCCGTCACCGCATGTTTCACTCCGTCGATGAACACGGACCCGCGGACCTCCGCCCCATTGTGCTTGGCGTCTGCGTACAGGAGACGAGTCGACGAACTCACAATCAGCGTCCTCGTAGCTCGCGTAATCGCAACGTAGAACAAGCGGCGCTGCTCTTCTAGCTCAGCTGCCTGAACTGCCGGCGGGTCATCAGCGTTCACCGATGGAAGCGTGCCCGCCATACAGCCCACGACGAAGACCACGTCTCGCGTGAGTCCCTTGGACTTGTGAAGGCTCATGACCTGAACGATATCGCCGTCACTCCCAGGAAGTTCAGGCTGTGTGATGGCAGTCCGCATCTCGTCGAGCAGCTCTGTCGGTTCGGGCGTGCGATAGGCAACGGCTGCGGCCAGTTGTCTGATGTCTGCAATCTGGGCATTCGACTCAGGCCACAGCGCCTCAACCAGATCGAGACCCGTCAGGCCATCGACGCGGTCGAGCTTCTGAAGCAGAAGCCGATGTCGCTCCGTTACAGACGTCGAGTACGGAACCGATAGAGTACCCGTTGCCAACTGGTCCATGGCGTCACGAAGACGCATTGCGTTCTGCTCACAGTAGGTCCTGACGCGCGCAACGCCCGCCTTCCGGCAGTCATCCGCTCCCAGCCCTAGCCATGCACGAAGTGCCGCACTGTCCGCTGGATTGACCATCAGAGTGAGAAGGCAGAATCCCTCCGCTGCGGCACTCGTTGACACTGCATCCTCATGGAAGTAGCTGAGCGCGTTTCTTCCCCTCGCGATGAGTGCATCCTTCACCGCGTTGCCAATGAACTTACGTGGCGACAGGACGAGCACTCGACCTGGCGGGACATCTGGATGATCGGTCAGGTACTTGTCGATGTAGTCTGCGGTGCTCTCCACTTCGTCCTGAAGGTAGACGTACTGAACAACCGAGATGTCGGCTACCGTTCCCCGGCCTGACGGCTGCAGAGGAGTTGGGCGCGTCGTGTGAGGATCGTGCGAGATTAGGGCGTTGCTGATCTGGACGATGTTATCGGGGCATCGTCGACACTCAGTTATCTGATACTCGGTGGTGCCAGGGACATCGGCTGGAAACGTGCGTATCCCCTCAGGATTTGCGTGGCGGAATCTGTAGATGGACTGATTGTCGTCACCGATCACCAGCAGCGCATGCGAGTCCGCGAGTAGTCGGATGAGCGCTTGATCCGACTTGTTCAAGTCCTGATACTCGTCGACAAGCACGTGATCGAACTCTGGTAGAACGTCCTTGGCGGGATTTGAGCGCACGAAGCCGATGGTGAGTGGCACCAGCTCGCCAATCAGCATGGCCTCGTAGAAGCGCAGCCAGGCGATAAGATCTCTCTCGAACGCCTGGTCCTTCGCAGACTGCGCGAAGCCGGGCTCATCACGCTGGAGTCTCGCCCACGCAGCCTCATATGCGGCGACCAGTCGCTTGACGGCCCGCTTACCTCCGTGCAGGCTTGCCAAGTCCGTGACCAGGCATTGCTGCTCGTACGACAGCAGCGGTCTTGCCGTGCGGTTTGTGTACGCAAAGGCCTGCTCTGATGCGAGGATTGAGAAGCACAGGGAATGTAGCGTCTGAGCCTTCACCTGATCAGCGCCAGGCACGGCAAGGCTCTCAAGTTGCTCCCGCAGATCACGAGCGGCTGTCCGCGTGAATGAGCAGACGAGCATGCGCGCTGGATCCACGCCTTCTTCGAGCAGGCGGGCAACTCGCCTCATCATCGCGAACGTCTTGCCGGTGCCCGGGCCGGCTAGCACGTACAGCTTAGAGCCAGCATCGCGTGCGATATCGAGATGGACTCCCTGTAGGCCCTGATCCCAGATTGGCAATGGTCCCCCCATTGTCTTGCTGTGGGTCTAACGTCTGACGGATAACCTGCGAGCGAAGCGAGTCAGGTTGATCCGTTTGTTAGAGAGACTCTACCAGTCCGGCCAGGTGCGTGCCTGAGTCAAGACCCCACGAATCTCCTGGGTCGCCCGAATGACGGCATCCGGTTCAACCGCCAGAGGCTTGTGCACAACCTGGTTTCGCAGTCGACGCAGATCGTCGACTTCTTTCGCGATGTCGTACGGGACAACCTGCCTCTCGCGAAGAATGGCGAGCGCCTCGCTGAATGAGTAGACCGGTCGGTCTCCTGCACGCTCAGCCCGTGCGCGGTGGGTGACGAACGACTCCAGCTCGTTCCACTCCTTCAGGAAGGCGCCCACCCTGCCGGGTGTAAGGCCGGTCTCCATATCCCGGCGAAGCGATGAGCACACGTCATCAACGACGTCATCAGCTGGATACAGGACCTCCCGTGACAGCGGGTTGAAGGTGGGCCCCCAGAATTTGGACCCGCCAACGAGCCGAAACTTCGCTATGAGTCGATTGTTGAAATCCAGCTCTGGCTTGGTGTCGTAGTCCGTTGTCACTTCATCAGTTCCCGCGAGGTATCCCTCTTGGAAGTACGGCCTGAGTGCCTCCGGAGGGCAGATGCTAAGGAGGCGGATGTTGACGAGATCGTGCTCCGAGTTCACGGATACCCGATTCGTGATGTACGGGAGGCCGAAGACCGACACGACCGGGTCTTCCTTATCAGCGCCGAGGAAGGCGAACGAACACGCGACCACCAGTGATTGCGTGAAGTCGAGGAGTGGTGTGGCACACACCTCGTAGTGTTGGAGGATGCTCCATTGAATGTACTTGCGTCGTCTTACGTCGCGATGACTCTCCACATCTCGCGCCTGCAGGGCATCGCACAATCGGGCTGACGCACTTTCAAGCACGTCAAGACCCAGGGTTACCTGCTCACGGGCAACACGCTCCCCCCTGTAGATCGAGGGGTAGAACGTCGAGGCACCAGCTTTGTTGCGGTAGTCCCGGCCTTGCCCGCGGTAGAAGAGAAGATGGTCCTTGTTCAAGTACGACAGCTGGGCGACCTCTTCGACGAGCCCACGAAACGATCTGACCGGCACGGCAGTCGCGATGGCCACACTCTCGTCTCCAACGGCCCGCTCCAAGTGCGGAGGCAGCGCACCTCGGATTGTCCGCATGGTCCCCCCGGTTCTCTCTAACGCAACGCGCTTAACCTGCGAACCGGCCTAAGCGCGCTTACCACCCGAGCATACCTGACAGGGCCGGTTTGTCAGGTTGAAGCGCTTGTTGGACGGCCTGAAGGGGTCACATGTCCT
>JAJFTE010000019.1 GCA_021373175.1 Actinomycetes bacterium
ACAACGGTCAGCCAGGCCGGCGGCGACAACGTTTTTGGCGACCCAGCGCGCGGCGTACGCGGCCGAGCGGTCGACCTTCGTGCAGTCTTTGCCCGAGAAGGCCCCGCCGCCGTGGCGGCCCATGCCGCCGTACGTGTCGACGATGATCTTGCGCCCGGTCAGACCCGAGTCCCCCATGGGGCCACCGATCACGAAGCGGCCCGTGGGGTTAACGTAGATGTCGGCGTCCTTCCAGTCGACCCCTTCCAGATTGAAGACGGGCGCGATGATATGTTCGATGAAGTCAGGCCTCATGAGGTTCTCGATGTCGACGCCGTCGGCATGCTGGCTCGAGATGAGGATCTTGTCGACCGCCACCGGCTTGCCGTCCACGTAGCGGACGGTGACTTGCGTCTTGCCGTCGGGACGCAGGTAGTCGAGCACCTCGCCTTTGCGGACCGCCGTCAGCCGCTCGGCAAGGCGGTGCGCGAGGTAAATAGGCATGGGCATAAGCTGGGACGTCTCGTTGCAGGCGTAGCCGAACATCATGCCTTGGTCGCCAGCGCCGATGAGATCGAGGGGATCGGTGTCCCCGCGCTTGACCTCGTACGCTTCGTCCACGCCCATGGCGATGTCCGAGCTCTGCTCGTGGATCGCCGTCACAACGCCGCACGTCTCGTAGTCGAAGCCGTACTTCGCGCGGGTATAGCCGATGTCCCTAACGGTGTCACGAACGATCGTCGGGATGTCCACGTACGCACGCGTGCGAATCTCCCCCGCTACGATGATCAGGCCGGTCGTGGTCATCGTCTCGCAGGCAACGCGCACGCCCTCCACGGAGGCTTTGACGCCTTCGGGTGTGGTGTAGTCTTCCGCTTCGAGTTCGGCCTCTTGGCTGATGATCGCATCAAGCACAGCATCGGATATCTGATCGCACATCTTGTCCGGGTGTCCTTCAGTGACCGACTCGGATGTGAACACATACTCTCGGGACATAGAGCCTCCTCGCTAGGGCGGGCCGGGGTGACCCGCACGCCGTCACAACCTGGAAGGGCAAAGAAAAAGCCCCTTGCCGGTTCGAGACAAGGGACGGTGGGCGCAAGCGCCGATCTTCCCTCATCTGCCAGGCACGTTTGCCTGCCGCAATGTGGCACCGTGAGTCATATTCGACTTCGGTTGCCGGGGCTTCACTGGGTGCGATCCCTAGGCCCTCTGCAGCTGCGCTCTCGCCCAGCCGCCTCGTGATGAGTACCGTGACCATAGCACGCGCACGCACCTGCGGCAAGCACGCGCGTTGCCTCATAAAGAATGTACTCGAAACCGATTCGATGCCTCAGAAAAGAAGGTACTCGAACCGGCCCTTGCCGGATCGACCGGCGAAGGGCCAAAGAGGATGCCGTTTTCGATGACCGAGAAGAGCGCGATCAAGCGTGAGATGCGGCGCCGATACAAGAAGGCGTCCAAGACCGAGAAGGCCCGGATGCTCGATGAACTGGTCGCGCTCACGGGCTGGACACGGAACTACGCGGCTCGTGCTTTGAGACGCGAGCCGAAGAAGCGCAAGGGTCCCGAGACGCGCGGCCGCAAGAAGGTCTACACCGCCGAGGTGATGCTGCCGCTGCGCAAGGTATGGGCCAGCATGGACTTCGCGTGCGGAAAGCGCATGGCTGCCGGCATGGACGACATGCTCGACGCGCTGCTGCGCTTCAACCGGCTCGATTGCCCCGAGCGCGTGATTGGACTGCTGCGCTCCATGTCCGCGGCCACGATCGACCGCGTGCTGGCGCCCGATCGCGCGAAAGGCTCGCTCAAGGGGCGCGCGACCACCAAGCCGGGCACGCTGCTGAAGTCCCGCATCCAGGTGCGCACCGGCACGGAGTGGAACGACGCCGTGCCCGGCTTCCTTGAGATCGACCTGGTGGCGCACTGCGGGGACTCCACGGGAGGCGAGTACTGCAACACACTGGACGCCACCGACATCGCCACGTGCTGGACCGAGACACGCGCTGTGCGCAACAAGGCGCAGGTCCACGTGTTCGCGGCACTGACAGACATCGTCACGCATCTGCCGTTCCCGCTGCTCGGGATCGATTCTGACAACGGCAGCGAATTCATCAACGACGAGCTGTACCGCTACTGCCAGCAGCAGAACATCACCTTCACGCGCTCCCGCCCCTACAAGAAGAACGACGGATGTCACGTCGAGCAGAAGAACTGGTCGGTGGTGCGCCAGAACGTCGGCTACGCAAGATTCGACACCCCAGAGGAGCTCGAGGTTCTGAACGCGATCCACGCGCTCGTGCGGCTGCACACGAACTTCTTCATGCCGTCCGCCAAGCTTGTCTCCAAGACACGCGACGGCTCGAAGGTGACCAAGCGCTACGACAGGCCGGCCACCCCGTACCGGCGCGTCTTGGCATCAGAACACGTCCCTGACACGGTCAAGGCGGCGCTGACCGCCCGGTTCGAGACACTCGACCCGGCCGACCTGAGGTTGCGGATCGGCAAGCTTCAAGACCGGCTCTACAAGCTCAACGCCCGCAAGAACCCGAGGTGGAAAGAGGAGGTGGAGGCGTCCGGCATCGAGTACATTGATTCTGAGGCAACGAATCAGCCGCTCGAGTACCTTTTATTCTGAGGCATCACGGCACGCGCTGGAAGTCACCGTGTACCCGGGGGCTGGTATACTGCGTGTGTGCGGTGGCCGAGGGAAGGGACGCGCATGTTCAATGATTTGATGCACAAGATCGTTGACTTTTTGGAACGCGTCATTTCGGTTCTGCTCGTGGTCATGGCGACCCTTGGCATCGTGGACCTTGTCGTAGAGATGTACGATGCGGTTACGAAGACCGGCTTTCTCACACCGGAAGCGATCGTCAAGGTTCTGGACTCCGTGCTCATCGTCTTCGTGGTTCTTGAGCTCTTCAACATCGCGCTTGCCTACCTCCAGCGCCGTGACGTGATCGGAACCGTCATGGAGGCTGGCCTCGTGGCTGTCGTCCGTAAGCTCGTGATCTTCGAAACGAGCGGCGACGCGGCTTACGTGCTCATGAAGGGTGCCGCACTGGCCCTGTTGATCGTGGCCGTCGGCGTCACCTGGTATCTGTTGCGCCGCTCCGGTGTCAGCGAGCGCCGGGCCCAGACCGATTAGACCGCACCAATCGGAAGGAAGATCGTGTCCGAGCCAGTTCGCGTCCGTTTCGCGCCAAGCCCCACCGGTCATCTGCACATCGGCGGAGCCCGCACAGCGATCTACAACTGGGCATACGCCCGCCATCATGGCGGGACGTTCGTTCTGAGGATCGAGGACACGGACCCCGAGCGCTCTACTGACGAGAACACCCAGGGAATCATCCGCGCTATGGAGTGGCTCGGCCTTGACTACGATGAAGGTCCGGGAGTCGGCGGGCAATACGGTCCCTACTTCCAGACGCAGCGAAGCGCGAGTTATGCCGAGGCGCTCGACCGCCTGAAGACGGTCGGCGCCGCATACCCGTGCTTCTGCAGCCCTGCGGAGCTTGACGAGAAGCGTCGGGCAGCCCGAGGCCGTGGCGGTTTCGCGGGGTACGATCGGACGTGCCGTGCGCTGGCGGCTGCTATTGCCGCTGAGCGCATAGCCGCCGGTGAGCCCCACGTGTGGCGCCTGAAGGTCCCGGAACTGCGAGGCGACATCGTGTTCCCGGATGCGGTACGCGGCGATGTGACGTTCGCGGCCGATGCGGTCGACGACTTCGTGCTTGTGCGCACCGACGGGACGCCCACGTACAACTTCGCGGTCACGATCGACGATGCCACGATGGCGATCACGCACGTCGTGCGCGGCGACGACCATCTGTCCAACACCCCCAAGCAGATTCTCATCTACGAGGCGCTGGGCGTGCCAGTGCCGGTGTTCGCCCACCTCTCCATGATCCTTGGCTCAGACGGCAAGCGCCTGTCCAAGCGGCACGGTGCCACGTCCGTTGAAGCGTACCGTGACCTGGGCTATCTGCCCGAGGCGCTCATGAACTATCTTGCGCTGCTCGGTTGGTCGCTCGACGGCGAGACGACCATCGTTTCCCGGCAGATGCTTGTCGAGAACTTCTCGCTGGAGCGAGTGTCACGGAACGCGGCGATCTTCGACGAAGAGAAGCTCGAGTGGCTCAACGGCGTGTACATCCGGAACCTGAGCGTTTCGGCGTTCGTGGCGCGCATGACGCCTCTCCTGGCAGCTGCGGGGCTTATGGTCGAGGGCCGCCAGGAATGGTTGGAGAAGCTCGCTCCGCTTGTCTCAGAGCGTATCAAGCGCATGGACGAGATCGTCCCCATGGTCGCGTTCCTGTTCAGGGACGTCGAAGTGGACGAATCAGCCCGGCAGAAAGTGCTCGCCAGGCCCGGCGCGGGTTCCGCGCTCGATGCAAGCCGAGAGGCCCTCGCCGCGATCACCGACTTCTCGGCGGCATCGATCGAGCAGACGCTTCGAACAGTGGCCGAGGACGTGGGTGTGAAGCCGAAGCTAGCATTGCAGGCCGTGCGGGTCGCGGTCACCGGGAGCATGGTGAGCCCGCCGCTGTTCGAGTCGCTGGAGCTTCTCGGGCGCGAGCGGACGCTTGAGCGTATCGAGCGTGCGCGGGCCCTTGCCGCGGACTGAGCGGGCGGGTTGACACGCCTTTGAGCCGCAGGTAGCATACCTACTCGCGCCCAGGCAGCGAATGCGCGAACTGGGGTGTGGTGTAACTGGCAACACGTCGGATTCTGGTTCCGAAGAGTCTAGGTTCGAGCCCTAGCACCCCAGCCAAGAACGGCCCGTTCGTCTAGCGGTTAGGACACCGCCCTCTCAAGGCGGAGATCACCGGTTCGAATCCGGTACGGGCTACCAGCACTTCTCGACCGCCTCTCGGGCGGTCGTTTTGCGTCCGGGCTGCTACAATGTTCTCGGTGGAGTGGGCCGGACGGCCGCGCGTCCGCAAGGATGTGAGGAAAGTCCGGACTCCGATGGGCAGGGTGCCTGCTAACGGCAGGGCGCGGCGACGCGACGGAAAGTGCCACAGAAAAGGAAACTCCCCCGCCTTCGGGCGGGAGAAAAGCTGAAACGGTGCGGTAAGAGCGCACCAGCGTCACGGCAACGTGGCGGCTTGGCAAACCCCACCCGGAGCAAGGGCAAATAGGAGCGGCTAAGGCTGGCCCGGCCATCGCTCGGGTATGCCCGCGTGAGGCCGCCGGCGACGGCGGTCCCAGATAGATGGTCGTCTACGACAGAATCCGGCTTACAGGCCCACTCCACCGCATCATGCGCTGTGCACGCGCTCCCGAACCGCCACGGTGAGCGTGGGCGCGTCGAGGGTTGTGAGCCGAACGTACTCGGCGCCGGCGGTGCGAGCGATGTCGCGCGCGGCCGATCCCCCGCCGGGCACGCCGGTGGTGTCGATGACGATCGTGTTGATGCGCGCCTCGCGAACGCGCGCCGCGGCGGTGATCGCGTCCTCGCTGCCGAGACCGCCGTTGATTCCCACATTGCCGCGTCCGTCGGTGACGAGCACCAGCCATGGGATGACGTCGTCGTTGCGGCGAGACTCGGTCTCAAGCAGCTGCAGTGCCGAGACAAGCCCGTGCGCCAGCGGCGTGGCGCCGCCGGTGGGCAGGGAGCGCAACTTCAGCTGTGCCAGCTCGACGCTGGCCGTGGGGGCGAGCACCACCTCGGCAGCGTCACCGCGAAACGCGACAAGCCCCACGCGGTCGCGCCTTTGATAGGCGTCGACGAGCAGGTCGAGGACCGCGGATTTGGCGGCCTCCATGCGGTTCGACGCGCCCATCGAACCGCTGGCGTCCACACAAAAGACGATCGATGCTCCCACACGCCGCCGTCGTACCTTGTTGCGCAGGTCGGACGGCTCGAGGCTGATCGCCATGCCGCTTTCACGCGCAGTCTGGAAAGGCGCCGCCGCGCGAATTGTCGCATCGAAGGCGATATCGGGCTGAGTTCCCGGCTTGAGAGGCTCGGACCGGACGTATCGTCCTGAGCGGTCGTCCGAGGTTGTCTCCTGCCGCTTGCCGCCATACGAACGCCGCACCCGATCGATGTCCACTGAGAGCCGCGTCCGGACATCTTCGGACGACTGCGCACAACCGCTCGGCTCAACTGGCAAACGCATGCGGAGAGCCGGCGTCTCTGCGCCACCGTCACCGTCGCCGTGCTTCGCTCCGCCCGCGGCGGCACCCTCGTCGTCCTGTCCCGCACCCGCCGCAGTGAGCGCGTTTTGAAGCCGGTTCTCGGAAGAGGACTCATCGTCGAAGGGAGTGCGTCGCATGCGATGCGCGAGCACCATGGGCGCCACTGCCCTGATGTGCGCTGGCGTCACCTCACGCCCGCCGTCGAGCAGCGCGAATGCGGCGGCGGCGCGCGCCATGACAAGATCCGCGCGATGCCCGTCGACGCCGATCGAGGAGCACACCGAGGCGATGAGGAACAGCAGGTCGTCGTCGAGCTCGACATCCGGAAGCATGCGCTGCGCCTTCTCGATGCGGCGAACGAGCGCCATGCCGTCAGCGTGCCACCGGCGTGCGAAGCCTGTGGGGTCGTCTTCGAACGCGCGGCGTCGGCGCATGACCTCCACGCGCTCGGTCGGCTCGCTGATGCCCTCGATATCGACGCACAGCCCGAATCGGTCCAGAAGCTGTGGCCGAAGTTCGCCTTCTTCGGGGTTCATCGTGCCGACGAGCATGAAGCGTGCGGGGTGGATGAAGCGGACACCTTCGCGCTCCACCACATTCACGCCGCTAGCCGCGGCGTCCAGCAGCGCGTCCACGAGATGGTCCTCGAGCAGGTTCACCTCGTCGACATACAAGATCCCGCGATTCGCCTCGGCAAGCAGGCCCGGCTCGTAGCGGCGCTCACCGCTCTTGAGAGCATGCTCGAGGTCGAGCGTGCCGACGAGGCGGTCTTCTGTGGCCGAGACGGGCAGCTCGACCAGGCGCGGGGGGCGCTGCACTGACGGGAGGCTCTCTCGGACGGAGCACGCGGAGCACAGCGCGCGTGGATCGTTAGGGTCGCAGCCGAACGCGCAGCCGTCGACCACATCGATCGGCGGCAGGATGCCCGCAAGCGCGCGGACCGCAGTCGATTTCGCGGTCCCCTTCTGCCCGCGGACCACAACGCCGCCCACCCGCGGGTCGACAGCGTTGATGAGCAACGCCGTCTTGAGCGCATCTTGGCCGACGATGGCACTGAAGGGGAATGTGTGGCGCTCGGCAGTCACCCTGGCCCCCTGAAGACGGAAACATCCTGCCTACACTATATGGTAGGCAGGATGTTTCTGTCACCAAGATTTTGTGGTCAGACGGCTTTCCACTGGAACGCACCACACTCCGCGGGGGCGATTTGGTCGACCTTGGGGCACGTGTTCGAGTACACGCAGTCAGCGCACGTGTAGATCTCAAGCGCCAGGTCTCCGGCGGGTTCATATGCCGAGACTGGCTCTGCGACTTCCCTCAGGGCGACGCCTGTGTCGCTGACGAGCACCGGACCCGCATCCTCGTGAGGCTCTGGTTCGGTTGTTGTGGCGGCCACGGTCTCGGAGGCATCCGGCGTGATCCGCGGATAGTCACCCATGATGACGGGTGCGACTGCGAAGTCGTCGCCGATGATCGGCGCAGCGATCAAGGAGTCCGAATCGTCGAACACCCTCACCTCAGCGACTTCCGCGAAGACCGGCGCTGCGGAGGCGAGATGCGGCACTTCGGCCGGCGCTTCGATGGCCTCTTCCGATGGTTCCTCGGCAGCGACGTCCGCGACGTTTAACCACGGCCACCCTTCCACCTCCCCTGTCGGCTCCTCCGGCGGCGCCGGCTCTACCACCAGCGGCGACTCATCCAGCGCGCCAAGTGATGCGATCACGGCCGAGAGGTCCGCAGCGACCGTGTCCTCACCCTCTTCGGACACGAGGGCCACCACCGCAGGATCGGCAAGAAGCTCGCCTTCGGCGTAGGGGGGCACCTCGAATCCAACCGGCTCAGGTGTCGCGATCCCTTCCGACTCAAGCTGCGATGCGGCCCGCATAAGCGCCTCGGCGAGGACAACATCGTCCACCTCGGCAAGAGGGATATCGTGGACGACGGCTGAAGCGGGAGCTTCCCAGGCGCCTGCGGCAACCTCGTCGACTTCCACGGCCTCCTCCGCGTCGGGAACCTTCTCCGCTGTCGGCTGGGCTGGCATGCCCACCACCACGACCGGAACCGCCACGCTAAGGTCCGAGATGTAGACGTCGATATCGTCCACGGCGATGGTTCCTGCCATCGCGAGCGATTGCACCGCTCTTGCCGCGGCTTCACGCGTGTCGTGTACGCTACCGTCGAGCAGCCGAAGCAGGCCGTCGGTGCGGCCACGCCCGATCACGAAGAACGCCATGACGTCTCCTTAGCTCGAAGCCCGCACCTGCGAGCGACTCTCTCGTATATGCTCCATGCTACGTTCAAGCGCGGTGACGGGCAACACACGGCTGGCGCATAAGCGCTCGACGGTACGATTCATACTATCGGCGAGTGCGTGCGATCGCCTGAGCGAGAGGCGCTCCCTGAGAATGCGTGAGACTACGTCGCTTAATGCCGACGGCAAGGTCATCTACATCGGTCGCGCGCATTCCCTCAGCGCTGCGTGCTGCGTGCACGCAGCGCCTTGAGCACCTTCACGTTGATCTCATCCTTCTCGGGTACCTCGCCGGACATCTCGACGATCGCCGCAGCCGCGCTCAAGCGGGGATCGGCGAACATCGACTCGAAGCCCGCGGTGCCAATGGTCCCGGCACCGACCCAGGCATGTCGATCGCGGTGTTGGCCCGCTGCGTAAGCCGAATCGTTCGCGTGGACGACGCCGATGCGGTCCGCCCCGCAGCACCGTTCAAGGCCCGTCGTGAAGGCATGCCAGCCCACCGGCGTCGACAGGTCCCATCCGGCTGCGTGCGCGTGACAGCTGTCAAGACAGACGCCGAGGCGTTCCTTCCACTGCACGTCAAGTATGCCGAGGACCGCCCCAAGCTCCTCGGGCCCGGTTCCGAACGTGCTGCCGGCGCCCGCGGTGTTCTCCAGGAGCAAGACGCCGGCCGGCGCCGTCTCCAGCGCAAGGCGGACGCCATCGGCGATCCTCCGTGCGCCGGCTTCAAGGTCGCCGCTGCGGTTCGTGCCCGTGTGGGTGACGGTCGCGTCGGCTCCCATGAGCGCGGCACGATCGAGCTCGTCAGCGAGCGCCCGCCACGATCGCTCCCAAAGCGCGTCGTCTTCAGACCCGAGGTTTATGAGATACGCCGTGTGCGTGCAGACGAAGCCGATGCCTGAGCGTTCGCGGCGGTCGCGAAACGCCGCGCCTGTCTCGGCAGACGTGGGCTTGGCGCGCCACTGTTGCGGCGACTTGGCGAAGACCTGGATAGCCTCGCAGCCGACGGTCTCGGCATAGTCGATCGACTGTGGGAAACCCGCGGCGACGCTGACGTGAGCACCGATGAGCACGTGCGCTCCTTTCATGGAGGGTATCAGTCTATCAATCACAGGGGCGCGTGTCGCAGCCGCGCATTACACTGGGAACATGACGCAGACACCCGACAGACCGTGGACCGGACGCGCCGTGCTGCATGTGGACATGGACGCGTTTTTCGCCTCGGTCGAACAACTCGATCACCCCGCGTGGCGCGGCAAACCCGTGATCGTGGGCGGCGACCCGTCACGTCGCGGGGTGGTCTCCACCTGCTCGTACGAGGCGCGTGTCTTCGGCGTTCGCTCGGCGATGCCCTCGACGCAGGCTGCGCGGTTGTGCCCGGACGCCGTCTGGGTGTCGTCGAACTTCGGCCGCTACGCTGAGCTGTCGCGTGCGATACGCGACGTTCTCGAGCGTCAGACGCCGGATGTGGAGCCCACCTCCATCGACGAGGCGTACCTCGATGCGACGCCCGGCGCCACCGGCGAGCATCCGGTGCTCGTCGCCCATCGCATTCAAGCCGAGGTCGACGCGCTCGGGCTTTCCTGCTCGATCGGCGTTGCATCCTCCAAGACGGTCGCGAAGATCGCGTCGGACCATGACAAGCCGCACGGTATCACCGTCGTGTGGCCCGGCGAGGAGGCGGCGTTCCTCTCGCCGCTACCGGTGGGAGCGCTTCCCGGCGTGGGGAAAAGCACGGAAGCGCGATTGGGGCGCATCGGGATCAGGCGTCTGGGCGAGCTTGCGGCGCTCGACGACGCGACCGCGCGTGAGGTGCTCGGCAACTTCGGGCCGGAGCTGGTGGCGCGAGCGCGGGGCATCGATCCCCGGCCGGTGCGCTACGAGCGCGAGGCGAAGTCGGTCTCCAACGAGCACACGTTCGCGACCGACGTGCGCCAGCGCGATGAGGTCGAGCGCGCGCTCGCGGGCCTGGCCGCTCACGTAGCCGCGCGACTGCGAGCCGCCGGCCTGTCTGCGCGCACGTTCACCGTGAAGCTTCGCTATGCCGACTTCACGACGCCGACGATCAGGCGCACCGTGGATGTCCCGACCGATCTCGAGGACGAGATGCTGCCGGTCGCGCTCTCGCTGCTGCGTTCTGCCTGGACGCCAGGCGCAGGGCTGCGGCTGATCGGCTTCGGGGCGAGCGGCTTCGAGCAGGCCGCAGTGCAGCTCGACTTGTTCGCCGAGACCCTCGAGGCCGGTCGCAGGCCGCAGCGCAAGGCGCTTGCCGAGGGGCTCGACGCCGTGAAGAAGCGCTTCGGCGAGGACGCCATCCACCGTGGCGTCGCCCGGGCGCCCGAACGCCCGGACCCTGACACTCACCCGTCGTAGAGGTCCGCTGCCGCCCACGACTCCTCCTCGGGCGCGCCTGCTCCGCCGAGGGAGGGTCCCATCGGACCGCTCGGCACACCGCGCCGCATGCGCACGGGCACGCCGCTTGCGGTGCGCACCACATAGGGCTCGACGCGGTCCGCGATGATCGCGATGCCGCGTTCCTGATTGTTCTGCAGCACGCCTTCGACCACGTACGCGCGGTGTTTCACGATCGTTTCCCCCGCCCGGTTGAGCGCGTCTTCGAACACCACGACATCCAGGAGACCGGTCGGGTCCTCGAGCGTGAGGAAGCACGTGCGCTTGCCCGAGCGGGTCCGTGGCGTCTGTGCGCGCTCGCGCACGCCGGCCACGCGCACGCGGGTGCGGTCCGCCAGTCTCGGCAGGTCGCGAGCCCATGTGACGCCCCGGCGCTCAAGGTCCGCGCGGGCGAGCGCGAGCGGGTGGCACTCGAGCGAGAGTCCCACGATCTCGAGTTCCGCCGATAGACGACGCGCGCGCGACCAGCCCGAGACGTGCGTCGGGTCCTCGGGCGTGCGCGCTTTGGCGGGTGCGAGCACGAGCACGTCGTCGCCGGCCACGCCCTCACGCGCGATGACCGCCTTCATCTCGGGCAGGAGTGCGAGGAGTTCGTCGCGCGTGGGCGGACGCCCGGCGTCTGTCGAGCCGAGGCCGTCGAGCGCTCCCACGCGGATGAGACTCTCGGCGGCGGGCGCCTCGGCACGCGTACGGCGCAGGAAGTCCGCGAGGTCACGGAAGGGACGCACGTCCTGCTCGCGTTCGATCGCGGAAAGCAGGCGCTGCGTCATCTCGTGGACGTCGCGCAGCCCGACGCGGATGGAGCGGCCGTCGTCTTCGACCGTGTAACGGCCGCGCGACGCGTTCACGTGCGGCGGCAGGATGCCGATGCCGTGACGCCGGGCGTCGTTCACCACAAGGCGCGGCGTATAGAAGCCCATCGGCTCGTTGTTGAGGATCGAGGCGGCGAATTCGGCCGGGTAATAACGCTTGAGCCACGCGCTTGCATACGAGACGACCGCGAAGCACGCCGCGTGCGCCTTGCAGAAGCCGTACGCCGCGAAGCCCTGCAGCTGGCGAAACGCCTCCTCGGCCGCGTCGCGCGCTACGCCGAGACCCACCGCGCGCGTCACGAAGTGGCCGTGAATCGCCTCCATCTCCTCGCGGGAGCGGCCCTTGGTCATCGCGCGGCGCAGGCTATCCGCCTCGGCAAGTGAGAAGCCGGCGATCGCGGAAGCGACGCGGAGCACCTGCTCCTGGTACAGGATGACGCCGTAGCTGTCGCGCAGCACCTCGCCCATGGCAGGATGCGGCACACGCACCGGCTCGATGCCATGGCGACGGCGGATGAACGGCGTGATCATCTCGGCTTCAAGCGGGCCGGGGCGAAAGAGCGAGATCGCGGCGATGATGTCCTCGAAATCGCGCTCCTTCAGGCGCATCGCGAGGTTGCGCTGGCCGCTGCTTTCCAGCTGGAACATCCCCACCGTGTCCGCCGAGGCGATGAGCTCGTAGACCGACGGGTCGTCGGGCACAAGCTCGAACGGCTCGGGCACCGCGTCCGTGCCCACGCGTGAGCGGGCGAGCTCGACGGTATCGCTGATCGCTGAATGCATCCGCAGACCCAAGATGTCCATCTTCACCAGGCCGAGCGCCTCGATGTCGTCCTTGTCGTACTGCGAGACCACGACGCCTTTGGCCGCCCACTGCAGCGGCATCCAGGTGTCGATCGGCTCGCGCGTGATGATGAAGCCGCCGAGGTGTGTCCCCAGGTGCATCGGGCAGCCCGAGAGCTCCTCGGCAAGCTCGGTGAGAAGGCCGTAGCGCGCGGTGTCCTTGAGCGGGTGGCTCGCGCACTCAGGGTACGTGTCGAGCACCTCGCGCAGGCGGTGCGCGCTCACCCATGGCAGGTGGCGCGAGAGCGAGTTCACCTCGTCCGGCGGCAGCTCGAAGGCACGCGCGACGGTGCGCACGGCACCGCGAGCGGTCATCGTCTGCACGGTCGCCACCATCGCCACGTGCTCGCTCCCAAACCGCCGGTAGATGTATTCGATGACCTCGTCGCGGCGGCGCGAATCGAAGTCCACGTCGATGTCGGGCATCTGACGACGCTCCGGGTTGAGGAAGCGCTCGAAGAGCAGGTCGTGCCGGATCGGGTCGGCGTCGGTGATGCCGAGCAAGTAGGTGACGATGCTGTCGCCGGCGCTCCCCCGCCCTGAGCAGCGGATGCCGCGGGAGCGGGCGAAATCCACGATGTCTTTCACCACGAGGAAGTATTCCGAAAAGCCAAGGTCCTGGATGACCGAGAGCTCGTGCTGCAGACGCGCGACCGAGGCCGGCGTCACCGGCCGGTAACGGCGCTCGAGACCCTGCCACGCCGCCTTCGCGAGCGTGGAGTACGGGGTCTCGCCCGGAGGAACCTTGGCGCCCGGGAAGTGGAACGCGCCAAGGCCGAGGTCCAGGTTGCAGCGCTCGGCGATCGCAAGCGTGGCATCGCACGCCTGCGGCAGGTCGGCGAACAGGCGCCGCATCTCGCCCGCGGGCTTAAACCAGAGTTCGGCGTTCTGGCGTTCGTACGGCCCGGGTAACCCGCCGCCCGCGCCCGCCGCCGAGAGCACGTCGTGCAGCCGGAACTGACGACGTTCGACGTAGTGGACGTTGTTGGTGGCGACGACCGGCAGGTGCAGCCGCTGTGCGATGGCCGCAAGGCCGCTCACGTAGCGAGGGCTTTCCGGCGTGAGCAGCTGCATGAGCTCTACGTAGAAGTCACCGGGCGCGAAACAGCGCGACAGGCGTTTGAGCGTCGCCTCCGCGCGCCACCCCAGACCCGCCAGCACGGCCGCGCCAGCTTCGCCGTTCGTGCAGCCCGACAGCCCGATGAGGCCTTCCGAGTGCCTGGCAAGGTCCGCGAGCGGCACGACCGAGGGCTCCTCGGCGCTGCGCACATGAGCACGCGCGAGCAGGCCGCACAGGTTGCGGTAGCCGGTCATGTCCTTCACGAGCAGCGTGAGGTGGAAGCCGCGTCCCGCGGCACGCCCGAAGCCCACCGCCGCCGGGATGTGCAGACGCTCTTCGGGCGGCAGGTCGCCCTCTTCACCGAAGAGCCCGGCCGTCTCGACGACGACCTCGGCGCCGATGATCGGGCGGATGCCGGCCATGAGCGCTGCGCGATAGAAGCGGATCGCACCGTACAGGCCCTGGTGGTCGGTGAGCGCGAGTGCCGGCATGCCGAGCTCGACGGCGCGACCGATGAGCGCATCGAGGTTGGCCGCGCCGTCCATGAAGCTGAACCGCGAATGGACGTGCAGATGCACGAAACCGCTCATAGCCGCCGGCTAGTCGACGACGCCGACAAGAAGCCACCGGCCCGTCAGACAGTCGTAGGCGAGATCGTAAAGGCCGCCTCGGGCAAGCACCCGGAAGCATCGCCGGCTCAGACGGGTCCGCGGGTCCCACCATGCACGCTCGATCGTCCACGTCTGCACGAGCGCATCGACGGTATATCGTTTTCCGTTCATCTGAAACGTCGCCGGTGCCCGTCGCGCGCCGTTCCAGATGACCTCCACCTCCATCTCGCGCCGCTTGCCACTATGCCCCGACGTCCCAGAAGCGATCTGGGATCCGCGCACGATCCACGGGCTACGGAGCAGCTCGACGATGACCGGCCTGCGCGCGTCTCGGCCACTGAACAAATCGAGCGGCTGACCGGCCTCTTTCGCGGGATCGAACCTTTTGATAGCGCTGTTGCGGCCCATGGGAGACTCTCTTTCGGGGAAGGAGCCGGGCGTGGATTAGGAGCTTTCAGGGGTCCACGCCCGGCACGTCAAAGTATATCGAACGTATGTTCGATATACAAGACGGCTCTGACATGAATCCGCACATGGAGCCGGGACGGGCAGCGCCTGCCCTACGCCCAACCGAGCGCGGGCAGGACGCGCGCGAAGACGCCACCGGCCAGCAGCGCCACGGCAACGGTGAACCCGACGATGGCCGCCGTCCTCGCCCACCCGTGCTGACGCACGAGCACGGTGATGGTGGAGACGCACGGTACCGCGAGCGTGTTCACGAGCGCGTACACGAACAGGTTCGTGGGCGTCATGAACGACGAGAGGTCGCTCGCTCCCGCACCAAGCGTCACGACCGCCATCGTCACCAGCAGCTGCAGCGCGAGTTCCTTGCGCAGCGTGCCGAGCACAAGCGTGAGCCCCGCGATCGCGGGCAAGCCAAGCCAGCCGACGACGACCGGACTGAGCGGCCCGGCGAGCTTCCAGAGCCAGCCCGTTTCGTAGAGCGTGCCAACGACCAGACTGCCCACGATGACGATCGGTGTCGCCACGAACAAGAACTCCCTGAACTGCGCCCACGCCTTCGTGAGGATCCCCCGCAGCCGCGGACGCCGGAACCGGAACATCTCCATCACCAGGCCACCGGTGTGCCCCGGGAACAGGCGGTTCATCCCCAGGCCCGTCGCGATGTCGATGGCGAAGACCACCGCGAACACGCCCAGCGCGGGCTGCCAGCCGATGTAGTGCCCCACCGCGCCCAGGATCACCGCCGTCCGCGCGCTGCACGGCACCATCGCGATGAGCGTCGAGGCGATCAGCCGCTCGCGTTTACTCGGCAGATCGCGTACCGAGAGGATCGCCGGGACACTGCACCCCGCGGCCGCCACCAGCGGCAAGAGCGTCCGCCCATGGAGACCCAGGCGATGCATCACGCGGTCGGTGAGAAACGCAAGCGAGTTGAGATATCCCGAGTCTTCAAGGACGGCCAACAGCACATAGAAGGTGAGGATGTACGGCAGGCCGATGGAAAGCGATGCCTCGATCCCCGCGTCGAGTCCCCATCGCAGAATCGCCGCGAGCGTCCCGGTGCCTGCAACGGCATGGATCAGGCCCCCGATCGCAGGCGATGCGAAGGCGGCCCATAGCCGGGAGAAGCCGGTGGAAAGAGCATCACCCACCACGAACAGAAATCCGAAGACCAGCGCCATCACGGCGACCACGAGCGGCACGCCGGTCTTGGGCGATGTGGTGAACGACCACAGGTCGCGGGGGCCCCTTCTCGGCCCGCCCTCACGGACGCGCGTCACCTCCTCGGCTATGCTGCCAGCCACGCCGTGGCGCTCGCGCGCAAGCGTCACGTGCGGCGGCTCACCGAAGGCCGCTTCGCTCGCTGACCGCGCCCGAGCTGCCGCACCCGCGACAGACGCGATGCCCGCAGCGGTGCCAAGAAGGTCCGGCGCGCCTTCGAAGAGCAGAAGCGCCAACGCGCGCGGCGTGAACTCGGCGGGGCGCTCGGCAAGACCCGCCGCAGCGGCGACGACCGGCCCCAACACAGACTCGAATGGCGGCTCATATGCGAAGGCGTCCGGCGTCCGGCGCTCGTCGGCCACATCGAGGGCCTCTCGGAGAACAGCGTCCACTCCTTCGCCCACGTTCGCGATGATCGGAACGACTGGGGCCCCGATGCGTGCGGCAAGCGCCACGGCATCGATGTCGATGCCGTGGCGCTCGGCCTCGTCCACAAGGTTGAGCGCTACGACAAGCGGCGCGCCCAGGTCGACCACCTGCAGTACGAGATACAGGTTGCGTGCCAGATTCGTGGCGTCAACGACCACGATCGCGACGTCAGGACGCAAATCGACAAGCGCGCGGCGCGTGACCGTCGACTCGGCCGCGTGATCGCTCAGGCTATACGTCCCCGGCAAATCGACGATGATCGCCGTGCGCGATGCGACAAGCGTCTCTCCCAGATTCATCGTGACGGTCGTTCCCGGGTAGTGAGCGGTCTCGACTCCAAGGCCGGTCAGCCGATTGAACAGGCTCGACTTGCCCACGTTCGGGTTGCCGAGCAGCGCGACCACGGGCGCGCCGTCGCGCAGTGCCGCGATCGCGGCGACAGGGTCATCGTCGGGGCCCAGGGCGATCCGGCTCACTGCTTGCGACGTCCCCTTCCGCGGCCCGCCATGGCGGGCGCGTCAACGACGATCTTCCTCGCGATGTCGCGGCCAAGCGCATACCGGGAACCGCCGACCTCCACCATAAGCGGCCCCTGGAACGGAGCGACATCGCACACTTTCACGCGCGTCCCGGGATACATGCCCAGCGACGCCAGATAGGTGAGCAGCCCCTCGGCCTCTTCATCGATGCGTACGATCTCGACATCAGCTCCGGCACCGAAGTCGCAGAGCGGCTCGCCTGTTGGCGCCGCCACCGTTCCTTCCGCCGAGGGGATCGGATGCCCGTGCGGGCAGACCTCCGGGTTCTCCAGGTAGGTCTCCAGTGCGGCCTGAACCTTTGGCGACAGCGCATGTTCGAGCCTGCACGCCTCTTCATGCACGTCTTCCCAGGGTATGCCGAGCACGTCGACCAACAGGCGTTCCGCCAGCCGATGTCTGCGGATGATGCTGAGGGCCTCAGTCCGTCCGGCGGGCGTGAGCTCGACACCACCTGCCGGACGTGTGATGAGGCCGCGAGCCTTCAGACGCTTCAGCGCGGAGGTGACCGTCGGCGCCGAGACAGCCATCGCGTCCGCAAGGCGTGAGGGACGCACGTCGTCGTGCTCGGCGAGCTTGTAGATCGCTTCGAGGTACTCCTCAAGGGTTTCGCTCGGCATGTCTAGGCCTCCGCGTTCGTGTCATACCAGCCGGCACACCTGCCAGCACTAAGGTTCGTAGTTCGATTAGTCTAGCACGAACGTGGCGTTCGCGAGGCACCCCGGAGGCTACGTGGCCGGGTGGTTCCATCGGGCAAGGATTCTCAACCGCCCACAGCCTTTCGCCCGGCCAGTACGCCCGAGCGGAGACATGACACGACCGTTCATCCGGAATCCGCGCTTTTTCGCTCGTACCTGTTGACGCCGTCTACCGCCAGCCGTAGGATGAATCTTGTCCCGAGAAGTCGGAGCGAGCGAGTCTTGAAAGCCAGCGTACCAGTAGCTGCCGGAGGGTCCGGTGTCCGCGAGGGGTTAGCGCAAGCGTCCTAAGCGTCAGCGGTTCTCGAGGGTAAGAAACGGGAAGCTTGGGGAGTAGAGACGAACGCAGCCGAGGTCTCTCGGGACACCTGTATTCAACGGGCGGCCATGTGGTCGCCCTTCGCGTGTCAGCGGTTCCTACGGCCGGTACGTGATCCGCGCGACCGGCGATTCCCACACGGTGACGTCCTTCACGCGCACTACCCTGCCCACGCGTGACGCAAGCTGCTCGTAGACAACGCGCGCCATGTTCTCGGCCGTCGGGCTGAGCACGTCGAAGGGCGGGACTTCGTTCAGGAAGCCATGATCGAGCGGTTGGAGCACCTCGGCCAGATCTGCCTTGAGCTGCTTGAAGTCATACAGGATCTCGATGTCATCGAGTACGTCGCCTTCAACCGTGACCTCGATGTCCCAGGTGTGACCGTGCAGCTTCGCGCACTCGCCCGGGTAACCGCGCAGTGCGTGTGCGGCGTCGAAGTGGTCCTTCACACTGAGCTCGTACATCATGGCCTCCCTCAGAAGAGCGTGCGCTGGTCACGTGCGGATCCGGCCACGGACACGTCGCCAACATCGCGCCGAGCGTCCATGGCAGCGTTCGCCAGCGCGTCCGCACGCTTGTTCTGCTCGCGCGGCACGTGCTCGTAGCGCACCGAGGACAACGCGCGCGCCGCCTCCTTCGCCCGGGCATGCAGCGGCTGCAGACCGGCGTTCTTCACTCGATACTCGCCTCGCATCTGTTTGACGATAAGCTCGCTGTCACAGCGCACGACAAGATCCGTCACATCGCAGGCGAGCGCGGTCTGAAGTCCCCAGATGAGCGCCTGATACTCGGCGATGTTGTTCGTACACTCCCCCAGGTAGCGCCCGCCCGAGCAACAGATGTCCCCGCTCTCGCGCAAAAGCACGATGCCGATGCCGGCAGGGCCAGGGTTCCCACGCGACCCGCCATCGGTGTAGAGCGTGCCGCGGACGGTCACGAATGCTCCCGGTGGAGCACGACCAGCAGCCGGTGGCACGACGGGCATTCGCCGATCGGATCGCCTTCGTTCAAGGCCTGAATGCGTCCCGCGGGCAAGTCGATCCGGCAGGCGCCGCACATCGAACCTTGAAGAACTCCGACGGCTAATCCGTGCTTGGAGGCCCGAAGCGCCTCGTATCGAGCCAAAAGCGCCGGATCCAGAGCGCCGGCAAGCGAGATCCGCTCTCGCTGCATGCGATCGATGTCGCGCTGCAACTCGCTTCCTACCTCTTGGAACCGGGCGATGAGCTGCTGCTCTTTCACGCGGCCCTTGGCGATGGTCTCCGCGATCTTCTCGGCTTGCGCCTTGCCGGCTTCAAGCTTCTCCATCACGGCGAGGACCTCGTTCTCTTTCTTATCCTTCTGCCGCGATAGTGAGTCGATCTCGCGGGAAAGGCCTTGCAGCTCCTTGTGGTTGTCGATGGCGCCCGAGTCGACCTTGGCCTGCTCGGCGACGATCTTCGCCGAGATCATCGCCGCCTCATCCTCGGCGCGCCGAATGGCGGCTTCAAGCCCGCCCACGTACTGCGCGGCCTTCTCGGCGAGGCCCTCGACCTCGCGGAGCTTGTGTCGCAGTTCCAAGATGGCATGCTTCTCGGGCAGTTCGTCGAGCCGCTTCGTGGCGCGCGTGATCTCCAGGTCCTTATCGGACAGTGCTACGAGCGCTGTCGGCTGATCCACGTCACTCCCCTTTCGCGGTCCACCAGCCAACGCTGGCGGGCTCTTCGACGACTGCGTGATCGCCGAGCACACTGCGCACGACGGCCGCGAGCAGCGCGACCATCGGCCACTCCGTGGCGTCGTGGCCGGCCTCGATGATCGCCAGGCCGCTTCCCACGGCGTCCAACGCGTCATGATACCGTACCTCGCCGCCCAATAGGACATCGGCGCCCGCAGCCAGCGCAGCCGGAATGAGCGAGCGCACCGAGCCGTTGCCCACCGCGATGGTCGAGACGCGAGTGACCGCAGCACCCCAGACCCGCGGCTGGACCCCGAGCGTCGAGCCGACAGACGCCGCGAAGGCGGCAAGCGACGTTGGCGGGACCTGACAGAGGCGACCCATGCGCACGTCCGCGGGCAGGCCCGCCACAGGTGACTCGAGCGCCCCGACGATTCGCAGCCCGAGACGTCGGGGCAGCGCCTCGGCACCAGCGGGAGACCGGTCCAGGTTGGTATGCATGCTCACGATCGCCACGCCCGAGCGCGCCGCGGCAAGCGCGAGGGCGCCCGACGCCGAATCCGGTGTGACCGTAGCGAGCGGTTCCAGGAAGGGCGGATGGTGCGTCACGATGAGGTCGCATCGGGCGGCAACAGCGCGCGCCAGGGCGCCCGCGTTCGCGTCGAGCGTCACGAGCGCTCTGGACGAGGGCCAGGTCGGGTCGCCGACCCGCAGGCCCACGGCGTCCCACTCCTCGGCCCACGCAAGCGGGAACGCGTCGCACAGCGCGCGGTAGACATCGGCTATGCTGGCTGCGCTCACAGCGGGACCTCCTCGGCACGGCGGGAACGGAAGACCACGGCTGAGGAATACCCGGCCTCGATGAGCGCTGCGCGCGCCTCGCCGTACGCCGAGCCCACCTCGGCGGGGGCATGTGCGTCGGAGCCGATCGTGACCGGCACGCCGGCGCGCCTGAGCGCCCCCAGAAAGGGTGCCGAGGGGTAGAGCTCCGCGCACGGCTTGCGCAGCCCGGCGGTGTTGACCTCGACCGCCACAGCCGCTTCAGCGAAGGCCGCGGCGGCGGCCTCGTAAAGCGGTGCGAGGTCGCCTTCTGGGACGCAGCCGAACTTCTTCACGAGGTCCGCGTGGCCGACGACATCGGCAAGGCCGCTCGCGGACGCGGCGATAAGGTCGTCGAAGTAGCGCTCCCACAGCTCACGAACGTCCCATGACGCGTAGCCCGCGCGACGGTCCGGGTCGTCGAACGCCCAGCCGTCCACGAAGTGCACCGAGCCGATCACGACGTCGAACGCACAGCGCTTGAGCACGCTACCGGCGAACGCCTCGTTGCCCGGGTACAAATCGGCCTCGACGCCAAGCAAAACCTCGGGACCACCGGCGGCTGCCGCCTCGTCGCGAGCGGCGGTCACCTCGGCCACGTACGCGCCGAGCTCCGCCTCGGGCATGGCGTACGCAGCCACCGAAGGATCGCGGGCGATGAGCTCGGGCGAGAGCGGCAGATGGTCGGTGATGGCGATCGTGCCGATTCCGCGCGCGGATGCCGCCGCCACGTACTCCGCGACCGTCCCTGTCGCGTGGCGGCAACGCCACGTGTGCACGTGCAGGTCGATCACGTCGCCTCCTCGATGGTGCCGCCGCCAATCACGACCTCACCGTTGTAGCACACGAGCGCCTGTCCCGGAGCCACTCCCACGAGAGGCTCATCGGCGACCACGATGAGCGTGTCGCCGTTGCGGCGCACTGCGGCGGGCACGGGAACGGCGTTGTAGCGCACCATCACCTCTGCACGAAGCGGCACGCCGGCGGCGAACCACACGGCGTCGCTTGCGACCACGCGCGTGACCTCAAGGTCGCGTCTGCCACCGACGATGATCGCGTTGCGCGCCGCGTCCAGACCGACGACGTACAGCGGTTCGGCACTGGCGATGCCGATCCCCCGACGCTGTCCCACTGTGTAGCGGCAGAGCCCTGCGTGTGTGCCGAGAACCGCGCCTCCGGTGCTGTAGATGGGCCCCGGCTGGCACGCCTCGGGGTGGCTGGCCGAAACAAGCGCTGCATAGCCGCCGGCATCCAGGAAGCACGCGTCCTGGCTCTCGCGGCCGTGCGTGCCTGCAAGGCCGCGAGCAGCGGCCATCGCACGGACGGTCGTCTTCGTGAGCTGTCCGAGCGGGAATATCACGTATTCCAGATCCTCAGGGCCCAGGCGGTACAGGAAGTAGGTCTGGTCCTTACACGCGTCCAGCGCACGCGCCAGGCGCAGGCCGCCCGGCACTGCGACGATGCGCGCATAATGCCCTGTCGCAAGCCTGGCGCCGGCCTCGCGTGCGCTCTGGAGCAAGATGCCGAACTTGACCGCGGCGTTGCACAGCACGCACGGGTTCGGCGTGCGGCCCGCGGCGTACGCCTCGGCGGTCGCCTCCACGACCGAGCGTCGGAACTCAGCCGACAGATCGACGACGCGGTGCGGGATGCCAAGATGCTCACAGACAGCCCGGGCGTCGGCCACGGCCGCCTCGTCCGCGGCTCCCCTGCCGAGCGTCATCGTCACGCCGGTGCAGTCGTGGCCCTGCTCGGCCATGAGCGCAGCGGCGATCGAACTGTCGACGCCGCCGCTCATCGCGATCCACATACGCTCGCTCATGTCCTAGAAGCCCTCAGAAGAGCGCTCGGGACTCGCGTTGTGCGCACGCAGAAGATCGACCATCTCACCGGCGTCGATGTTCGCCGCCGGCACGAGCACTGCAGTGGCATCTCGATGCATGAGGTCGTTGCCGGGCAGAATCGCACGCAACTCCTCCAGACTCTTAATGGTGGCCGTTCTCATGATGCCATGCAAAGCGCGCTGTCGTATCGCCACTTTGAAGACGTCAGCCGTCTGCTGGTCACAGACCACGAAGAGCACCGAGCACTCCGCAGCGTCTTCACGCTTCTTGTGCAGGAGTTTCATCTCGTCCACGAAATGCGCCGCGGCGGCAAGCGACAGGGGACGCTCAACAGTCCGCATGAGTATGCAAAGGCCGGCGGGCGAGACCCACAAGCCGTCGGCGTGCGTCTCGAAGCCAAGCGTCCTTCCGGCTGTTGCTGCCCGCTCCCTTAATGCTCTGCGCGCCCTCGTGATCTCCTCGTCGTGCGGTGAGGTCGCCGTCAGAATGACGTCGGGGGTAGCCTGCGCGATCTCGTCAGGGCGCAGGCGCTCGCCGGCGCCACGCGACGCCAAACCGCGGATGTCGGTGGTGAGCGCTTCCTTGGCGTCCATCGTGAGGAGTTCCGCGAGGCGCGGGTTGCTCACCTCGAGCTTCAGTCCAAAAACGTCAACCACGGTTCGACGCTTCGCACTCGATTCGTCCGGTTGCCCGCCCATGGACGCCTCTCTTGTTCTGCGCACGGGTTGCCTGCCCACATTGCCAGGGTAGCGTATAGACCGTCCAGTCGGAACCCGCAGCCTCCGGCAATCCTCAGGGCTCCACATGCCGTCGCACACCGACCGTTCATCGAATCGAACACAGCGTCGCTTGTGCGCGCCCGTAGGGTTTGCTAGGTTGTACTCCCGCTCATTGAGCGGCACACACGACCGGACGTCCACGGTTGACAGCCACAGGGTGGCGAGAGCCCACTGGATTGCCCAGAAGAAAGGCCCGAAACGCTTGCGCGCTGCGGGCCTTTCGGCTTGTTTTCAGCTCCCTTACGACACGTCTCGCAGCAGGTTCGCCATCTCGATTCCCGCCAGCGCTGCGTCCCAGCCTTTGTTCCCGGATTTCGTGCCGGCACGCTCTACGGCCTGCTCGATGCTGTCAGCGGTGATCACACCGAACATGACGGGCACGCCTGTGGAAAGCGATACCGAGGCGACGCCTTTGGAGACTTCCGCCGAGATGTATTCGAAGTGCGGTGTCGCACCACGGATGACCACGCCAAGCGCGAGCACGACGTCGTACTTCGCGGATGCGGCGAGCTTCTTTGCAACAAGCGGGATCTCGAATGCGCCGGGGACCCACGCGACGTCAACGTCGTCCAGGGCCACGCCGTGGCGCGCCAGGGCGTCGTTCGCCCCCGAAAGCAGGCGTGAGGACAGCAGCTCGTTGAAGCGGCTGATGACGATGCCAACCTTCAATCCAACACCAATCAGATTCCCTTCATACACGCTCATGTGCGCTCCTCCCTGTCTCTACTCCGGCAGGTCCAGCCGATGGAACATCTTCTCCTTCTTGGTGCGCAAGTACCCGATGTTCTCCTTCCCGCAACCCACCTGAAGCGGCACCTGTTCGGTTACCGTGAGACCGTAGCCTTCCAGGCCGACGATCTTGGTGGGGTTGTTCGTCAGCAATCGCATGCTCGTAAGCCCGAGGTCCGAGAGGATCTGCGCCCCGATGCCGTAGTCGCGCAGATCGGCAGGGAACCCGAGCGCCTCGTTCGCCTCGACGGTGTCGGCGCCGTGCTCCTGCAACTCGTAGGCCTTGAGCTTGTTCGCGAGTCCGATCCCGCGACCTTCATGGCCCACAATGTAGAGCACCACACCGCGTCCCTCGGCCTGCACCAGGCGCATGGCTTCTTCGAGCTGATCGCCGCAGTCACAGCGAAGCGAGTGGAAGACGTCGCCCGTGAGGCACTCCGAGTGGACGCGTACGAGCACGTCGGAGGCTCCGTCAACGTCACCGGCGACGAGCGCCACGTGTGTGGCGTCGTCCACAAGTGAGCGATAGCCATAGGCCATGAACTCGCCCTGGCGAGTCGGCAACCGGACGCTCGCCACGCGCTCCACGAGACGTTCGGTCCGGCGGCGGTAGCGGATGAGGTCCTCCACGGTGACGATGCGCAGCCCATGCTCGGCGGCAACCACTTCAAGTTGCGGGCGGCGCGCCATGGTGCCGTCTTCGTTCATGATCTCGCAGATAACACCGGCCGGCGCGAGCCCTGCCAGCCTGGCAAGATCGACCGCGGCCTCGGTGTGCCCGGCCCGCTCAAGCACACCACCCGGCTTGGCCCGGAGCGGGAAGACATGGCCGGGCATAGCGATATCGTCGGACGTGGCCGCCGGATCGATCGCGGTCGTGATCGTGACCGCGCGATCGGCTGCCGAGATGCCGGTGGTGATCTTGTTCTTCGCGCCGATCGACACGTGGAACGCAGTGCCCTGCGTGGAGGTGTTGTATTCCGTCATCGGCGGGATGCGAAGGGCGTCGAGCCGCTCCCCCGTCATGGGCAGGCAGATGAGGCCGCGGCCGTGCCGTGCCATGAAGTTGACCGCCTCGGGCGTCACCTTCTCGGCAGCCATGACGAAGTCTCCCTCATTCTCGCGGCCTTCGTCATCGACGACGATGAGCATGCCTCCGTTGCGGATGACGTCGATGCCGGCTTCGATAGACTCAAACGGCGTGGTCATCGGTCGCGTCCTTCCGTGAACTCGCGGAGCATGTCCCCCAGGCCACGCCTGCCCGCGGCGGGCGCATCGTCTTCAACGCCGGAGTACAGCGCGACGAATCGCTTCACATACTTGCCGAGCATGTCAGCCTCGAGATTCACAGCAGCCCCGATCGGCTTGTCCTTGAGCGTCGTTATCGCTTCGGTCTGCGGGATCACCGCGACAGTGAACCCGCCCCCGCCCACACGGGCGACCGTGAGGGAGATCCCGTCCACGGCGATCGAGCCCTTCTCGACGACGTAGGTCATCACCTCGGGGGGAGCCTGGATCTGATAGACCGTGAACCGGCCGTTCGGCTGCTTGATCTGGATCGTGCCGACTCCGTCGATGTGCCCGGAGACGAGATGGCCGCCCAGTCTGTCCGAGAGGCGCAATGCCCGCTCCAGGTTCACCTTCGAGCCCTGTCGCAGAGAGCCGACCGTCGTGCGTTCAAGGGTCTCACCGCTCACGTCGGTGAGAAACGCGCCGCGGATGAACTTCACCACGGTGAGACACACGCCATCCACGGCGATCGAGTCGCCGATAGCCATGTCACGGCCGAACTCCGGAGCATAGACCTCCAGGCGCATGCCGCCTGAAACTCGTTCGGCGCGCGTGATGATGCCCTCACATTCGATGATACCGGTGAACATCAAACACTCCTTCCCGACTCAAGCGTGCCCCCCGCTTGCGCGCGCGGGCGCCACACTGTTATGGCATCATCGCTGCGGACGGCGGCCTCAACCGCCCGCATGAGCGGCACAAGGTCCCCGTCTGGTGCGTCTGATCCTCCCATGAAAAGCGGAGGCGCCGCATTCCCGCCCATACCGCCGGCGTGGATCACCACAAGCTCGTCGATCAGCCGAGACGACCACAGCGCACTTGCCAGGGTAGGTCCCGCCTCTATGAGGATATCGTCCACGTCGCGTTCCGCAAGCGCCCGCAGCGCTCCCCCGATCCCGTCGGCATAACGATAGGTGAGCACCTCGGCACCCGCGTGCTCCACGGCACCGAGCGCTCTGCGATCGGCTCCGTCGCTCGTGACCACAAGGGTCGGCGTGCCGCCAGCCGAGAAGACGCGCGCCGAAGGGGACGGGACCGACGTGCGGCTCAGCACGACGCGCAGCGGTTGCCGGATCGCGGTGCGGTTCTCGGCATCGCGTACAGTGAGAAGCGGGTCGTCGATCCTGAGCGTCGCGGCGCCCACTCCCACAGCGGTGGCGGCCGTGCGCAGGCCCATCGTCACCGACAAACCTCCGGCGCCGGTGATGCGAGCGCGCCGGCTGGCGTGCAAGGCGGGCCGTCCGTCGAGTGTGACCGCGAGTTTCACTCGAACCCACGGACGTCCGGTCGCAAGCCGGTGGAGCCACGCCTCGTTGAGTCTGACGAAGGGTGCTTCGTACGCCGCGAACGCCACGCTGATGCCCGCCGCCTCAAGCGCCTTCGCACCGCCGCCCGACACGCTCATGTTGGGGTCGCGCATGCCGATGACCACCGCAGCCACACCGGACTTGATGAGCGCCGTCGAGCATGGTGGCGTGCGACCGTAGTGCGTGCATGGCTCGAGCGTCACGTAGACCGTCGCGCCACGTGCCTGCTCGCCTGCGGCGGCGAGCGCGCTTGCCTCGGCATGCGGCGCTCCAGCGCGCTCGTGATAGCCCTCGCCGACGACAACGCCATCCCGTACGATGACGCACCCGACCATGGGATTGGGACTCACCGACCCGCGTGCGCGTGCGGCAAGCGCATAGGCGCGCCGCAGGAACGGGTCGGAAATCGCCGACGCATCGTCGGAGAACAGGCTCACGCCCAGACCTTCCTTCTCTCATCCGGACTGTACCGTCGGCTCCGGGAATGCTCCGGATCTGTCCTTTGGGGACTCGCGGGCTGTCACCGCCGGTGGGGAATCTCACCCCGCCCTGAAGAAAGTGCTCCGCTATGTTACACCAACGTGGCGCTCGCCGCAGTCCGGAGCGCTTGCACTGCGGCAGCCGGGTCTTCACCGCAGAAGACGGCGCTTCCCGCGATCAGCATGTCGGCGCCGGCATCGACCACCTGCGACGCTGTGTGCTCGTCGATGCCGCCATCGACCGCGATGCGCGGCTGCACGCCTTTGGCACGGGCCATCGCGGTGATATCCCTGATCCTGCCAAGCGTGGAGGCGATGAACGCCTGTCCGCCAAAGCCCGGGTCCACGCTCATCACCAGCACGACGTCCACATCGCCGATGATCCCTTGGATCGCCGAGACCGCCGTGCCCGGATTGAGAGCAACACCGGCCTTGGCGCCGGCTTCGTGGATCGTCTGGACGATGCGATGCAGATGGTGACACGCTTCCACATGCACCACGACCATATCCGCGCCCGCGGCAAGATACCAGCCGACCGTCGCCTCGGCGTTATCAATCATCAGATGGACGTCGAGCGGTACCGTGGCGACGCGCTTGAGCGCCTTCACCACGGGCGGGCCGATGGTGAGGTTGGGAACGAAATGACCGTCCATCACGTCGACGTGGATGAGGTCGGCCCCGCCGGCCTCCACGAGCGCGACCGCTTCCCCAAGACGCGTGAAGTTAGCCGAGAGGACGGACGGAGCGATAAGCAACGGCCGATGCATCAGCCCTCCTCGTCAACGATGAGGCCCATGCCGTGCAGTTCGTCTTTCGCACTGCGTCCCATGAGCAGCTCCCCCGCAGTCATCGGCGACGCGCCTTCGTAGAGAATGGCCCGCACCTGATGTGTTATGGGCAGTTCCATGTTCTCGCGATGCGCGAGCTCGTCAACAGACACGCAGGAGGTCGCTCCTTCGGCTACCATGTGCGTTTCGGCCGCATACGATTCAACGGTTCCACCGCGCGCGAGGTGCTCGCCGAGCCCTCGATTGCGGCTGTGCCGGCTCGTGCAGGTCGCGATCAGGTCGCCGACTCCCGCGAGACCCATGAACGTGAGCGGGTTCGCGCCGCGACGCGTGCCCAGCCTGGCCATCTCGGCCAGGCCGCGCGTCATGAGCGTGGCTTTGGTGTTGTCGCCGTAGCCGAGCCCGTCAGCCATCCCGGCGGCCACAGCGATCACGTTCTTGCAGGCGGCGCAGAGTTCCACACCGATGACATCGGGGTTCGTGTAGACGCGAAACGTCGGCGTCATGAACAGATCCTGGAACATGCGGCCGATGCCTTCATCGTATGCGGCGATAACGGTCGCCGAGGGCACCTGCTTGCTCACTTCCTCGGCATGGTTGGGACCTGAGAGCGCCGCGAGACGAGA
Source organism: Actinomycetes bacterium (assembly GCA_021373175.1). Classification (GTDB taxonomy): domain Bacteria; phylum Actinomycetota; class Coriobacteriia; order Anaerosomatales; family Anaerosomataceae; genus UBA2286. Next base: position 28,108 of record JAJFTE010000019.1, read on the forward strand.
CCTGCCGCCCAGAACATCTTCGAGCACCTCGGTCATGCGCATATCGGTGCCGCGCTCCACGCCTTTCGACAGGCTCACGATTGGTGTGACTGCGCTCAGGTACGGGCCCATAGACTCAGCCGTGGCGCGAACGCCGTGACTCGGCGTGACCAGCACGACCGCCTCGGCACCGCCGAGCGCGGCTTCGATGTCGGCGGTCGCGACCACGCTCTGGGGAAGCAGGACATCGCTCAGATAGCGTGGATTGTGATGTGCTTCGTTGATGCGCTGGGCCATGACCGGGTCACGCGCCCACAGCTTGACTTCGACGCCCTTCCTGCCGAGAAGTGCCGAGACCGCTGTTCCCCACGATCCCGCTCCGATCACCGCAACCCGCATCACACGCATCCTTCCGACATCAGACGGCCGTCCCTATCTTATGCTCTTCGCCGCGGAAGATGCGCCTCAGATTCGAGCGATGGAGGGCGACGATGATCGCTCCGACGAGCACGCCGAAAATCATGATCGGCGTGCGGTCGCCGTACAAAACGACGCAGAGCACGGGCAACTCGAGCGCGATCATGATCGAACCGAGCGACACCATTCGCGTGAGAAGCACGATCACCAGGAACATCGAAAACAGGACGAAAAACGCGACAGGCGCAAGCACCACGATCGCTCCGGCGGCGGTTGCGACGCCTTTGCCCCCTTTGAAACCGATGAACGGTGAGAACGCGTGTCCCGCGATAGCCGCGATCGCGGCCGCAATCATGAGCCAGTCCCGGCCATCAACGGGCCACTGGGCCGGACTAAGCCACCGCGCGAGGGACACGGCAGCGGCACCTTTGAGGATGTCGAGCGCGAAGGTAGCCAGGCCGGCGGGCGGACCGAACGTCCGCAGCACGTTCGTGGTGCCGGGATTGCCGGAGCCGAAGGAACGAATGTCGCTATGGAAGAACAGCCGGCTCACGATGACTGCGAATGGAATGCTTCCCAGACAAAACGCGCCGACGAGCGTCAACGCGACGGGCAGGACCACGCCCACTTCTTAGACCTTCTTCCTGAAACGGAGCCGAACCGGCGTGCCGGTGAGATCGAAGTTCTCGCGAAGCCTGTTCTCCAGATACCGCTCGAAGCTGTCGTCGACAAGCTGTGGGTGGTTCGCGAAGAACGTGAACACCGGCGGCTTGACGCCCGTCTGCGTGACGTAGTTGAGGCGCAACGCCTTTCCCTGGTGCGAGATCGTGTGGCCGGTGGCCCTGATGCCGGTGAGGAACTTGTTCAACGCGCTCGTCGTGATGGTCTGGGTGAAGGAATCGTACGCCTGCTTGACCGCTGGCAGCACCTTCCCCATCGCGGTGCCGGTGAGCGCGCTCACGCGAAGCACGGGAGCGAACCCGATAAAGCCGAGCTTTTCGGGAACCGTGGCCGAGATCTCGAGCTTGCCTTCGGGCCCCGGTACGATGTCCCACTTGTTAAGGACGACCACGATCGCGCATCCACGCTCAGCGGCGAACCGTGCGACACGTTGGTCCTGGTCCGTCACACCAAGCGGTGAGTCGACCACCAGTATCGCCACATCCGCGCGGTCGATCGCACGCATCGCCCGGACGAAGCTGTAGTACTCGACCTCCTCATCGATCTGCGACTTACGACGCAAGCCGGCGGTATCGACCAGGCGGTACGCGACGCCGTCCTGCTCAAGAAGCGTATCCAGGGTGTCGCGCGTCGTGCCGGACACGTCCGAGACGATGGCGCGTTCGAAGCCCAAAAGACGGTTGAAGATGGACGACTTGCCCGCATTCGGGCGGCCGATGATGGCGACGTTGATGGCATCGACCTCTGCTTCAGGTTGAGACTCCGGCAGAATGGCCACGATCGCGTCCAACAGATCGCCTGTGCCGTGCCCGTGCAGCGCCGAGACGGCCCACGGCTCCCCGAGGCCGAGCGCCCAGAACTGATGGATCATGTCGATGGTACCGGGGTTGTCGGCCTTGTTCACCACGAGGAAGACCGGGCGTCCCGATCGCTTGAGAAGTCTGGCGACGTCGTCGTCGCCCGGTGCGATGCCAGCCTTCCCATCAACCAGGAAAACGACCCCATCGGCCTGCTCGGCGGCTGTGACAGCCTGCGCGCGGATCGAGGGACCGAAGGCGTCATCGGCGGCGAACTCGATGCCACCGGTGTCGACGAGCATGAACTCGACACCGTTCCAGTCGGCCTTGTGGTAGCTGCGATCGCGCGTGACCCCACTTGAAGCGTGTACGATCGCATCCTGGCCTTGCACGATACGGTTGACGAACGTGGACTTGCCGACATTCGGTCGGCCGACCACGGCGATGAGCGGTAAGCTCACGAAAGCCCTCCTTACCCGGACGCGCGAAGCGCGCCCACAAGTGCTTGCGCGCTGGAGCCGATGACGTGCACACGGGCTCCCGCACGTCTGGCGAGTTCCCCTGCGGGGACGTCGTCGAGCAACAGACCGTCGGAGTTTACCACGATGTCCGGCACCAGGTACCGCGCGCCGGACCCGTCGTTGCGGATCGCTGCGACAAGATCGCTCGCTGTGAGCAACCCGGTCACGGACACATTGCCGCCGAAGAAGCGGTTCTCGACGCTCAGGACGCGGACGCGTTCCGAGACGCCGGCATCCTCAAGCAGTCCCACGAGAACCGGCGCGAACAGCGTCCCTGTGAGTACCGTCGTCTCGGGCACGCAAGCGCCAGGCGCAAGCGCGGTGCTGTGGAACTCGTCGATGAACGTGCGCACCAGCCCGATGCCGTTCTCGTACTGCGGGAACTCATCGTACGCCTCACTGGAGGGCAGCTCCTGCCCGGCGGCAAGGTAGAACTCATCAGCCGCATAGACCCAACCAGCCCCGCGCTCCGCACGCATCCGCTCTTGCCACGGCGATACCCGCTCAAGGACCGTGCGTGACTCCTCGGGCGTGAACGAACGCTCGTAACGGCGTTGGTGAGCGGTGTAGCCGAGCGGGACCACGCCAACCGACAGGATCCCCTCGCGCGGCGCAAGCCACTCCAGGGTGCCCTCGAGAACGTCGCGGTCGTTGACGCCGGGCACAAGCACGATCTGCACGTGCAGCTGGATGCCAGCCGCGAGCAGCTCGTCGATACGCTGGAGAGTGCTGTCGCCGGCTGTCGGGCGGACCAGCCGCGCCCGCACGTCCTTGTCGACCGCATGGAGCGAGACATACAGCGGCGACAAGTGTTGGCGCACGATACGTTCGACGTCCGCGTCGTCAAGGTTGGTGAGCGTGATGAAGTTGCCGTACAGAAACGACAGACGGAAGTCATCGTCTCGAACGTAGAGCGCGGGGCGCAAGCCGGCGGGAAGCTGTGAGATGAAGCAGAAGGCGCAGGAATTCACGCACTGTCTCACGCCATCGAACACCACGCCTTCGAACTCGACCCCAAGCCCCTGTCCCGGGACGCGTTCGACCTCCGCTTCCAAGCGTTGGTCGCGACGTTCCGCGGTTATCGTGAACCGGTCGTCGGCGGTGAGCCACTGCCAATCGAGGATGTCGTGGAGCGGCTCGCGGTCGATCTCCACGACGACATCTCCTACCTCGAAACCGGATGCCGCAACGACACTGCCGGGTGCGAGCGCCGCGATCCGGCCGGCGAAGGGGTGAGCGTCGCCATACCGCAGTCGGCCCTGCGTCACGAGAGCGCCTCGATAGCGGCGATGACGCCCGCGATCTGCTCGTCAGGCGTTGACGCCCCGGCCGTCACGCCGACGACATGGGCGCCTTCGAACCACGCGGGGTCCAGTTCCTCGGCAGTCTCAACATGATGGACGCGTGGATTGACTGCCCGGCAAATCTCCGCGAGACGCGTGGTATTGCCGGAGTTCCGGCCACCCACGACGACCATCACGTCCACGGTTCGGGCGAGCTCATCGGCAGCCTTCTGCCGATGAGCGGTCGCGCTGCAGATGGTGTTGAAGACGCGCAGCTCGTTCACCCTGCCAAGAAGCGCCGAGACGACTTCCTGGAGACGCGACGGCGACTGGGTCGTCTGGACGACGACGCCCACACGCTTACACGGCAGGCGTTCCGGCAGATCGCTTGCGCGCTGAACGATAAGCGCGCTGCCGCCGGCATGCGCAAGAATGCCTTCGACCTCGGGATGCTCGGCGTCTCCCACGATCACGACCGTGTAGCCTTCAGCGGCGAGATCGGCTGCGTCCCGCTGGGCGGTCGACACGAACGGGCAGGTTGCGTCGACCACAGCAAGCCCGGCTTCATCGGCGCGCTCGATCACGGCCGGATCCACACCGTGCGAGCGGATCACCAGCGTGCCACTCGGCACCTCGGCCACGTCAGAGGCGACCGCCACGCCGCGGTCGCGCAGCGCTTGCACCGCCTGCGGGTTGTGGATGAGCGGGCCGAGCGTATGCACCGGCCCACCGGCGTCGGCGGCCTCTCCGGCCAGCCTGAGCGCCCGCTCCACGCCGTAGCAGATGCCAGCATGCTCGGCGACGATGACCTTCATCTCTCAAGCCTCCTGGCTTCTTCGAGCTCCTCGGCGATCCTGCGCATGATTTCGGCTGTCAGCGCCTGGACGCGCTCCTTCCGGGGGCCGTCGCCCACGCTCTGTGGATCGATCGGCGTACCGATCTTAACGACGACGCGCACGAAGCGCGGAAAGCGTTGTCCTCTGGGCAGGACACGCTCCGTTCCGGCGAACGCGACGGGAACGACGGGCACGCCAGCGCGCATCGCGATGAACGCTGCACCGCCGTGTGCTTCGGCGGGGCCTTCAGCGCCAGCGCGCGTGCCCTCGGGGAACATCCCTAGAAGCTCGCCTTCGCGCAGGAACTCCGTGGCCGCTCCGATCGCGGCGCGGTCGGCCGTGTCTCGCGCCACCGGAAACGCATACAGGTGGTTGAGCGCCCAGCCGAGAAACCCGTGGAAGAGCTCCCGCTTCGCCATGAAGTGGACCCAACGCGGCGAATACGTCCACAGCAGCACCGGATCCATGTACGACACGTGGTTTCCCGCAAGAATCGCGCCACCCGCGTCAGGGACGTTCTCGCGTCCCACGACCTTCACACGAAACGCAAGCTTGAAGGCAATCCGGCCGAACGGGCGCAGGACCCAGGCGAGCATCACGCCACCGCCTCCCGCACGAGCGCCTCGATGCGGTCGACCACCTCGTCGACGCTCGCTCCTGTGGTGTCGATATGGCGCGCACCCGCCGCCGCAACAAGCGGGCTTGCCTCGCGCGTGCTATCGATCGTGTCGCGGCGCGCGATATCCGTCGCCACCGCGGCGACCGCGGCTTCGTGCCCGGCCGCCGCGCGGTCACCCACACGCCGACGTGCCCGTTCCTCCGGTGAAGCCGTGAGGAACACCTTCACGGCGGCGTCCGGGAATACGACGCTCCCGATGTCACGGCCTTCCACGACGGTATCCGTTCCGCCGGCGAACTCACGCTGCAGCGGCACCATCGCGCGGCGAACGCCCGGGATGCGCGCCACGAGACTGACAGCGGCGTCAACGGCGGGCGTCCGGATCTCCCGCGTGACGTCGCGCGAGCCAACGAAGACGCCGTACGGTACCGGATCGCCGCTGTCGTACGCGAAGCTCACGCGGATCGTCTCGGCAAGGCCCGTCATCGCCGTGGCGTCCTCGAGCGGCCGGCCGAGACGGATCGCCTCGGCAGCGACAGCGCGGTACATCGCACCGGTATCGAGATAGCGGAAGCCGAGGCGTCGCGCCACAGCGCGCGCGACGGTGGACTTTCCGGACGCGGCGGGTCCGTCGATAGCGATGATCATGCGCAAGACTCCTGCAGGTCGCGGGGCCGAGCACTTGGATTCTACCATGCGAGCGGGCTCCACACAGACGGTGCACGGCGCCGCCCGGCCGGGCAGGGTCACGCTCTCAGCAGCGTCGCCAGGTCCCCGGCGAACCCCGGGTATGACACGTCCACCGCTTCGAACCGGTCGATCACCGTCTCGCCTGCTGCCGTCAGTCCCGCGACCGCATACGCCATCGCAAGGCGGTGGTCTCCCAAAGCGTCGAGCGCCGTGCCGGTCAGGGGGCGCCCGCCGGTGACCGTCAGCGTGTCGTCGGTGACCGCAGCCGCTCCCTTGAGTGCGTTGATAGCCCCGGCCATGGCGCCGAGCCGGTCGGACTCCTTCAGCCGCAGCTCTCCCACGCCCTCGAACCGCGTCGTACCTGAAGCCGCGGTCGCGACGATCGCCAGGAGCGGAACCTCGTCGATGAGCGACGGGACCTCCTCGGCCTTGACTGTTGTGCCTTCGAGTCGTTCGGTGTACCGCACGCGCACCTGGCCCGCAGGCTCGCCGCAGACGTCCGGACCCGGCGTTACCTGCAGGTCCGCGCCCATGCGGCTGAGGACGCGCAGGAAGCCGGCGCGCGTGGGATTGAGCGAGATGCCGGGCAGTGTCACGTCGCTCCCGGGCACCAGCAGCGCCGCTCCCACCAGGAATGCTGCCGAGGAAGCATCCGCAGGCACCGACACGTCGGCGGCGTGCGGCAGGACCGGTCCCGTCACGCTCGCGCAGAGGCCGTCACGCACGATCGGCACGCCGAATCCTGGCAGCATGCGCTCGGTATGGTCCCTACTCGGCGCGGGCTCGCAGACCGTGGTGCGCCCCGTCGCGCGGATCCCGGCCAAGAGCAGCGCCGTCTTCACCTGCGCGCTGCCGACCGGAAGATCGAACGAGCCGGGCAGCAGTCCGCCGCCGCGGACACCGATGGGCGCCACGCCATCCTCGGCGGTCTCGAAGCGGGCGCCCATCTCGGCAAGTGGGGCCGTCACGCGCCGCATAGGGCGACGCGAGAGCGACTCGTCGCCCGTGAGCACCACGTGGACCGGCCACCCTGCAAGCACTCCCATGAGAAGGCGGATCGTCGTACCGCTGTTGGCGCAGTCGATCGGCCCGAGCGGCTCGATCGGCCCATCCGCGCCCCAGCCGCGCACGACGATCTCCAGGCCCTCGGCTGTCTCCTCGACGATCTCGAGTGAGGCGCCAAGCGCCTCGACCGCGGCCATCGTCGCACGGACGTCGGCGCTGTCGAGCACGCCTGAAAGCCGCGACGTGCCATCCGCCATGGCCGAGAAGAGCACGGCGCGATGTGAGATGGACTTGTCACCGGGCACGCGCACGCTGCCACACAGCGGCGATGTTGCGGGGCGAACGTGGTACCGCATCCGCGCTCCCTACTCCAGAGGTTTGAGGACCGCATGGAAGCCCGCGGCATCGAGTTCACGGAGCAGCCGCGAGCGGTCGCCTTCGTCGGTGAGCACCAGACGCAGTACCGCGCTGTCCTCCGACTGGTGGTCGATCTCGATATCCTCGATATTGCAGCCCGCCCTGCCCACGGCGGTGGTGATCTCGCTCACTACGCCCGGACGGTCGGACATGGGCAGCGAGAGCTCAAAGAGCGCGGACGTGTCCGGCACCCACTGCGCCGGAAGTTCGCGGCGCACCGCGGCAGGCTCCGCAAGCCACGCGCGCACGGCACTGGCATCGCCTTCGGTGACCGCCTCGGCGAATTCGCCCAGAACCGCCTGGAGCTCCTCGATGCCCGCTACGAGCGGGCCGGCGTTGTCCAGACAGATACCCGTCCACAGCTCCGGGCTTCCAGCCGCGATGCGTGTCATGTCCTTGAAACCGCCTGCGGCAAGCCGCAGCACGTCTGGCCCGCCCCGCTCGGAGCGTCGCGACGCCAATGCCACCAGTGCGGCAGCCGCGACGTGCGGAACGTGGCTCACCACCGCGACCGCCTCGTCATGCGCTTCGGCGGGAACGGATATGACCCGCGCACCGATGGCCGAGACGAACTCGTGGACCTGCCGGTACGCCTCCAGGTTGGTGTCGCCGGTGGGCGTGAGCACGTAGTACGCGCCGCGGAAGAGCCCGGGATCGGCGGCCGAGATGCCGCTTCGCTCGGAGCCGGCCATCGGATGGCCGCCGACGAACGCGTAGGTGGAATCCACGTAGCGCTCGGCGGCCTGGATCACGCCGTGCTTGGTGGACGCGACATCCGTGACGACGCCCGCGTACCCGGCGTCACGCAGCCTGGAGAGCCACGCCGCGATATGGCGCACCGGCATCGCCAGCACAACGGCCTCGACGACCCCGGGTGCAAGCCAGCCCGCCGAGAATGCCTCGTCCGGCTGGGCCGCAGCATCAGCAAGCCCGGTCTCGATAGCGTACGCAAGCGTCTGTTGGTCGGTGTCCACAGCATAGATGACCGGCGCGTCATCGAGTTCCTTGGCCGCCGCGGCGATCGATCCGCCGATGAGCCCCATCCCGACGATCATCATCGAGTGGAACATCATGCTCTCCCGAACGTGCGGCCTTCGAGCGTCACAAGCGGCGTTATGTCATCCACGAGCGCTTCGAACTCGTCCGGACGCAGTGACTGCGGGCCGTCACAACGCGCGTGCTCGGGGTCGATATGCACCTCGACCATCACGCCATCCGCGCCGGTGGCCACGGCGGCGCGGCACATCGGCGCGATGAGCTCGCGTCGTCCTGTGGCGTGCGACGGGTCCACGATGATCGGCAGGTGCGTGAGCGTCTTGAGCGCCGCCACCGCGGCAAGATCGAGCGTGTTGCGTGTGTAGGTCTCAAAGGTCCGGATACCGCGCTCGCAAAGCATCACGTCGCGGTTACCGCCCTTGAGCACGTACTCTGCGGCAGACAGCACCTCCTCGATGGTGGCCGAGAGCCCGCGCTTGAGCAGGATCGGCCTCCGAAGCGTGCCGAGCTCGTCGAGCATCATGAAGTTCTGCATGTTGCGGGCGCCCACCTGGAGCACGTCTGCCCACTCGGCTACCGTTTCGGCGTCGCGGACGTCAAGGACCTCGGTCACCACAGGGAGGCCGACGTCGTCGCCGGCCGCCCGTAGGAGTTTCAGGCCCTGGAGGCCCATCCCCTGGAACGCGTAGGGGCTCGTTCGCGGTTTGTAGGCGCCACCCCGGAGCATCGTGGCGCCGGCAGCCTTCACCGCCCGCGCAGTGGCCATCATCTGCTCCTCGGACTCGATGGAGCACGGGCCCGCGATCACAGCGAACGCGCCCCCGCCGACCGTGGCGGTGCCGACAGTGATGACCGTGTCATGGGCCTGGAAGTCGCGCGAAACGAGCTTGTACGGCTTGAGCACGCGAACGACGTGCTCAACGCCCTCAAGACCTTCAAGGTCGAGCGCGTACATGACCTCGCGCTCGCCGATGACACCGATGATGGTCTTCACTTCGCCGTGCGACAGGTGCGCCTCGGCGCCTGCTTCGTGCAGCAAGCTGACGACGTGGTCGATCTCCGCCTGGCTCGCGTGGTCGCGCATGATGACGAGCATGCTCTCTCACCCTTCCGGCACGCAGCGCGTGCGTCGCATGTCCTGACCGCTCCCGCAGTCGCGCGCGACGCTAGAATCTGCCGAGTCGCGCAGCGACCGCTTCAAACGCCGTGATCGTCATCTGCGTGTCTTCGGGAGTGCCGATTCCCACCCTCAGCGTCTCTGAGGTCCCGAAGTCACGGACGATCACGCCCTCCTGGAGAAGGGCCTCGAAGACTTCGACCGCACGGAATGTGTGAACGTACACGAAGTTCGCTTCCGACCGCGCATACCCGATCCCGAGACGGTCGAAGCACGAATAGAGGTAGACCTTCTGTTCCTGGTTCTCTTTGCG